>DAOQWI010000197.1:0-6028 GCA_035342015.1 Candidatus Ozemibacteraceae bacterium | reverse complement strand
CGGCCTGGCGCTGCATGTTTGTACCCATCAGAGCGCGGTTGGCGTCATCGTGTTCGAGGAACGGGATCAGGGCTGATGCAACGCTTACCATCTGCAGGGGTGAGAATTTGATGTATTCGATTTCTGATTTCGGCAGATAATCGAATTCGTAGTCATCACTGAAGTATTTGGCGGGAACGGCAGAAGGAATGAGCATGCCTTCGTCGCTGATGGCGATATCGGGCTGAGCGACCTTGTAGCGGTCTTCATCATAGGCATCTTTGTATTCCATGTCGCCGTAGTTGATCATGCCGGTTTCGGGATCAACCTTGCACAGCGGTGTGGTCAGGAAGCCGAATTCATCGACGCGGGCATAAACAGCCAGACTGGCGATAAGACCGGCGTTCGGACCTTCAGGAGTTTCAATCGGGCAGATGCGGCCGTCGTGGGTCGGGTGAACGTCGCGGACTTCGAAGCCGGCGCGTTCGCGCTTCAGACCGCCCGGCCCGAGGGCTGACAATCTGCGCTTGTGAGTAAGTTCTGCCAGGGGGTTGGTCTGGTCCATGAACTGTGAGAGCTGTGAACTGCCGAAGAATTCATCGACAACCGCAGAAACCGGGCGGGTGTTGATGAGAAGCTGCGGGGTGTAGCTGTCGAGATCGTGAATGGTCATTCTTTCCTTGATGACGCGTTCCATGCGGCTGAGAGAGATGCGGAACTGATTCTGGAGCAGTTCGCCACAGCGGCGGATACGGCGGTTGGAAAGATGATCGATATCGTCGAGGCGGCCGATACCATTTGAAAGATCGATCAGGTAGCGGATAACGCCAACGATGTCTTCGATGCAGAGCACGCGGTCTTTTTTGACCTTGACGTTTTCGATGCCGAGTTCTTTGATGCGGTTGAAAGTGTCATCATAGATTTCGGCGCCCTGTTCAACGATGATTTCGCCGGTCTTCGGATCGGTGATTGATTCCCAGGCGGTGCGGCCAACGAGATCAACGATGCCGATTTCGACTTCAGAAAGCTTCACGTCGGCGCAGACCGGGTTATACATAATGCGGTAGCCACGGTTATCTTCACCGATTCTGATGTAAGAAGGAACCTGCAGAGCTTCAAGCTGAGCGGCGATACTCTTTTTGATGCGCTTTGAACCTTCGACCATCAGTTCTTTGGTGGCCGGGTTGATGATATCTTTGAATGCAACCTGCTCAGAGAGGCGATCGATCAGTCTGAGCTTTTTGTCGAGTTTATAGCGACCCACATCACCGAGGTCGTATTTCTTGGGATCGAAGAACAGGCTCTTGATAAGGCCGCGAGCATTCTCTTCAACAAAGAGGTCGCCCTGGCGGAGCTTGCTGAAAATTGCTTTGAGAGAATCGGTGACAGCGCGGTTAACTTTATCCTGGCCCTCGGCGGCACTTACAGACTGCTTGTCAAACTTCAGCGAGCTTGCAATGGTCTCGTTGTTGTCAAAAAGTTCAAGAATTGCTTCGTCATTGGCATAGCCAAGAGATCGCAGGAAGGTGGTGATCGGAATTTTGCGCTTGCGATCGAGTCTGACGAATACAGCGTCTTTCATCAGGTCGAGTTCGAATTCCATCCAGGCGCCACGATAGGGAACGATTTTAGCTGAATACATCTTTTTGGCGCGGTTGAAACTGTAATAAACGCCGGGTGAGCGGTGCAGCTGACTGACGACAACGCGTTCAGCACCGTTGATAATAAAGGTACCGCGCTCGGTCATACAGGGCAGATTGACCAGGAAGATTTCCTGTTCTTTAACTTCACCGGTCTGCTGCATGATCAGCTGAACACGGATGTTGAGCGGAATCGAATAGGTCAGGTCGCGCTTGCGGCACTGGTCGGGGCTATGTTTGACGCGGAAGGGAGTTTCGCCGATGAACGCGATTTCGCATTCTTTTTCAACGAAACTGCAGTCGTCATAGAGGCACTTTTTGCGCAGCTTGAGCTGCGGACAATTTTTACACATCGGCAGGCCGAGGCTGTAATCATTGTATTCCAGGCAGAGATTACCTACGTAGTCCTGGATCGGAAAAACTTCTCTGAAAACTTCTTCCAGCCCCTGTTTATCTCTTTTGGAGGGTTCTTTTCCGGCTTGCAGAAACCATTCAAAAGATTTGAGCTGGATGTCGATGAGGTTCGGAATGTTTTCAAATAGCCGATCTCTCGCCATCAGATACTTTTTGGCTACAGGCTGTTGCTTTGTCACCATAATTCTGCCTTGCTCCTTAGATTTGTAACATACCCTGCTGCGCTGACAACAGAGCTAAATGGAAAAACGGGTATTCTCAAAAAGCTTGAAAACACCCGCATTTTAGTACGACAAAAGAAGAACTCAGTCTCAGTTTTCTGGAAAATAGAAGATTTTTGTTTGTTAATCTTAACAATGCCGGCCGGTCTCCGAAAACTTAGCAATTTATGTACCATTCGCGAAATGGTCTTGGATTATACCACCCGAAATACTAGTAGTCAATATTTTGTTATTTTTTTCTTTACTTTTTACAGATTTGCTAATTCTTGCTGTTGGCAGGCATTTTAAGACATTTTTCTTCGGGTCGGGTCATCTGTCTTTAAATAACAATAGAAAATAGTAAAATTTTTCAGGTTTTATGCGTTACGGAAAACCTGACCGGCAAGTTATAATTAATCAGTAGAATGTCGCAGCCCTGAATTCCCGTAGCCGATCAGTCAAATTTTTTGCCGAACAAAATGGAATCACATGAATTTAACAAAACGTGGCGGTGTCTGCAGTTCAAACGATTATTTTCAGGCAATCACTCATTTTGCCCCTGGAGCAGTTCTTCTTCTAACCAGTGAAGGCCTGATCAGAAACATCAACCCCATGGGTTGTGCTTTATTCGAAATTTCAAGAGAAAAGGCTGTCGGCAGATATCTATACGAGATATGCGAAGGAAAAGTCGATATCGACACACAACTTCTTCTGAAAAGCTTTTCAGAGGGGCAACAAAAGCCGATTCTCGTCGATTTCACCTCTTGTGACGGCAAACAGAAAGCCCTTTCGGTCGAAATGTTTCACTGCCAGGAATTTTGCAGCGATACTCAGTGCCTGATTGCCACCTTTTCCAACGTCACCTGTCTACAAAAATCGGAAGAAGCGCTTCGCCGCGTTCTGGCCGACCGGTTAAGAGCCTCATCACAGGTTATTTTCTCTTCAGATCTTCGCTATCAGGGAGTTGTGGAAGCATCGCCAAACTGGGTAAGCCTTATCGACACCGAGGGGCGCATTCTGGTGATCAACCCGGCAGGCAAAGCAATTTTGCAACGCGAAAAAAACGAAATCACCGGAATTCATCTATGGGAATTCTTTGCCTCACCCGACCGGGATACCCTGCGAAAAGACATCATAGAAACCTTTGCCAGCAACAGTATCTTCGAAACCGAAGCTGAGTTGAGAATAAACGATGACCCTGTCTTTCTTACCCTTATATGCAGGCCGGTTCCAGACAGCGGTGCCCTGCTGTCGAGGGCAGTAATTATCGCCACCGATATCACCCTGCGAAAACGCGCTGAACTTGAACTGAAAAAGACCCTCGACACCCTTGAAGAACGGGTTGTAGAGCGAACCCGTCAGCTGGAAACGGCAAATGCCGAGCTGGCAAAAGAAATCACGGTAAGAAAAGAATACGAAGAAAAGCTGAAGAAGGCCATCGAAGATGCCAAAGCAGCCAGTCTTGCCAAAAGTGAATTCCTGGCAAACATGAGTCATGAAATTCGCACACCGATGAATTCAGTTCTTGGCTTTATCGACTTACTGCTGTCGACCAGCCTCTCTGAGAAGCAGCGTGATTATGCTGCGATTGTCAAGTCTTCCGGTTCGCTTCTTCTGGCTTTAATTGACGACATCCTGGATCTTTCAAAAATCGAGGCAAACAAACTGATTCTCGACAAAACCCCGTTCTCTTTTGGCAAAATGATAAGAGACATAGTGAAACTTTTTGAGCCAAAAGCAGCCGACAAAGGTATTACATTGCACCTGGAACTTGATTCTCAATTGATTGCACACGAGGTAAACGGTGACAGTCAAAGGGTAAGACAGGTTCTGATCAACCTGATCGGGAATGCGGTAAAATTCACCAAAAACGGCTACGTTAAGATAAAAGCCAGACAGAGTTGCAACAACTCAGGCAACTGTTACATAGATGTCAGCGTCGAAGACTCCGGCATCGGCATATCTGCCGCGGATCTGCCACTGATTTTCGAGAAATTCACCAAGGCCAACACCGGCACAACCCGCAGGTTTGGCGGCACTGGCCTTGGTCTGGCCATTTCGAAACGACTTGTCGATCTGATGGGCGGCACCATCGGATGCTGCAGCACTCCCGGCAAGGGTTCCGAGTTTTTCTTCAATATTCCCTTCGACCAGATGGCGGCAGAAAGCAGCAACCCGGAAAATAACGCAAACAGCAATGAACTGTCTGGAAAACCCGAAATCAAACCGGCAGACGTTTCGATTCTGATAGTTGAAGACGATCCCGCCAGCTGCAAATTCGCCGAACAGTGCCTTGAACTTTTTGGTTTCAGGCACCAGAGCGTCGACAACGGCCTGAAGGCAACAGAGATACTTAACCGCACCAGATTCGATCTGGTGATTCTTGACTGGTGCCTGCCAGGCTGGAGTGGTCTGGCAATAACCGAGGCCCTGAGAAAAAATCAGGGCCCGAATCAGCATGTGCCGATTATTGCCGTTACCGCCAGAGCAATGAAAGGCGACCGAGAAGCCTGTCTCAACGCCGGCATGGATGCCTATCTTTCGAAGCCATTTTCACCGGAAGACCTCTTGAGACAGACTCTGAAGCTGCTTAAGCTCAAAACTCAACCCTGAGCCCTCTTTTGCAACTGCTCGTCAATTTTATTGATTGAGGTTTCGCGGTTCACCGGCTTGAGAATATATTCTTCAGCACCCTTTTTAAAAGCGCTCATAAAGGAATCTTTAACTGCGGTAAGAATTATGATGGGCAATCCGGTTCCAAGTTTGATGCCGCGATTTTCTTCATCTTTGCGAATGCGTTCAAGCACTTCAAGTCCATCCATTTCAGGCATCGACACATCAAGAAGCATCAGATCGTAATCGTTGCCGGTTTCCCAGGCGGTTGTATAAAGTTTAAGGGCATCTTTGCCGGAATATGCAATATCGCAACAGGCTCTCTCAGCCAGAAATTCTTTCAACAGCCTGCAATTAACAGATTCATCATCAACAATTAAAAATTTTTGCATGTTTTGCCTAACCTTTGCTTTCATTTTTCTACCATACTGATATTATAATAAAAAATTCGCCTGTCAGCAGCCTGAATCCGAAAATTGGCAGAACCATTTTTCAACTATTCTCAATAAATTGATAACCCACAAAAAATATTGTATACTGCCTGCCATGCAAACAAACATCGACATAACACGCGCCTTCATGGAAACACCCGACGGGGTACTGTCAATCCACCAGATTTCACGAAAGCTCAAGCTTCCCTATGGTACGGCATATAACCGTGTCCACCTTCTTCATGAATCGGGTATCGTACAAATTCTTCCGCAGGGCAAGGCCAAGCTTTGTGCTTTAAATCCGGAGAACCCGATGACTGCCAGTCTTCTTGCTCTGGGCGCTGCTCAGACTACCGATCTTTTCATAAAAAAGAATCTTGAAGCTGGCCTGTTGCTGAAAAAAATTCGTAAAGCAGTTCTGGAAAATGCCCGCGACAGTCTCTACGCCGCAATTATCCTCGCGCCTGAAATGCTTGGTATTGCAGCAGCGGCAAACCCTGAGACGGGTCTCAACACTCCCGGGCAGGACGTCTCTCTTCCAGGTGTCGACAATCCGCCGGTCGGGGGTGCCAGTCTTGATTTTTTCTACATTCAGGCATCGAGCTCATTTGACGAGAATCGCGTAGAAACAGCCATAACATCACTTCTCCAGCCCGGCAGTGATATCAGAGTGACCAGCATGACCGTTGATCGCGACACACTTCTTGGCATGTTCACCGAGAATGAGAATGAAGCCGGTCTGGCTGCCTAC
>DAOQWI010000196.1:0-6144 GCA_035342015.1 Candidatus Ozemibacteraceae bacterium | reverse complement strand
GGCGATGTTATTGAAATCAAAGATGGTTACCTGTTCCGCAACGGAAAAATGATGAAAGAACCTTTCGTAAAGGAATACGTCTTTGGCTCATACGGGCCACAGAAAATACCGGCAGACAAGATCTGCGTAATGGGCGACAACCGCAATAACTCTCATGACAGTCGTTCATGGGGTCTGCTCGATCGTAAACTGGTCAAAGGTAGAGCCGAAATCAAATTCTGGCCCCCCGATTCATTCGGTCAGATTGCCAGGCTCACAGAATAATCTACAGTCAGCTGAATGACATTCGAATTGACACACTAAAAGTTTGTGAATATATTCTGACAGACGTCAGGAGAAGAAAACTTGGTTACATCATTCAAACTCAGCGGTTTTACCTGCCCGGCCTGTGGGGCCATTTTTGAAGCCAGAACCGTGACTTCGATTACCCATCAGGGCCAGGATTCAGATTTTTTACCCCATTATCTCGGGGAAAACCCGCTGCCTTTCTTTCTGGTCCAGTGCCCTGAATGTGATTTCTCAGGTTATCCCGAAGATTATTCGGCCGGGAGCAGGGAAAACTGCAAAGTTTCAATTCCTTTGATAAAAAAGATTCTTAGCCTGCCGATATGCAAAAAGATGCCGGAAGAGGCCCTCAAGTTTTTTATCGCTGCAAAACTCTATGAAGAAACCGGCCGCAATCCATACCATATCGGAAACCTTTATTTGCGCGGTTCATGGTGCTGTCGTCTGCGCGAAAACCGCAAGGCCGAAATTGAACTGCAGCAGCTGGCAGTTAAGTTTCTTAAAATTGCCGTCGAGAAATCGACAATTTCTAACCCAGACAATCTGCCGGTCGTGACCTATCTGATCGGTGAACTGTACCGCCGCCTCGAAGACCGCAAGTCGGCGCGTGAATGGTTTGGCGCGGTTGAAGAAGTTATTATTGACCCCGAACAGCAGTGGATCCTTGAATTAACACAAAAACAGGCCGAACTGAATGAGCATTTTATCAATTAAAGCTCACGTTGAAAGGGAGTAGGGCCGCTGTTGTCCTGACAGTCCCGGGTTTCCAATTAATGTTTGTGATTTTTGCCGAGATAGCATAAAATCATAGGCAAACGGAAATCCGGGATTGTTTATTTCGGGGTAAATAATGCAGAGAATAAAAATTCGCTACGCCGACGAAAAGGGCAATACCAGCGAAGAGGTTTTTGAAACCAGGTCGTTAGAAGAACTGCGGGCCGCTTTCAGCACCCGTGGCTACTATATTCTTTCCGAAACCAGTCTCGACGAATCGCTTGCAGACCAGATAAAATCTGCGCTTTCATTCAAAAAACAGGTTTCACTTAAAGATCTCAATGAGTTCACCAAGCTGATACGTACCCTTCTTAAATCCGGCATGCCTATTACCGACGCCATCGATGTGCTTCTCGACGATGCCGAAGACACACCACTTAATCGTGCTCTGCGCGAAGTTCACCAGGACATCCGCGAAGGCATATCGCTCAGCCGGGCACTTGGCCGACACCCAGAAGTTTTCCCCGAAATCTACATCAAGACAATCGTCGCCGGCGAAAAGGCCGGTGCTCTCGAAAACATACTGAAACGTCTTTCTGATTACTTCACAAGTTCACTGGCAATCAGACGCAAGGTCATAGCGGCGATGATCTACCCGACAATTCTGCTGGCGGTTTCTTCACTGGCCGTCGTTTATATGATCATCGAGGTTGTACCTGAATTCGCCAGTCTGTTCCGCAGTCTTGATATTCCGCTGCCACTGATGACATCACTGCTGCTTTCGGCTTCAGAATTCCTGGGCGAATGGTTTCTGCTGCTCTTCTGTCTGGCCCTGCTTGCAGTTGCTGCAATTGTGAGCTTTTATCAATCGCCCGAAGGCCGAAGAAAAATCGACCGCTTCAAACTCAGGGTGCCACTGTTACGGGATCTTGAGAAAAATTTTGCCTACAGCCAGTTTGCCCGCACCATGTCGACAATGGTCGAAGGTGGCATTCCGATTCTCGACAGCCTCAAGGTCGTGCTCGACAGCCTTGAAAACAAGGTGATTGCCAGACGTTTCGCCGTCCTTCCCGAACTGCTCGAAAAGGGGCTCGGGTTCGGCAAGGCCCTCAAATCCATACCCGAAACCCCGACAATCATGGTTCGCGTCGTAACCGTCGGCGAAGAATCAGGCAATCTTGGCGAAATGCTCGACAACCTTGCCGAACATTACGACGAAGAAATTACCGAGCTCACCGATACGGTCACATCATTGATAGAACCGATGCTTTTTCTTGGAATGGCCCTCGTGGTCGGCACCCTGGTCGTTGCTCTGCTGTACCCCGTGCTGACTGCTGCTTCACAAATCAATTAGGACAGATGAGATGGAAAGTTTCAAAGATTTTCTGGTAAAAAAGCGCATTATCGATGCGGGCAAAGCCGAAAAGCTCTTTAAAGAGTCTGCCGGGCACCCCGACAATATTCTGCGCCGACTCGACAGCGACCCCGAAGTAACTGACCAGAACCTTTTCAAAGCCTTTGCCGCCACCTTTCGCAAAAAAGCGCTCTGCGAAATCCTCGTAGAAGAAGGCTTTATAACACTCGATTACGTGCAGCAGCTCGTCAGCGAATTTGGTGCAATTCCGGCCAATCTCGGTCAGGTTCTTATCGAAAAACGCCTGATAACGGAAGAAGAGTATGCAAGAGCCGTGGCTGTCGAACTTGGCATCGAATACGTCGACCTGACCCGCTACGAAGTCAACGACGAACTTTTCAACAGCATCGACGTTGCCCTGATGCGGCGCTACTGTTTTATTCCGCATCAGAAACTGGGTAAAGAAATTCAGCTGATCATGCATGATCCCGGTAACGTCGATTCGATCGAAGAGCTCGAAGTTCAGCTCGGGCTGCCGATCCGCCCGCTGGTTGCCTCAAAAATGGCGATACAGAAACTTCTGAATCTGATGATCGAAACCAGTCTCGATTCAAAAGTGGTTTTTGCTGACCTTGAGAATTTTCCGCCACTTGAAGTTATGATCGAGGAAGAAGATGACGCTCCCGCCGCCGGTGTCGCCAAAAGCGCCGGTTTCGGCAATGAAACCCCGGTAATCAGAATGGTGGATGCCATTATTCTCAAAGGTGTGCGCAAACGCTCAAGCGACATTCACTTTGAAGTCTACGAATCACAGTTGAAGGTCAAATACCGTATCGACGGCGTTCTTTTCGAAGTGCTTTCTGACGTTGAACCGCGTCTGCGCGGCCCGATCATTTCGCGCCTCAAGGTTATGGCACAGCTCGATATCGCCGAAAAGCGCGTGCCACAGGATGGTCGCTTCAAACTGAAAATCGATGACCGCTTTGTCGATTTTCGCGTTTCGGTTCTGCCTTCAATCTTTGGCGAAACCGTGGTTCTTCGCATTCTCGACAAATCGGCCCTCGGCCTCGACATTCAGAGACTCGGGCTCGAAGGCGATGACCTGCTGCTTTTCAAACGCAACGTCAAAAAGCCCTATGGTATGATTCTGGTCGCAGGCCCAACCGGTTCGGGCAAAACCACCACCCTCTATTCGGCTTTAAAATTCGTCCACACACCGAAAGACAAGTTCATCACCATCGAAGACCCTGTAGAATACCAACTGCCAGACATCGTGCAGATCGCGGTAAACGAAAAGAAGGGTTTGACCTTCAGTTCGGGCCTGCGTTCGATCGTGCGCCAGGACCCTGATAAAATAATGGTCGGCGAAATTCGTGACCCGGAAACCGCAAAAATTGCCATCAATGCGGCACTTACCGGGCATCTGGTTTTCAGCTCGATTCACGCCAACAACGTCACCGATGCTATTTCGCGCCTTGAAAACATGGAAATCGACCCGTATGAATTCGTCAGTTCTTTCAACCTGATCATGTCACAGCGCCTGTTGCGCCTCAACTGCAAGAACTGCACCGGCGACGACACAACCATAACCGAAGAAATGAAGCGGCTGACCATCGACTTCGAACATTATTCTCACGTCGAGTTCAAAAAAGGCAAAGGCTGCCGTTTCTGTCATGACACCGGTTATCAGGGTCGCTCCGGCATTTTTGAGGTTCTAGAACTGTCTCCGGCGATCAAACAGATGATTCTCACCCGGCAGTCGCCGCTCGAAATCAAGAAAGCGGCCATTGCCCAGGGCATGGTGCCACTGCGCCGCGCCGGCTGGCAGAAGGTCGAACGGGGTCTCACCACATTCGAAGAAATGAATCGCGTCACGTTTGAAGAAGGGGTGCTCTGATGAACCTTTATACCGATCTGGTTGCCCTCGATATTGGCACCAACAGCATTAAAATTGCGGCTGTCGACCCTGGCCCGGCCCGTCAGGGCTATGTCGTGCGCAATCTTGCCATGGTCGAATTGCCACAGGGGCTTGTAGGAGGCGACTTTACCGGTCCCTTCATCAGCGATCTTACCGTATTTAAAAACACTCTCGCCGGGCTGGTCCGCAGCATTAAAAACACCCGTCAGGGTTTCGTCATCGGCCTGCCAGATCGATGGGTCAAGCTGCATCTGGAAACACTCGAACTTTCTGAGAACGAACGCCGCTTCCCGGGCTTTCTCTCATGGCGCCTCGAAAAAAGTCTCCCGATTCCTGAAGGCATGAAGGTATTCATCGATTATCAGATACTTGGCCCGGCTGCTAATGGTGCTCCGGGGCATTATCAGGTTCTGGCAGCCGCTGTCAAAGCCGAAATAATCGAGATTCTTTCGAGTCTGACCACCGACCTGCATGTCGAGGTAATGGCCTTCGATACCTCTTCTCTGGGCGTCTTCAACCTTTTCGAAGAATCATTTCCTGACCGCACCGTTGATCAGACAGTTATCAATCTGCACATCGGTCACGAAACCACGGTTTTCAAGGCATACAACCGTGGCGCGCTGATGTACGAGCGGGTTATCGAAGTGGCTGGCGAAGAATTCGCCAAAATTATCAGCGAACTTGATTCAATCAATCTCGAAACAGCAATGAAAACAAAGCATTCAGAAAAGTTTTTCCCGACCGGCCGGGCCGATGTGAGTGAACTGCTTGAGCGTCGGCAGCGTATCGATCGCATCTTCGGCAACTGGCTTCGCGAACTCAATGTCACTTTCAGGTTTTTTCAGGATAAATTCAACGTTTCGCGGCTGCCGGCGGTGTTTTTGACCGGTGGCAGCAGTATGTTTGCCGGGCTCGAAACATTTTTGTCCGAATATCTCGAAACACCGTGCCGGCTGTTCAACCCGCTGGCCGAAATGCCACTGGCCAAAAAAGTCGATGAAGACAAGGTCAGAACCGGGCCGGCTTTTGCCGCCTGCCTCGGTCTGCTGGCGAAGTAGGTGAAAAGATGAAGCACTTTTTAAATTTCAAACCAACGGTCGTTTATCGCAAGGGCAGCAGTTTCATGCTGAAGACTTCTCTGGTCATTCTGTTTTCTGTGCCGCTCGCCCTGGCCATGTTTCTTGCTTATAAATACAGCGCCGCCGGCAGCACAACCGCTTTCTACCAGAGCGCCGAAGAGCAGCTGAGCAAGCGTCTTGGCAGCTTTAAAGAGGAACTGACAAAACTTAGACCGGCAAAAGAAGACCTTGAAGAAGCCGAAACTGAATATTTTGCCATGCGCCGGGCATCGACCCTGTGCCGCACATCATGGAGCACGCTGCTCGATCGGCTTGAAAAGCTGACCCCGCCGCAGGTGCGCTACAGACGCATCGGCATTCGCCCGGAAAAGCTTGTCAGAATTAGCCTCGAAGGCGAAGCAACCGATCTTGGCAAGGTTACCGAACTTTTGCGGGCGCTGTTTGCTGAAAGCGTCTTCGTTAACCCGAACCTGAAAAAACATGCCAGCAGCAAGCTCGAAGGCAATACCGGTATAACTTTCAGTCTTGAGGTCGATTATGCCGGAGAAAGCGGGGAATTGCCCTGATGAACCCGAATGAACTGAAAAAACTCAAAGAACGTGCTCCATTACCGCTTTTCATTCTGATGGTTCTGTTCTTTCTGCCCACGATGATGATTGAGCCGCAGAACGAGGCCTTGAACACGGCCGCCGCAAGCTACGCCGAAGTGGTAAGAAGTGCCAGAGCGGCTGTTAACAACCGCGAAAACTTTCTCGACCAAAGCCACCGCCTGCAGCACCTCAAAAACCTGCACG
>DAOQWI010000195.1:3898-6168 GCA_035342015.1 Candidatus Ozemibacteraceae bacterium | reverse complement strand
CTGGCTGAACGATTAACAAGAATCATCCAGGCTGCAGAGGCGGCGGTAAACGAGGGCATAACCAGCTGAACGCTGCTGTCTTTTTTCGGAAAAGCAAGCGAAGCGTAGCCTGAAGGCGGTGTAAACTCGGCGTCAGCCGGCACCGTAATTACCCCATAAGCGCCATTATACGCGGTGTAGGCATCATCGTAGACGGTGGTTGAGTTCAGATTGAGACCGGCGACAATGGCGTCGACCTTTTCAAAAATCGGCAGTGCCAGGTTAGCAACATTGGCGGGGTCAGCTATCAGGCGATCGAGCAGATTCACTGCCACGTCGACCGGGCTTTTATCACCCTTTCCGACCAGAGTTATGACATTTTCGCTTGCCGCCACCAGGTCTTTGCGGCCAACCCAGATGCGATACTGCTTACTGTCGGCACCGACCAGATAGCCGCCGTTGATACTCATGCTCGCAATCGCCGGCAGCACTGCCACATTCTCGAACCGGGCACTGGCAACAAAGCCGCCGTCGCCGGCAGAAACCAGCGCCTGTTTACGCAGCATCACAACCGGGGAACTGCTGCTGGAACGGTCAAGCAGGCGCAGTTCAAAAAACACCTGCGGAACATCGCCGGCAGCGGCACGCAAAGAGGCATTTTCTGCCGGCAGCGCAATTTCGAAGCGAACGCTGGTAAGGGGCTCGTTTATAACTGCAGGCGCAGGGGTGGCCGGAGAATTGTCGCCCTTACCCCAAAAGCAACCGGTCATAAAGGCCCCAAAAATCAGCAACACCAGAATCAGAGAACCAACCTTGCCATTAAACATAGCAACTCCAGAAAAGCACTGTATACAATTAAACCTAATTATTTCCACCGGTTTTGCCAACCGCAAAAATAGTTTCAGCCTTTTTCGGTAAGGTTGTTTTCGCTGAGATATTTCTCGCCGATCAGCCAGGCGGCGTAATCATCGACCGGGCGCGGCGGAGTCTGCAGGCCAAGCGGTACCAGACGCCAGATTCCGGTTGGCGGGTTCTCGGCAAAATAGCGACCGCGGGCCTTATAGGTAGTATTGCGCTCTTCAGCAAATCTGACCGGGATATCCAGCTGCAGATCGTTGTAAAGTCGGCAGAGCACGGCGGCAGCGGTGCCGTTTCCCATGACCACCGCCTGCGGCAGATCACCAGCTTCGGCAGAGCAAAAACGGCGAAAAACCCGCTGCATTTCTGACAGATAGGCAATTCCCATTTCGCCGTGGCTGAGATCATGGTAAACGACAGCGTAACCGACCTTGTCAGAGCCGGGATCGAGGGCCAGCACCCACTTTTTTTTCGCCGGTTCGGTCATGTCAGAGCTTCAACGCGATGAACTTTTCGCCAGATCTGACCGGGCCACCGGCGAGAACGATGGTAAAAATGCCCTCGCGCGGCATCACACAGTCGCCGGCCTTGTAATAAACGGCACATTTTGTATGGCATTCTTTGCCGATCTGGGTAACCTGCATCACCACGCCGTTTTCGCACCAGACAAGGCTGCCGACCGGCAGCTCATAAAGGCAGACCCCGGAAGTCGCGATATTCTCGGCAAAAGAACCGAAATCGACGCTCAGGCCCTGCTTACGCATTTTTTCGATACTTTCGACCCCAAGCATGGAAACCTGCCGATGCCAGTCGCCGCCGTGCGCATCGCTTTCGAGGCCGAAGTTTACTTTCAGCATTGCCTCATCACACGGATCTTTCGGGGTACCCTTGCCTTTGCTCGTGGCAAGCTTTTCAATCTTGCCGATCGCCGCGCCTTCGGCGAGCCATTCACCGCTCTTGCCGCCGGTTTTGCTGATCAATCGGGTCTGCTCGATGCGGGCGGCCTTGTCGACACCTTTAACCATGTCATACATATTGAGCATGGCGGTCGTGGCAGCGACCATCGCTTCCATTTCGACGCCGGTGCGGTCAAAGGCGATGGCAGTGGCAAAACAGCCAACACGGTCTTTCCCGAGCGGAAACAGGTCTACACGCACCGAATCGAGCCGAACCGGGTGGGTAAGCGGAATAAATTCAGAAGTCTTCTTGGCTGCCATGATCGCAGCCACCCGCGATGCCGCCCAGGCGTCGCCCTTGGCAAGCGCGCCGCTGTTTAGAAGCGCCAGAGCCTTTTCGCCGGCAAAAAGTGAAGAAAAGGCGGTTGCGACACGCATGGTCGGTTCTTTACGGCTGACGTCGACCATTTTTACACGGCCTTCGCTGTCCTGGTGCGTCAGACCAGACTGTTTTTCTGAAATTTTTCCGTTCATTGC
>DAOQWI010000195.1:0-3798 GCA_035342015.1 Candidatus Ozemibacteraceae bacterium | reverse complement strand
CTGCGGTCAATTCTGCGGAACAGCCATGCGGTAGAGATCGCAGCCGAGCTGCCTGATGGCCTGAAAGTCTTCGAGCGGCCCGAGCCATTTTTCGGGGATGGCGCCGAGACCGAACCAGGCCCCAAAAAGAGCCCCGGCCATAGCTGCAATGGCGTCAGCATCGCCGCCGGAATTGGCTGCGCCGATAATCATTTCATCAAAACGCCCTTCAGACTTCAAAAACCAGTAAAGGGCTGCCGCAAAAGAATCGAGGCAGTAGCCGCTGTTGCCGATATTTTCAATCGCCGCCCGGTTATCGAGCTTGAGCGAGTCTTTAACCGCCTTCATTTTCTTCACCATTTCGGTGGCGAACGGCTGTGACTTTTCGATCGCCCGGTTCATGATAAAATCGGGCGAGAATTCGCTGCCTTCAAGGCCGAGTGCAATGATCGAAGAGAAGGCGAATGAGGTGCCGACAACCTTCTGATCGGTATGCGTCAGGCGGCATGACTTATCGATAGCGTTCTTCAGCAGTGGCAGGGTTCTGAAATAGGCAAGAGAATATGGCAGAGTGCGACAAACTGCGTTGATGCCTGCAGACAGATGCCCTGCCTGACTCCATGGCACGCCGGCAGCAAGTTTTCGGCACGACTTAACCAGAGTATTGCCGGGGAATCGCCACTCCGAGCGTTTTTTCTGGCCGTGAAACCAGTCGACAAGTCTATGAGTAAGATCGTCGACCGAGAAACCACCTTTTTCGACCAGGCTGCGGGCGAAAAGCAGCATTATCTGCGTTTCGTCTGAATATTGGCCGGGTTTGAGATGACTGACAGGATGCGACGGAAAGGCTTTTACATAAAAGGTAATCGGCTCTTCGCCTTCTTCCGCCGAGCGATAAACATCTTCAATCGGCGCGGCAAGGGCATCGCCAACCGCGTAACCCAGCATACTGGCCTGGAATTTATCGATCATCTTTTTTCCCTTCGGAGTCTGGCTTTTGAATGTTGTCGCGAATGCGGGCTTCCCTCAGAGACAGGAACACTCCGGGATTCTTCTCGAGAAAGCGGTAGAATTCCATGACATCGATGGAATAAAGGATCGAGTCTTCGGCGGCGACGAGCGAAAAGCGGTGAATGCCGCGGCGCGGTGTCGCATAAATTTTGGCAAGAAAACTGCCGCGACCGGCACGCAGAACGGCTCTATGAGAGCGTTCAACGTTGATCACACCAGAATCGACGATATAGAAGCTTTCGCGCGTCGTTCCCTGGCCGGCAAGGGTTTCGCCACGGGCAATTTTCATGCGGCCCATGATCCCTTGCAGCTGGGTTCTCTGCGTCGGCGACAGTGACCTGAAAAGCTGCGAGGCGTCGAACAGGCTCCAGGTATCGAACTCGCGGTTCTGGGCGATAATCTTCATCTGCCGGGCGATTTCGCTGCCACGGATAAAATAGAGAAAATCGTATTTATCCATGACAAGAACCTTCATGTCGGTTTCGGCGATGACGTCGGCGTTGCGCGGGGCATTGAGAATCATCGAGGTTTCGCCGATGTAATCGTTGTTCGAATAGGCTTTGATTACGGCACCATCGCGCTCGACGCGGGCACGACCGTTGACGATCATAAAAAAGCGGTCGCCAACCGAATTTTTGCGAATAACCAGGTCGCCCTGCTTGTAGTTTTCGACCTTTACAAGCGTGAGAAACTCGCGCGCCTTCTCGATAGGCAGGCCTGAAAACAGGTCGATATGGTTGAGCACGTCGAGATATTCGAGCGCTTCGTTGCTGGCGGGAGCATTGACGGGAATAATAATCGATTCTTCGCGGCCGTCCGGAGCCTTTTTAAGCCCCGAGCCTTCCGGGATCGACTTCTGCGCAACATGCATCAGATGAATGCGTTTTTTAACGGCATCGGGCATGTCGACAAGATTCTGCATCGGCGTATGCAGCGGCGGGATGCCGGCTTCATGGAAAATCACCGAATGATGCCACGGGAAATTGGTCAGCTCGATCATGCGATAACGGTTGACATCACCGCGTTCGTAGAGTTTTTTGAAGGTTTCCGGGTCGTAGAGCGAGTCAGAAGAATTAACGAAGCTTTTGCCCTGATAATAGACTTCGAAACCGATGGTCGGAATCGAGTGCAGGGTATAGAAGAACCTGAATTCACCGCCATTGATGCGTATCGGCACCTGCAGACTGATCGGGTGAAAATGGAAAAGGCTCATGAAAGTCTTGTAGTTCAGGCCGGTCAGTGACTGATACTTGCGCACAAAGCTTTCCATGATCGTTTCGGTGGTATACAGATTGATCTTCTTTTCTTCGAGAAGCTTCTGCAGAATGCCCGAATCGTGGTCGGCGTGGCAGTGGGTGAGAATGCAGTCGTCGATCAGGCGCGGGTTGATATCCATCGAGCGCAGCCAGTGGGTCGAATCGACGGGCGGATCGACGAGAATGCCGCGGCGGTTAACCCAGATGATAAAACCGCTGGTCATTTCGCCCGGGTCAAAGCCCGAACCGGAACCGATAACCGTAACGCCAAAGAGCGGCGGTTCGAAAGGCTTTCCGGATGAGGGCTTTTCGGTTCCGTTGCCGAAAGCTACGTCGAGAGAAACTTCGGCCATGACCTTTTTGCCGTCGACGACGCGCAGACAGTCTTTGTTGCGTTCGAGCGCCATGTCGCCGAAAGGCACCCGGTTCTCGGGACCCCACGGAATACCGATCGCCATATCAGAAAGTTCGGCTTTGCGTTTCCCTGAGAGGCTCAACGGGCGCAGGTATTCCATTTCGGCGCGCAGATTCGGAATCAGGTCGCGGTTGATGCCATAGGGGTATTCGCGCATCAGCTGAATGTTATCAGGGCCAAGCACGGCTTCTCTGACGACGCGCATTATGGTTTCGAGCTGGTGCCGGTGGCCAATAACGTGAATCGGCCGGCGTTTGATGAAGAAATTGAAATAGGCAGGAAATTCGATATCCGCGAGCGAAACACCGCGCTCAGCTGAAAACATGCGGTTCGGAATAACGAAAGTATCAGGCACGTCACCAAGAATTTTCATGGTGTCCTTGATAGTTTCGGGGGGTGCGCCAACCTGCAGAGACCCGGAAGGGGTCTTGATCAGTGTTCCTCCGCGTGCGAGCTGAATTACCTCTACAGACATAAATTAGAACTACCTGTTAATATGTGTGATATCAACACAAAAAGATAATCAAACCCGCGAATTTATGCAACAGAATTATTCTCAATTGCGGCAAATCGACCAGAAAACAAAAAGGTAAAAATTATCAGACGCAGAAACAGTTTTTTTTAAAAGAAGACAGGCCCCGCGGTTCTTATAAAAGCTCACAGAGCCTGAAAATTCTTTAAAGTTAGCGGCAGTTATTCACGGCCTGGTTAAAGTTGCCAGATATTTTTTGAGTTCGTCGATGCCGAGACCGGTAGCAGCACAAATTTCTTCGAGAGGACAACCGAGTTTATAAAAATTGCCAGCAATTTCAAGCTTGCCTTCGAGTCTGCCTTCGAGTTTGCCCTCTGCTTTGCCCTGTCTGTAGGCTGCGCCTTTGATGACAGCCATATCGAATGCTTCGCGTTCGCGGTCTTCCATGCGACGCAGTTCTTCCTCGAAGTCGATTTTTTTCAGTTCGTTAACCATATCAGTAATGCCTCTTCTTTTTTGAGCCCGCCTTCAAGCACTGCCGTTATTTTACTGCCAATGACAGTATTTTTTCGATCTCACAGACTTCAAGACCGGTATTTCTGGCAATATCTTCGATTGATAAGTCATTGGCATGCAAGCGGCAAATTATTTTTGCCATGCCTTCG
>DAOQWI010000194.1:4265-6211 GCA_035342015.1 Candidatus Ozemibacteraceae bacterium | reverse complement strand
GGCAGCAGAATCAGGGTGGCAGAGCGCAGGCCCGCAATCAGAATGCCGTCAATGCGGTCGTGTTCGCGGCGCCCGACCGAATAACCAGTCAGCGAGGTCATCGCAATACCAAAGGCAATCGAAGTGAAATACGGAAAGCTTTCGATACGGTGGCAGATACCGACAGCAGAGAGCGGTGTCATGCCAAACGGCGTGATCAGGCGGGTAAGAAACGGGTAGACAATCGACCAGACCCACGAGGTCGCGGCATTGGGCAGACCGATTCTGATGATTTTGCGATAATAAAAGGTGCGAAATCTGAAAAAACTCAGCAGTGGCGGAATATAATTGCGACGGCGCAGAATGGCGCCACGCATAATCAGCGACAGCACGTGGCTGATGACGGTCGCCCAGGCGGCGCCGGCAGCGCCCATGGCCGGGAAACCCCACCAGCCGAACATCATCACCGGGTCGAGAATCATATTGGCAATAAGACAGATGATCATTATGCCGTTACTGATGCGGTTGTCGCCATAGGCATTGAAGACATTTCCGGACAGCATATCGAGAAATATCAGCGGAAACCCGAGAAGAATGATATAAAAATACTCGACTGCGAGCGCGGCCGTGTCTGGTTCAAGACCCATCCAGGCGAAAGGCCGGTCAAGATAAGGCAGAAACAAAAACGTTATCAGGGCAGCAAGCAGCAGGCTGAGCCAGGAAGACTGCACGATGGCTTCCCAGGCGCGGCGGCGGCGACCGGCGCCGTGAAACTGTGCAACCAGCGACGAGCAACCGGCACCGGTAATCTGCATGATCGAATAAAGCGACCAGACGATAAAACCGGCAGAGGCAACGCCGGCAACGGCGCGGGTGCCAAGCTTTTCGATCCAGTAGATGTCAATGATATCGAAGGCAATCAGGCCAAGAAAGCCGCCGATTGCAGGCAGCGAAATATTGAAAACTCTTTTATAGACAGCCGTATCAATTGCCTGCATCGTTGTTGAGCCGTATCCTTGCCGCAGAGATTACCGGCATTGAATAATAAACAAACAGCTAAACCGGGCCTTGTCTGAAAATAATTCAACTTTCGATCTGCTGTAACTGAATTGCCGCAAGCCGGGGTTGAATTATAGCCTTTCCGGGCAAAAAAGGCACGAAAAAAATCCGGCCACGGGGGCCGGATTTGCTTTTTAAATCTAACTTCAGCGCGCGGTCAGAACGATTCGGCGCAGTCGGTGATTTTGACCTTTTCAGAGACGATGTATGAGGGCACCGCGAAGGCGACGGGCGAGCGGCGGCCATAGGTGTTCGACAGGTTAACCGATTCGGCTTCTTTCGAAATCTTCACGATTTTGCCAAACACGCTCTGGAAAGTATCGGTAATACGCGACGAGAAAATCGGCCCGACGACCTTGCCGTTTTCGATCAGCACGGCATTGAAGCGTGAGCTGCCGGTAAAAATACCTTTGCTGGCATTCGGAATATTGAGGTAATGCAGCGCCGGAATATAAAGCACTTTGCCCATGCCCTTAACGGCTTCGAGCAGATCTTGTGAATCATTGCCGGTCTGCATGGTGACGCTGAGCGAACCACCTGTGTGACCGGTGAGCGGGCGCCCGTATTTGGCGCAGGTCGAACTGTCATACATCAGGTTCTGCAGCTTGCCCTTCTCGACGATCGGCCAGGTCTGGCGGGTTTTGCCAGAAAAGTCGAAACCGAAGCGGTAGGTAAGATCGTTGGCCGGTTCGTCGACGATGGTGACGTTGTCGCCGAGCACCTTGTCGCCCTTCACATATTTGGCAGTCCAACCCTGTTTTTCTTCGTATGAGCGACCGAAGAATCCGGTCCAGCAGGCCATTTCAAGCACTTCAGCGACCGCATCGCTGCCGAGAGCAACGGTGTATTCGCCCGGCTCGATCTGGGTTCCGGCGTGGTTTTCATAGACCGGGAGCAGTTCTTTGAAG
>DAOQWI010000194.1:0-4165 GCA_035342015.1 Candidatus Ozemibacteraceae bacterium | reverse complement strand
CGCTGATAGGCATCAGCCTTGAATGCCGGGTCTACGGTTTCAAGCGCCTTGTCATACTGACTGTCTTCGCTGATAGCCTTCTCGACCTTGTCAGGAATCGGCTGATAAGCTTTTTCGCTGGCGACTTCGGCCTTGCTGACGGCGATCTGCAGAGCTTTTTCTACATATTCTTCAGAAACGACATCACCCATCTGGGTGTGAATGCCGGTGCGGCGCCCGTTGATCACTTCGATATCGAGGCGGGTCAGCGCTTCTGAGGTGTTGAGCGACACAGAATTATTGCCAATGCGCATCAGGTGGCTTTTTTCGCTGTGCAGAATGAAAGTGGCGGTGATACCACGGGCGGCGGCACGGCTTCTGACGGCGCAGATCATTTCATGTGCGGGTGACTTTTTCATGCTGTTACTTCCTTTCGCCGGTGATTACGTTGTCGAAGCGCACGACGGGTATGCCATGACCGAGCTGCATGACCTGGTTCGGTTCGCCCTTGCCGCAGTTGTCGACCTGCCAGACTTTCCAGGTCGAGGCGTCGCCGACAGCCGACAGCGAATTATAGAATTCAACCGTATGGCCCTGATAGGTCGGGTTGCGCAGAATGCGGGTCTTTTTGCCGTCTTTCACTTCCCAGGCGATTTCGCAGCCGAAATGGAAATGTTCGCGGTTCGAGCCGATCGACCACGAAACCGGGTTGTCGAGCACAATGCCGTCTTTGGTCGAAGCGATGATATCTTCGAGAGAACCGTCTTTACCGGGAAGAATGTTAACGTTAGTCATGCGGTCGATCGGAGCCCGGTAAAATGCGGTTGCGCGTGCGGCGCCGCCGCTTTCGGTGAAGATGGTGCGGCCGGCCTTCTGGTTTGCTTCGTCAACCATGGCGCGTGAGCTGAGCGCGTTTACGAGAACGCCCTTGTCGATCAACAGATAATCGCGTTCGGGTGACCCTTCATCGTCGAAACCGAACGAGCCTGGCGAGTTTTCGATACCGCCGAAGGCACTGACCGAAAGCTTGTCGCTGCCGTATTTAAGCTTGCCGAATGAATCGAGATTAACAAACGAACCGCCGGCGTAAGAGAGTTCATAGCCGAGAATGCGGTCGAGTTCGAGCGGGTGACCGATGGTTTCATGCACCTGCAAAAAGCCCTGGCCGGGCAGCAGGATGACTGAACGGCGGCCATATTCAAGGGCGTCGGCTTTGATCAGCT
This sequence comes from Candidatus Ozemibacteraceae bacterium, assembly GCA_035342015.1. Taxonomy (GTDB): domain Bacteria; phylum Muiribacteriota; class Ozemobacteria; order Ozemobacterales; family Ozemobacteraceae; genus Rifleibacterium. The sequence goes on along the minus strand of DAOQWI010000194.1, from coordinate 2,963 downwards.
GGCCAAGTTCGTCTTTGATGCGTTCGGCATGACCGCTGAAAAGTGCCGGGTCGGTGAGCATTTCATAGCCACGGGTGCCTTTGCCGGTGGTGAAGAGTTCCTGACTGCGGCGCTGCATCTGACCGTCGCTGTCAAGAGCCATGATCATCATTTTGCCAAAGACGTTGCGCAGTTTGCGCTCAACTTCGGTGCCCTCGCTGTTGAAGAAATAGATATTCTTTTTCTGGAATTCAGCGTAAACGTAGCGCTTGATGATCCAGTCTTCTTTGAGACGTGCATCGATGGCGCCGAGAAAATCGAGTTTTTCTTTAAGGCTTACAGTGAACGGGTCCTGCTTGATAGGTGAAGAAAAAGCACCACGATGGGCCGGTTTTTTGCCCATTTTAAGCGGCACACGCACGAGTTTCGCGGCGGTCATGGCGTTTTTGCAGGCCTGATCGAAACAGGCATCGATTTCTTTGACGTTGCTGGTAGCGGCAAAGCCCCAGGCACCACCGTAAAGAACCCTCACGCCGAGGCCACTTTCGAAGGTCGTGTCGTTGGCTTCGAGGTTTCCATCGTAGAGAAGGAGGGTCTCGGTATCATCATGGGTGTAGAAGCGTGCATCAGTGTATTCGGCACCCTTCGCGGTCAAGCGTTCAATGTTCTGGGTAATCTGCTTTTTGATTTCGGCAGAAAGACTCATTCGCAACCACCTTTCCTGTTTTTGGTCTATTTTAAATCCGGTACATTCTACAACATCTGGAGGTACAGATAAACAAAAGTGCGATTTTTTTCACGATGTTTGCATTTTTGTTTCACAAAATAAGAGCAACATCAGCGATATGTCGTATTAAAATTCATGAGATCCCTGCCTGTACCCTTCCGGGCATAAACGCAGGGATGACGCAAAATTACCCATTATGGAACCCAAATGAGCGAAGGTTTAGAAGTCGATTTTCATCAAGGTGACATTGGCGCCGTGATATTCGAGTTTTTCGATCGTTTTCCAGCCCATGTGCTTGTAGAAGTGCTCGCGGTCTGGGGTGTAGAGATAAAGGGTTTTGATACCGGCTTCGCGGGCATGCTGCATGATTTTCAGAACGACAGTTCTGCCCACCTGATTTTTGCGATAATCGGGGTCGACGAAGACACTGGCGAGCCAGGGCTTGAGTTCGGGGCGTTCGGGCATATCTGATTCGATAATCGAAGCGGAACCGACAATTTTTCCGTCGATTTCGGCGACATAGGTGGCCGGAATCGTTTTACCTTCGAAGTGCTCGCGCATCTTTTCGATTCTGGCTTCGAGGGTGCGGCCGGGGTTGAGGTAACCCCACTCGTTATGGTGCCAGGTGCAGATTTTTTCGAGACAGTCGCGGCGGTCTTTGAGATGGAATATTTTCATGACTTATCCTTTCCTTGATTCTGGCGCAATTTTACTACAAAAATAACACCAATGGCATCACCAATGCTAGACCGTTCCATCCCCAATAATTTTGCATTGCAAAATATTTTTGGGCAGGGTATTGACTTTTTTGCGGCGTTGCAGCAAAATGGTTTTATAAATTGTCAGAGGAGCAGTACCCCTTTATGGATTGGACTTCATTGTTTGCGAGCCTTGATCTTAACAATCTGATTCCGGATTGCTACGAAAAGTGGAAACCTTTTGTCAAAGGCGGCCTTGCCTGGTTTCTCGGGCGTCTGAGCGAAGACCGGCAGAAGGAAATTCTCGCAGACCAGCTGGGGCTTGGGCCTTTTGCAAGTGCAGCAGACAGACTTGAAACCGTGCTGCGGCGCTGCCCTACCCTGCACAAGCTTGGCCAGATTCTGGCGCGCGACAAACGTCTGTCGACAGAACTGCGCAAAAGTCTGCAGCGCCTTGAAGCTCTGCCACCGCGCATGACTGTCGAACAGATCAGGGCGATTCTGCAACGCGAAAACATAAGACTCGACGGCATAACTTTAGGCGACAACCCGCTCGCAGAGGCGAGTGTTGCCGTGGTAATGCCTTTCACCTTCACCGATGCTGCAGGGCGGCAAATAGATGGCGTTTTCAAAATCGTCAGACCGGAAGCGGAAAAGGCTCTTGAAAAAGAGCTTGAGCTTTGGCCGGAACTGGGCAAAGCCCTTGAAGAGATCTGCCACGAACTTAATCTGCCGGTGCTTGAATTTGCCGGACCACTCTCAGAGGCAGCGTTGCTGGTAGCCGATGAGGTAAGACTTGACCGCGAGCAGATTCATATCCGCCGGGCCGTCGAGCTTTACCGAGATTTCCCGGAGATTGCCCTGCCCGAACTGCTCCCCTGGTGTACTTCACGCGTTACGGCAATGACCAGAATCAAAGGCAGACCGCTTGCCGAAGCGTTAAAAGAAAAGTCAAACAAAAATGAGCGCCGACGCATTGTCGAGAAACTTGTTGATGGTCTCATTGCGCGCCCTTTCTGGATGTCGGAAACCTGGGCGATTTTTCATGGTGACCCCCATGGCGGCAATATTTTTCTCGATGACAAGGGGCGCATTGTCCCTCTTGACTGGAGTCTGGCGGTCGAACTGCCTAAAAACGACCGGGTTGCGATTCTGCAGCTGCTGATGGGCGGACTGCGCATGGATGAAAAGGCAATTGCCCAGGCCCTGGCGCAACTCGGACTGTCTACTGACGACAACAAGCTTGCTGCTGCCTCGAACTGGGCGGTTGCGCAGATCCGGCAGGGCAATTTTCCGGGCTTCGACTGGTGTCTTGCCGTTCTCGATCATGCGGTCGAATTTGGCGGGCTGAGATTGCGGGCTGAACTGGCACTTTTCCGCAAAGCACTTTTCGCTCTGCTCGCTCTGGTCGAAGACATAGCTCCCAATGCCAGTTCTGATGCGGTAGTGGTTGGCGCCGGTCTCGCCCGACTCGCGAGCGAATGGCCTTCACGCGCCTTTTCAAACCCGTTCACGCGCAAATGGGGCACACACGTTTCGACGGTCGAGCTCAGCACTCT
>DAOQWI010000193.1:0-6324 GCA_035342015.1 Candidatus Ozemibacteraceae bacterium | reverse complement strand
CCGGCAACGACGTCTTCGCCCTGAGCGTTGATCAGGTATTCGCCGTAGAAAGCATTTTCACCGGTGGCGGGGTTGCGGGTAAAGGCAACGCCGGTAGCGCAGTCATCGCCCATGTTGCCATAAACCATGGCCTGAACGTTTACTGCAGTGCCCCAATCTTCAGGAACGCCTTCTTTTTTGCGGTAAATAATGGCACGTTCGCCCATCCATGAACCGAAAACGGCATTGATAGCGCCCCAGAGCTGTTCCATCGGATCAGTCGGGAATTCTTTTTTGGTTCTTTCTTTGATCAGCTTTTTATAGCGCTGAGTCAGTTCTTTAAGAATTTCAGCAGTCATTTCGGTGTCTTTGCTGATTTTCTTTTCTTTTTTCAGCTTTTCCATTACGGTTTCAAATGGATCTTCTTCGTCTTTTGATTCAGGCTTCATGCCCATGACGACGTCGCCGTACATGTGTACGAAGCGGCGGTATGAATCCCAGCCGAAGCGTTCATTGCCAGTCTGTTTGATGATGCCCTGTACGGTTTCATCGTTGAGGCCGAGATTGAGAACGGTGTCCATCATGCCGGGCATGGAAACGCGGGCGCCTGAGCGGACAGAAACGAGAAGAGGGTTCTTCTTGTCGCCAAATTTTGCGCCCATAACGGTTTCAATGTGTTTCAGACCGTCAGCAACCTGTTTTTCAAGTTCTTTCGGGTATTTGCGATTGTTTTCATAATAAACAGTGCACATTTCAGTGGTAATGGTGAAGCCTGCCGGAACGGGCAGACCTATGCTGTTCATTTCAGCCAGGTTTGCGCCTTTACCGCCGAGCAGGTTCTTCATGTCGGCGCGGCCATCGGCCTTGCCAGCCCCGAAAGTATAAACGTATTTGGTCATCGGTGCCTCCAGTGAATTGAAGATAAGTGGCATAGCCACACTTTTCCGGGTAAGAATAGCACAGGGGAAGAAGAGATGCAATACTTGCGGGCTGCAAAAAAGAATATTTTCAGGGCAGCAGTCTTTCGATTTCGTTTATTACGACCATCGGGTCGAACGGTTTGAAAATAAAACCGTCAGCTCCGCATTCAAAGCCTTTTTTCTTGTCCTGGATCAGGGCAAGCGCTGTTACCATGATGATGGGAATGTGCCGGGTGGCAGTGTTGCTTTTCAGATTAACGCAAACCTCGTAGCCGTCAACTTCCGGCATCGCAATATCGAGAATTATCAGGTCTGGGTTGATGTTCCCGGCCATGGACATGGCTTCTTTTGGTGACGAACACGAAATGCACCGATAACCGTAAATGCTGAGTATGGTTTCGAGAAGCAATACGATTGCTTCTTCGTCATCAATGACCAGAATGGTTTTTGCTGCACTATTGTCCATAGGTCTTGAATTGTAGCTGAAGATTGTGATAATTTCAAGTTAAACCGTATTTGACGGCAGAAGAAGATAAATGGTATACCATGGTTGGTTTCTATGAAATCTGCAAAACACCTGTTGACTTATTTCGCTTTTTTTCTCATTGCTCTGGCGGGTTTTACACTCGGCAGAGCTGTTGTTGCTCCGCAGGAACGGGTTGTTGAAACCGCCAGAATGGAAAAATGTCTTCAGATTTATCGTGAATACCGTAAAAATGAAGACCAGAAGCTTCTGGCTGCTGAACTTGCCGAAATTTCCCTTACTCCTAAAGATTTTCAGGAGATCATCGATCGCTTTATCTACTACAGATCTAGAAAATCGGGCATGAACCAGGCCATGGAGTTGCTTAAAGCCTTTCGTGCCGGCTATGATATCAAGGCGGCTGAGGTTGTCTCGATTTCTGGTCTTGGATCTGAGCCATTCCGTCTCGACGCAGAAATTCTGGCTGTTTTTGAAGTTCAGCCGGATCTCATAAAACAGGCTTTTGAAGGTTAATAATGCATCAGGAAAATCAGTTGGAACGACCAGGCTTTTTTCGCTCATTTTTATCATCGATATGGCAGACTGTTGTCGATCGGCAGATTTTTTACAAGCTCTTTTCACTTATTTTTGCTTTACTGGTTTTTGGCTATGTCTATCTGTACATGGAACACCACCGCGATCTGATGACCTACATGGGTCTGATGCTTCTGATGGTTGTTGTTTATATTGAAATACTGGTTATCCGTGATCATCTCTGGGTTATTGAAGGGTCGATGCGGGAATCACGAAAATGGCGGGATGTTTTCTTCAACCGGACTACTCTCCGTCGTCAGAGAATCAGGAAGATAATCAGCGTTCTCTTTGCTCTCGGTATTTTTTCATATGTTTACATGAAGGTTCCCCGTGCCAACAGTCCGGTGCTTTCTTTCATGGGTATTATTCTGATGATAACCATGCTTTATTTTGAAGTGTTGACCATTCGTGACGAAGTTCTCATTATGCGTGAAGCGGTAAGCCTTTTCAAAGAAAAGGAAGAAGCCAGCACCGGAAAAACTGATTACGACGTTTTTATTTCCGAAAAAGATCAGTCTGAAACCCAGTCTGAAACTACTCAGAAGAAAGACTGAGCATGCGGCAGAGGAATATTGCGCGTAGAATCCTGCCTTTGGCTCTTTTAATGATCGTTTGTAGCGGACTGGCTTCGACGCCATTCCCTCCAAAAATTGAACTTACGCCTGGTTTCTATTATCGCTCGCCCGGTTCAGTCGGGTTCAAATTGTGTGATGACAACCAGGTGCTTGAGTCAGGTTCAATTCTTACGGTTAAATCGTCTTTCAGTTCGCCCCTGGCAACAGAAACAAAAATTCTTTGTGGCAGTCATACAATCAGCTTTTTTCCGGGAGCAACCGCCAAGATACTCGCAGATGGTCTGCAGCCTCTCTCTGGACGCATTGAAATAGTTTCTGAAAAAGCGCTTGAGCCTCTTGTGATTCATACTGCCAGATTTTCTGGTGAAATTAATGATGGGCACCTCCTTCTGGAGGTCACGCCAGACAGCGGAACTTTCATAGCAATGCGCAACCGTGGTCAGGCATGGTTTAAAGACCGGTCGAGAAAAATTTTTGAACTCGAAAGTGGTCACGAGCTGCATTTTCCTCTTTTTGGACCGACCGTTGAAATGCCGATTCTTTCTGGTTTCTGGGCAGATCAGCCCAGCAGTTTTTCCGCAGCCCGGAAAAAAATAGCTGGCAGATCTTTCACTGACGGTCTGCATGCCGACGAAACATCAGAAATTGCCTCTGATACAGAAGACGCTGTTGCCGTTAATAATACAGAAGATACTGCGTCAGGCTCAAGCAGCCTTGACACCTCGAACGTCGCCGAAAAAGCCATTTTACCGGCATCGGGTAATGCTTCTGCCACGACTGATGATGCAGGTTCAGCATTAGAAGCAGACTGACAACCTTTCTCAAACGCCTGCCGCATAGAAAAGTTGCATCGACAGAGAAATGACGGTCAGCCTAAATTCATCGCCTCAAAAAGCCGATAGGTTAGCAGGTCTGCACGTCATTTTTTTTCTGAGGTTTCAGATGCTGCTTTTCTGGTTTCTGACCGCAATGATTCTTGTTGTTCTCATCAAGGAGGCTGTGCGTGGTTAAAAGAATTTTTCTGTATGCAATGGTTGCCATGTTCTGGGCATTCAGCCTGACCGGCTGCGTGTCATAAAATAGCCGGAAACAAACGAACCGGGAACCCGCAGGCTCCCGGTTCGTTTGTTTTAGTTTTATCAATAACCTTTGCCGGCTGGTTTTTCGCCCTTGACGATTCCGACCGAGGCGCTGGCACCAACACGGGTAGCACCAATCTGAATCATGCGCACGGCAGTTTCGGTATCGCGAATACCGCCGCTTGCCTTGACCCCCATAGTCGGACCAACGACTTTACGCATCAGGCAGATGTCTTCAAGCGTTGCGCCGCCGGTGCTGAAGCCGGTTGAGGTTTTAACGAAGTCGGCGCCGGCAAGTTTCGAGAGCTCGCAGGCCTTGACCTTTTCTTCATCGTTGAGAAGTGAAGTCTCGAGAATAACCTTGACGCAGTTGCCGCCGGCAGCTTCAACAACTCTGGCTATATCGTTTTTAACCAGCTCGTAGTCTTTTGACTTGAGGGCCCCAACATTGATGACCATGTCGATCTCTGTAGCACCGTTTGCAACGGCATCACGGGTTTCCGTTGCTTTGACGAAAGATGAGGTCGCGCCAAGGGGGAAGCCGATGACTGTGCAGACTTTTACCGGGCTGCCTTCGAGCAGTTTGGCAGAGAGCCCAACATAGGCCGGGTTGACGCAGACCGAAGCAAACTTGTATTCTCTGGCTTCTTCGCAGAGTTTGACAATTTCTTCGCGGGTGGCATTAGGCTTAAGAAGGGTATGGTCGATGTAGCGGGCCAGTTCGCTGCCCGGAATCGGAGCGCCCAGACCCTTTTCGATGCGCTCGGCACCGGCTTTTATTACTTCTTTTACCTTTTCGGCACATTCGGAAACACAGCTGCCATAGCTTTTGCTGCAACTTTCAGCTGTGCAGGCACTGGTTTTGCCGGGTTTGTCAGAAATTGTCGCAATCGGCGGCGGGTCAGAGAGTTTTTTGCCCTGACTGGCCGATGGAGCACAGCTGGTGCAGTCAGCGCATTTGCCGGCGGCACAATTTGTGCACTTATGGTTCGGAGTTACCTTGATACTGCCGCGCTGGAAAGTTACGCCCATGCCTTCAAGTTCACGGCGCAGCTGGTCGATCTTTCTGGCCACCCCGGCCGGGAAATAACGCGCCGCATCAAGTATTGATTCGTCAGTAACCGTAATTTTAATACCATCACCAAGGGCGTGGCAGAGAACTCTTGTAGCAAAAGTGTCGGCAATCAGATTGGCGGCCTTTGACAGGCTGTTGATAGACAGCGATGGAACGAGGAGATGACTGATTCCGTCGAGAACCTTGTGACTGGCAACATTGCCTGAGTGAATCAGCTGAAAACCGCGGCCAAGGTTGTCTTTGCCGAAATTTTCATAAAGATACGAAGAGACAATCAGCTTGCCGCCTTCAGGGGCAAGAGCCTTCAGCTGGCCAAGAACCTGATCGACAACCTTGAAGTTGGCAGTCAGAAGTATTGCTGACTGGCCTGCTTCACGGGTTACCGGGCGTTCGTTGTCTTCCAGGCGGCGCGGTGGCGGCGTGTATGAAGACCCGCGGTTGGCTGAGTCTGATTTCAGCTTCAACATAACTTCTTTTGCAATCTGTTCAACAATCGATTCCATCAATAAGCCTCCTGCTAAGCTGCTTCGGCACGAGATTTTTCAAATATTTTGCGGTCATCGAGAACGATGTGATCGACAATTCCGATGATTGCTGCGTCGGCAGGAGCTTCTGCCAGACCCATCATATCGTTTACTGAACTGCCTTCCTTCATTATCATTACGACTTCGCCAAGGTCTGCGCCGATAAAATCGATACAAAGCACCTCAGACCCCTTGTTCTCGAATTTCATGGACAATGGCTGAACCAGAAGAAGCGGATACCCTTCAAAGGCCGCGTTCTTAACCGTCGCAACAACTTTTTTTACAACTTTTGCGATTTCCATAATCAGCTTTCAATCTGGTCAATAATTCCAAGAATACTGGCGTCAGACGGCGGTCGCTTTTTTACAAACGGAAAAGCCGCTTCACCACCACCGCAGAGAAAAACGGTTTCGCCATTGCCGGCACCGGTCGAATCACAGGCAATGAACGGTCGGCCCTTGGCATTGCCATTCCCATCGATTTTGGTGACGATGATCAGCTTCAGCCCTTCGAGCTGCGGGTCTTTAGCTGTGCATACCGCCCGGCCAAGCACGCGACCTAAATACATTTTTCACCTGCTGCATGAATTTTACCTGAAAAATCTACCAGATTCCCCGCTAACGTGCAACAAAATAGCTGGGCGAGATAAAAATACCCGGCTGCCCTGAGGCAACCGGGTATTGGCTGGAGATCTTACAAAAAATCAGGCGTAAACGTCTACGTTTCTGCCAAGAGTTCTTTCGGGTTGACGCTGGCGGTTCGAAGCCTGCTCGGCCCTTCGCTGTTCAGCAGCCTGGCGGGCCTGTTCGGCGCGATCACGTTCAGCTCTGTCAGCTCTTTCGTTGCGCTCTGCCCGTCTTTCGTCAGCAACCTGACGGTTTTGATCTGGCTGCCGGCGTTCAACTTCTCTTGGTTCCTGTTCGCGGGCCAGTTCTGCCTGTCTGGGCTGATAACCATTTACTCTTGCTGAAATCATAGATCTGCCACCTTTCGTGTAAAACTATCTACCTATAAGATAACCAATTTTGCCAGTTTCTGCAACTGCCCGCTCACTGGCTGTGCTTCACAAAATGCTGTAACAGACCTGCTGTAGATGTGTCGTGATGCTTGAGATC
>DAOQWI010000192.1:0-6338 GCA_035342015.1 Candidatus Ozemibacteraceae bacterium | reverse complement strand
GTGCGAACAGAGGGAGCAGATGGAACTATGAGGGTGCGAAGATCGCAGAGCGTTGCAACGACTGACATGCCGTAACACGCTGTTGGAAAGAAAAAAGTTTACGTTTACCCTGCCTGAATCATTGCGAGGCAACCGCACTTGAATTTTATGAATGCAGTTTGAACAAGGCTCCTGCCTTTGCGTGAGTGAACATATTGGGTAGCATCATTCAGGGCTTGGACTCGGAATCTGGAAATTTGAAGAGCATCTTCGATGTGCCGAACCATTGCGGGCGGGGCGTTGTAAAAAATTAAGTTGAAAATGTACCGGTTTCGTTTTTTACTGATTGCAGTTAGAAGATTTTCTATAAGGAGAACGAATGATGAATTTGCGACGCTGGCTGCTCAGTCTTGTCATGATCATGCTGCTGGTTGCGGCTCCCGCCCCGACCAAAACCTTTACCTACCTGACCACCACGGTCGATGAAATTGCCTCCTCCCTGCCCGAAAAACCGGTTGCGGTCGGCTTCGATGTCGATGATACGGTTCTTTTCTCTTCGCCCGGCTTTTACTATGCTTTCAGTAACACCGATGGCCCGAACGGCACCAATAAATATGGCCCGAAACCCCTCAGTTCCGACCAGTTCTGGAAAGACATGAGCTGCGATTTCGACCGCTTCAGCATGCCGAAAGAATCGGCCCGCGAAATCATCGAAATGCACAAAAAACGCGGCGACAAAATCTATTTCATCACCGCCCGCCCGGCAGTAAAAGGCGAAATTCTCACCCGCCTGCTGCACCGCGAATTCAAACTTGAAGGGCAGCCGGCTGCAATCTTCTCCGGTAAAACCAGCAAGGCTGTTTTTATCAAGAAACATGGTATCAGCCTGTTTTACGGTGATTCTGATACCGATATCAGCGAAGCTCATGACGCCGGTATCAGGGCTATTCGCGTTCTGCGTTCACCCATTTCGACCAACAAGGGTAAATACAACCCCGGCATGCATGGCGAGGTTGTTGTGCGCGATTCCGAAAACTGAAACCGCACCGACAATTTTGTTGACAAGCAGTTTCTGCTGATGTACAATTCACCTCACCATGGAACAGTGTCTGTTTTGTAAAATCGTTGACGGCAAAATTCCCGCTGAGATCGTTTATCGCGACGACTCTGTGGTTGCCTTTAAAGATATCAATCCGCAGGCACCGGTGCACGTGCTGGTTATACCGGTCAAACATGTTGCAAAACTGACTGACCCGGCAGCCAGCGACGGGAAAATGCTGTCGCAGATCTTTGCGACCATTGCCAGGCTGGCTGGCGAACTGGGCCTCGAAAAAGGTTTCCGGGTCGTGGCTAACTGCGGTGATGAAGCTGGTCAGACCGTGCATCATATTCATTTCCATGTGCTTGGTAAACGTCGTCTTAACTGGCCTCCGGGCTGAATTTAATCGAACATACGAGGGAAACCTCTCTGATACGAAATCAGAAGGGGGGTGAATTGAATGGCAGAAGTAAGAGTAATGAAGGATGAACCACTGGAAAAGGCATTGAAGCGCTTCCAGAAAAAGTGCCAGGAAGCTGGCATCGTGAAGGAAATCAAACGCCGCAGGGCCTATGAAAAACCAAGTGAAAAGCAGAAACGCAAAGCTGCTGAAGCACGCCGCAAGCAGAGACGCCGCCGCTAGAACGGCAGCTGACTTCGCTGTAAAACAGCCCATGCAACGCCTTGTGCATTGCATGGGCTTTCTCGTGTCTTTTTTTCTTGTTCTTCTGGTGCTGGCGCCGGTTCCGGTGGTTGCGCAGAGCGCCTCGGGCACCGTTTTTGTCGTCGAAGTCCACAAGGATATCGACAAGGGCCTGTCGTTTTTCATTCAGCGCCAGTTGCGCCGTGCCGAACTCGAAAACGCCGCTGCCGTCATTCTCGAAATCAATTCTAATGGCGGCCTGGTCGAATCTTCCCAGGAAATCAAAGACGCGCTGCTGCGCTCGAAAGTTTCAACCATAGCCTACGTCAAGGGCCGCGCTCTTTCTGCTGCAGCTCTGATTGCCATTTCATGCCACCGCATTTTCATGGAACCGGGTTCTGAGATGGGTGCCGCTACCCCGATAATGCTCATGGGCACCGGGGTGCAGGCTGCCGAAGAAAAATTCGTGTCGGCTTTCAGGGCTGAATTCAGGGCCTCGGCCGAAGCCCGCAAGCGCCCGCCGGCAATTGCCGAAGCCATGGTTGACAAGAACCATGACACGATCGAAGGCCTCAGCAAAAAAGGCGAAATTCTGACTCTGACCTCAGAAGTTGCTCTGAAGCATGGCTATTGCGATCATATCGTCGCTTCAATTACTTCAGCGTTGCGAATTCTCAACCTCGAGAACGCCAAAGTCGAACGTATCGAGCCGACTTCGGCTGAATGGATCGCCCGCTATCTCACCAACCCACAGATCAGCGTTATTTTGTTTACAGTTGGTTTCTGGTGCCTGGTTCTTGAATTTTTCATTGCCGGTTTTGGTATTCTTGGGTGGGCCGGTGTTGTCTGTCTTGCTCTGTTCTTTGGCGGGCATCTGTTTGCCTATATGGCCGGCCTTGAAGCGTTGATTCTCTTTATCGTCGGTATGGCACTTCTGCTGGTCGAAGCTTTTATCATACCCGGCTTTGGTATTACCGGCGTTTCAGGCATTATTGCTGTCTGTTTCAGTATCGTAATGGTATTTGGTGGTATTTATTCAGCTTTGACCGCGATTGCCAGCATCATAACCTATTCAGTAATAATCACCGGGCTGGTATACTGGTGGGGGCCGAAACTGCGCGTTTTCGACCGTTTCGTTCTCAAAGAAGAAATGGCTCCAGAGCAGGGTTTTGTTGCCACCGAAGCCAATGTCTACGATCACCTGCTCAACCTCGAGGGTATTACAACTTCCCCCTGCCGCCCATCTGGCAAGGTTCAGATTGGCGATGAGCGTTACGATGCCGTTTCTGACGGTGATTTTATCGAAAAGGGCGCTCGCGTCGTCGTCAGAAAAGTCGACGGCCAGAAAATCGTCGTTCGCCAGGTTATCAGCTGAGTTTCTCGCCTTCGTCAGGTTTTTCTGATTTATCGCACCGGATTGTGTTAAATTAAAGCATACCCAATACGACAACCAGAGGAAACAGCATGCGATACCTGCTAATCTTTTTGCTCCTGATAACCACTTTTGCCATTGTACCGGCTTTTGCTGCCAGCGATACAGCCGAACTGCTGCCCGAAAAATCTTCAGCGGGTTCTTCTGCACCGGCTTCGGCAACGCCAGGCCTGGCTGAACAGGCCGAAAAGCCGGCCTGGGGTATGATGGTCATCGTGCTGATGCTGGCCGGTTTTCTTTTCCTGTTTCTCGAAATTGCTATTATCCCAGGGTTTGGTATAACCGGGGTTATCGGTATTCTGCTGCTCGGCGGCGGCATTGTCGCTGCTTACCTCAAACTCAGCAGCACCATGGCTGTTATTGCCACCTTTGCCGGCATCGTCGGTGTAATTCTGTTGCTGTTGTGGTTTTTCTTCATTTTTCCGAAGACCAGCCTGGGTAAAAACTTTGTTCTTTCCACCGAATCGTCCGCTGCCGAGGGCTTTGTCGCTGTCGAAGACATGCAGCGCTATATCGGGCGTGAAGGCGTGGCGACGACCATGCTGCGCCCTTCCGGTATCGCGAGAATTGACGGCGAGCGTCTGGATGTCATCACCGACGGTGAATTTGTCGAGAAGGGTGCGAAAATCAAAGTCGTAAAAGCAACTGCTGGCCGTATCATTGTTGCCGAGATTCCTGGTGGCGCAGAATAACGAATCAGCTTGACTTTGCCGGTGCTTTAACTGATATTGATTGATGAATTAACAGATTCTCATTAACGGAGGGGTAGAATGTCTGAAGGCTTTATTCTGATTGGCGCTTTTGTTGGTATTTTCATATTTTTTGTCTTCACCTATTTTGTACCGGTTGGCCTCTGGATCAGCGCCATCGCTTCTGACGTGAGTGTCAGCCCGCTCGACTTTATCGGGATGCGCTTCAGAAGAGTTTCTCCGCATGCCATCATTAACCCCGCTATCATGGTCAAGAAGGGCGGCATAGAGATTGGTCTACAGGCTCTGGAATCGCACTTCCTTGCCGGCGGCAACGTTTCGAAGGTTTGCTCAGCCCTGATAGCGGCGCAGAAGGCCGGTATCAACCTTTCCTTTAAACAGGCGACCGCCATCGATCTCGCTGGTCGCGACGTTCTCGATGCGGTAAAACTCTGCGTTAAGCCCAAAGTTATTCAGACTCCCCTGGTAGCCGCCATGGCAAAAAACGGCATTCAGGTCAAGGCTATTGCCCGCGTAACCGTTAAAGCCGACATCAACAAACTCGTCGGCGGCGCCACCGAAGAAACGATCCTTGCCCGCGTTGGCGAAGGTATCGTTACCACCATTGGTTCGGCCGCCAGCCACGAAGAAATTCTCGAAAATCCCGACAGAATTTCAAAAACCATTCAGGATAAGGGTCTTGATGCTAACACCGCTTTCGAAATTCTTTCGATCGATATCGCCGACGTCGATGTTGGCGAAAACATCGGCGCCAAACTTCAGATCGACCAGTCAGAAGCCGATATGAAGATCGCACAGGCTAAAGCTGCCGAACGCCGAGCCATGGCTGAAGCAAAAGAGCAGGAAATGAAAGCCCTCGAACAGGAAATGAAAGCCAAACTCGTCGAAGCTGAAGCAAGTGTGCCTCAGGCTATCGCTGACGCACTTAAAGACGGAAATATGGGCATTCTTGATTACTATACCCTTAAAAATATCAGCTCTGATACCGAAATGAGAAAATCATTCTCGCATATGGCTGAACCACCCAAGGCCGGAAAACGCTGAAAAGCCCAGGAGACCCTTAAGTGGAAGTAGTAATAGTAATTCTCGCCCTGATCTACTCGGTCTGGTCGGAAATTCAGAAGAAAAAGCAGGAAGAAGACGCCAACATCGACTTCTCTGAGCTCACTACCCTCGACGATTTCTTTAAGACTCCGGGTGGCGGCGCCGGCCAGACCGCAGACATCGATAACACTGCAAAGCGTGCCCGAGAAAAGCGTGCTAAGAAAAAGAAATCGTCAGGTTCGGCCTACGAAAAGCCTCTGTCGGCTGCCATAACGCCAATGCCGGCCCGTGGTGAAGTTAACTACGACCAGATGCCTTCTCTTGAATCGAAAGGCTATGAAAGCTCTTTCGGCCGTGTTGAGGTTAATTATGACGAGCTGCCGGCTCTTGTTGGCCGCAATTATGAAGCCGAAGCCGGTCGTGCTGAAGTTAATTACGATGCGATGCCTACTTTATCCGGTCGTACGAATTACGAAGATGAAATTCCTGAAGCCAGGGCTTCGGCTATGGTAAGACTCACCGCTGCTGCTGATGATGACTCTGAACATCGCCATCGCGACAGCTTCAGGCTGAGCCGCCAGGACCTGCTGAAAAGCTTCGTACTCTCTGAAGTTCTACAACGTTACGATATCAACCGCATATATGAGCGAATACCCGGAATCAGATCAGAAGACTGAACGCCCGCACCATCATGAAATTTTCAGGCCGGCAGAGGCTCCTGGCTGGCTGGCCTGGAAAATCTGCCGCTATCTGGCACGTTTTGTCGGCAGCGTCTTTTTTCCGTATTTTCGTGTCTGGGGCGAAACTGATCTTAATCACGGCGGGCAGATTTTTATCGCCCGCGATTTTGGCATTCTGACCTGGATAACCGCCCTGCGTGTCTTTAAACGACCGGTTCGCCTGGTTTTTCTTTCTGAAAAGCATGATCAGCGCTGGTTTAATCTTGCCAACAGTAGCGGTCTTGCCCCTTTGCGCCTGTCAGGCTCGATTGATCAGAATTTTCTCATGCTCGAACATATGGCTGACGCCGGTGAAAAACTGCTCGTCGTTATTTCCAGAACTGCAGACTGCAACATCGAAGAGCTGGTGCGCCGACTACGGGCAACCCATTCACTGCGGGTTTTGTTTATGGCTATTTCCGGCGCTGCCGGTGCTTTGCCTGAGAGTGCGGTCGTTCCGAGAGCAGTGCCGGTCTCAGTTTTCTGCGGTCTGCCGCATTATGCCGCAAACGCTGCCGGCTCAGCTTTTGCCGAACTCGATTTTCTTGAAAACGCCATCAAAGACCTCGACATCGACGAACTGCCATCGATCTTCTTCAATCATCGCCGCAACCTGGGCAAAACGACTTCCGTCTGATTCTTTTTTGCTTTTGCAGGTGCGGCGCCCATTCCGCTTAATACTGCTTTTTGTTGGATTTTTGCCTGTACAGTCTGAAGATTGAACCCAGAACGAACAGCACCAGAAATATCCATGAAACTGTGAATGGCCCGA
>DAOQWI010000191.1:0-6395 GCA_035342015.1 Candidatus Ozemibacteraceae bacterium | reverse complement strand
ACAAGCTTCCGAAAAAGTAATCCCGGCTTCTCTCCGCGCCTGCCTAAAACAATTTTTAATAAGCTTTTGTATAACTTGCGTTACCACCGGGTTACAGAGATCTGCTGTTCAATTTTTGCTGTCAGCCAATGATAAACACAGATAAACGCTGATGCGGCCAGATAAAATCCGCTTTATTTATCAAGCGCTCAATAGTATGCTGGTTGTGTCGCTGACCTTATATAACAGGATTTTGCCTATGAGGAGCTTTAAGGAGTTTACGCTTTGTTGCCAGCGTCTTTTTGTTGTCTGAATGCAAAATACAGATTGATTGTCGGTACACTGGTGTTTTGCCTGCTGGTTTTTCTGATCGATGTTCTCGTTTATTCCGAGAAGCCGGGGAATTATGCTTCCATATCCAAAAAGTCTCGGCCAACCCGGGAAAAAGAACCTGGAGAAATCGATCCTGAAAAAAACTCTGATTTTATTGTCAGAAACAGGCTGCATCCTGGTAATCAAGACTGGGCGATTATTGCAAAGATCAGAAATGGAAAATTGATTTATTATATGGAAGGCAGCCCGGAATACATCGGCGACCGTTATGAATACTATTATGATAATGGCCAGTTGTGTGGCTATGTTGAAAGAAGCAAAGGAATTTATACTAATGCTGACCGGGGAGTTCCATTTGGTTGGGCGTGTTTGGAGGATTTTTCAGTATTTCGCTACCCGGTAAAGGCTGGCCGTATCATCGGTTGTATTGATAAATACGGCAAGGCAGTCCGTTTTTCTTACGAGGAGCTGGTGAGAAAAGAGATGATTATGGTGGCTAAAGCTGCTGATAATCAAAAACGGGTTCTGGAGTTTCTCAAAAATTCGGAAAGCTTTTCTTTCTGGCCTCTGGAGCCGGGATCTGATCTTTTTTATACGATCAGCAGCATGCTGGCCTATGGAAACATCGAGGGAACCGAACCTCTTATTGGCAGTTTCTGTCTTGAATTGACCGACAGCCGGCAATTTGAAACAATCTGTTGTCAGGCAATCGAATCCGGCAATATGCAGCTTGTTGACAGGCTGCTCAAGGCCAGACCCGAAGTGATAAAGACCTTTTCGGAGGAGCCCCTTCGTTATGCCGCCTGGTATGGTTACCCTGAGGCGGTCAAAGCTCTTTTACAGGGTAGTATTAAATTTGCGACCGAATCGGGGTCTTCTTTTGAAGAAGACTGGGCTGCAGTTGGATTTGCAGCTGAGAATGGTCACATTGAAGTTTTTGATCTTCTGCTTGCTGCTAATCATACATGGAAAAGCTCAAGAGTTCTGGGACGCATCTGCAATATGGCGCTGCGGCATGCGGTGATTTATGGTCGTGACCTGTTTCTTGCTCATCTGATAACGCAAAATTTTCTTGAGAATCTTGATGAATCCGAGTTGCGAAGTCTGGTAGAGAAGACCGCGGAAAAAAGACGCGAAAACAAGTTTAAGTTCACTTCCGATAAAAAACTGATTAGCGATTATCTGGCAGACGAAGAGATGAACAGGGCCAGATGTCTGAAGCTGATCCTCGATGCGAAAAAGATGCCGGTAGAGTTTCTGCATGGAGCTTTCAAGTTGGCAATTGCTTACCGGCAGCAGCATATTCTGAAAGTTCTGCTGGATAATCAGATCAGTCCTGATTTGAGGCTTGAATTTGGCATGACACCCCTGATGAAGATATTTTCACGATGGAACCGCGATCAGAGCTTAGACTATGAAATTGCTATTGTGGAACTTCTGATCAATTATGGAGCTGATATCAATGCGGTCGACAGCAATGGCAGGTCTGTTCTGGAACATGCGGTTATGCTTGGCAGATCACCGCTTTTCGAAAAAATTCTCACGCAGACAGGCCAGGAAAAAGCAGCTCAAATTAAAGCTTTCACAGCTGCTGCCGTCGATGAGAGCTTTTCAGCCATGGAAAGGATTTCCGAAATTCCTGGCTTCGTTTTGACCGAAGATGGCAGACCCGCTCTGCAGAAATGTCTTGAACTGCAGAAAACCAGATCACTGGACTGGTTCCTGCGCCGCGGCATAATCGCCAGCAGCTTACCCACCATAGAAAAGTAAATACACATCGTCTGCCTTCAAAAAATCGCTCAGGGTCTGAAGGTGTTTTTATGTTTGCAATCTTCTACTTTTTGCGCGAAAATGCTGCAGGGTTTGTTGCAGCGGCATAAATCTTTATACAACAACTTTTACAAGCAGGGTTACGCAATGCCAACACTCGACTGGATCGGCAAAAAGGCCGTAGTAAACCATCATCGCCAGGTTCCTTTTCACCTTCTCAAAAAGAGAGAAGACCTTTCCTGCGGTGAGCCGGACAGCGGCAATCTTCTGGTGCAGGCCGACAATCTTCTGGCTCTCAAGGCACTTCTGCCATATTACGCCGGCCAGGTTAAGTGCATATACATCGACCCGCCCTACAATACCGGCAATGAAGGCTGGGTTTATAACGATAATGTCAACAGCCCCGAAATGAAAGCCTGGCTCGGCAAAGCTGTCGGCAAAGAGGCCGAAGACCTGACCCGCCATGACAAATGGCTCTGCATGATGTACCCCCGTCTTTCTTTACTCTGGCAATTTTTGTCTGAAGATGGGTCAATATGGATTTCATGGATGATTCAGAAATTGCATCCTTACGTTGTTTAACTGATGAAATTTTTGGCCGTCAGAATTTTATTGCGGCTAATGTTTGGCAGAAGCGTTATTCAAGAGAAAATAGAGAAGCAATCGGCGACGTGCATGAATATATACTCGTTTATGCCAAGAATCCCGAAAAGTTTAAGACAACTAGAAATTTGGTTCCACCAGACGAAGAACAGGCCAAAGTTTACAAGAATCCCAACAATGATCCTCGCGGCAGGTGGCGTGGTGTTCCTATGACCGCCCAAGGCTGGCGACCAAATCAAATGTATGAAATTGTTACCCCTGGCGGAAAAATTCACACTCCACCTGAGGGTCGTTGCTGGTCTACAATCGAGCCTGAGTTTAAAAAATTATTGGCTCAAGGCAGAATTTATTTTGGAAAAGACAATAATTCGCAACCATCTATAATTCGTTATCTGTGGGAAGTTGAAGGATTTGTTCCTTGGACTTGGTGGACTCATGATGAAGTCGGTCACACAGACGAAGCCAAAAAGGAAATTCAGTCGATTTTGGAGACGCAGACCGCTTTTGATACGCCTAAGCCTGTTCGTCTCATTGAACGCATTATTCAAATAGCTTCAAACCCAGGCGATTTAGTTCTTGATTCTTTTACCGGAAGTGGAACTACTGGTCATGCTGTTTTGCGAATGAATAAAATACATTCCGATAAATCACCAAGAAAATTTATTCTTGTTGAAATGGATGAAAAAATTTGTCAGTCAGTTACAGCAAAGCGTTTGGAAAAAGCGATTAATGGGTTTATACCCTGTAAGGGTGAAGCGAAAGAGTCATTAGGTGGGGGCTTTTCTTATTGCGAGCTTGGTTCGCCGCTTTTTGATGAGACCGGCCAGATAAGAGCGGAAGTTACTTTTCATGACCTGGCCCGGCATGTTTTTTTCACTGAAACCGGCAATCCACTACCCGAAAATGCGGAAAAGAACTTTCCGCTTTTGGGCATTATCAACGGTGTAGCGGTATATCTGCTTTACAATGGTGTTCTAAAAGATAAGCGCCCTGACAGCGGCAATGTTTTAACTGTGCCGGTTTTACATGACCTGCCGCCTCATGATGGGCCAAAAGTGATTTATGGCGTTGGTTGTCGCATCGGCGCGGCCCGCCTGGCCCAGGAAGGCATAACTTTTCATCAAATCCCTTATGCTATAAAGGTTTCCTGATATGCTCTCACTCAAAGAATACCAGCAGAGGACTCTGGATACATTAAAGCAGTATTTTACCGCCTGTTCGAACCTTAGAGATCCGGGCACAGCCTTTTACTCATTGACAAAAACACCCTATTCACCGGTTAAAGAGCTGCCCGGCCTGCCCTACGTCTGTCTGAGAATGCCGACCGGTGGCGGTAAAACCCTTGTCGCTTCTCACGCGGTCGGTCTGGCAGCCAATGATTTTCTGCAGGTAGATCATGCGCTTGTATTGTGGCTTACGCCATCGAATGCGATTCGCGAACAAACCATCAAGGCGCTCAGAGATAGAAGTCACCCTTACCGTCAGGCTCTGGATACTGCGCTGCAGTCTGTAACCATTCTCGATATTCAGGAAGCACTGTCTTTGCGCCCCTCGATTTGTGATGGTTCTACGATAATTATTGTTGCGACAATGCAGGCTTTCCGGGTCGAGGATACCGAAGGCCGAAAGGTTTACGAGCCGTCAGGTGAGCTGAAAACCCATTTTTCAAATTTACCCGCAGCATTTTTGCCTTTTCTGGAAACAATCTCTGATGGCACGCCGATTCCATCGCTTGTTAATGTTTTTCGCCTGAGAAATCCCATTATAATTGTCGACGAAGCCCACAATGCCCGCACCGATCTTTCGTTTGAAACACTTGCCAGATTCAGACCCTCATGTATTATCGAATTCACGGCAACGCCGGCCCAGAAAAATAAACCCAGCAATGTTCTGCATGCTGTCTCTGCCGCTGAACTGAATGCCGAAGAAATGATAAAGCTGCCGATCCGCCTTGAGTCACGGGCCGACTGGAAAGAACTGCTATCCGACGCGCTGGCCGTGCGCACTGATCTTGAAAAGACGGCTTTGCAGGAACAGCAGTTGACCGGCGAGTATATACGTCCGGTCATGCTTCTTCAGGCGCAGCCTAAACGCAAAGATCAGGAAACTCTGACGGTAGACGTCGTTAAGGATTGTCTGATCGAAGATCATAAAATTCCCGAAGAGCAGATTGCCATCGCAACCGGCGACACAAAAGAACTGGCAGACGTCGATATCGGCAGACCGGACTGCCAGATTCGCTTCGTGATTACGGTCAATGCCTTGCGCGAAGGCTGGGATTGCCCCTTTGCCTATGTTTTGTGTTCGGTTGCAGAACTTCGCGCTTCTACAGCTGTTGAACAGATTCTTGGTCGTATAATGCGCCTGCCGAAAGCGAAACGCAAAAAACAGCTCAAGCTCAATCAGGCCTACGCCTTTTCTGCTTCACAAAACTTCGTCGATGCCGCGAAAGCCCTGGAGGATGCTCTCGTCGAAAACGGTTTTCAGCGACATGAAGCACAGGCTTTTGTTACACCGGTTCAATATTTACTGGAAGAGCCTGTTGTTTTTATGGGTGCAACATCCTTAGAAATTTCTGAAAAGCCTGATTTAAAAGAACTCCCCAAAGAAGTTGCCGGCAAAGTGCTGTTTGACGAAGAAAAAAGCGTAATAACCTTTCAGGGTGAAATGCAGGAGTCAGAAAAGCAGGCTCTGGTTAAATGCTTTAAAACCACGGCAGCGAAGGCAACCGTCGAAAAAATTTACAACGCCTCGCGTGGTATCACGGTAACGAAAGCACTTTCCCCGGCCGAGCGTGGAGAAAAATTTTCAATTCCGGTTCTGGCTATTAAACAGGGCGACCTGTTCGAGTTGTTTGAAGAAACTCATTTTCTCGATTTTCCGTGGAAACTGTCTGCATACGACCCGGCCCTGACAGAAAAAGATTTTCCTTCTGAGCGTGCTGAAGGCGCCATGGGCACGATAGATATAGATGAAAAAGGCGCGATCAGGGTCAATTACCTGGATCAGGTGCATACCCAGCTCTCTTTTACCGGCCTGGATTTTGCCTGGTCAGCCGAATCGCTGATTCTCTGGCTTGATAAGCACATTCCGCACCCGGATGTTGTGCAGTCTGATGCAATAGGTTTTTTAAACGGAGTTTTGAGCCATCTTCTGAAAAACCGAAATTTCCAGCTCGAAAACCTGGTTCGTGATAAATACCGCCTGAAAGCTGCAATTCAGGAAAAGATACAGCAATATCGCCAGGCAGCGAGAGCCCAGGCTTATCAGCAACTGCTTCTGCCGGAAAATTCTACTCCGATTGAAGTTCGACCAGAGGTCTGCTTCTCTTTTAAGCCAGGTGCAGGGGAATACCCGTATAACACGGTTTTTCGCGGGTCTTACAACTTTAAAAAACACTTCTACCCCAAAGTCGGTGAGTTGAACGCCGAGGGCGAAGAATTTGAATGTGCTGTTTTTCTCGATACCCTGCCGGAAGTAAAATTCTGGGTCAGAAATCTTGAGCGGCGCCAGAAGCATTCTTTCTGGCTGCAAACTTCTTCAGACCGTTTTTACCCTGACTTCGTCTGCGCTCTTGAAGACGGCCGCTTTCTGGTCGTTGAATACAAGGGTTCAGACCGCTGGTCAAACGACGACTCCCAGGAAAAACGCATGATCGGAAAACTCTGGGAAGACCGCAGCAACGGCCAATGTCTCTTCATAATGCCCAA
>DAOQWI010000190.1:0-6412 GCA_035342015.1 Candidatus Ozemibacteraceae bacterium | reverse complement strand
TGGAATGTCGAGCCATTAAAATCCGGTGTTGACCTTTACCTGGCAAATCCGCCTGTGCCGCCGATTTCAGGCAACTCCAGGTCTTCTTTTAATTTTCTGATATACGAAGCCAGCAGCAACAAAGCCTGCGTCTTTCTTGCATATCCTTATGGCTGATTTTGCAATCGGCTAAAAAAAAGAATCCGGGGTATTACCCGGACTGAAAAATAAGGAGGCAAACAAATCCATAGCCCATGTCGAACCAAAGCGATGTTTTGTTGACCAAAAAGTTTCAGATGCCGGCAAACAAAAGCAAACAGCAATAAGCATTGAACTATTTGCGCGGACAGAATAAGGCGAAGAACTACATGAAAAATTATATTTTTTTCACGCCTGGCCGCATATGTAAGATTCCCGCCTGTACCCTCCGGGGCATAAACGAGGGAATCTTGTCTTAAACAGCTTAGATCAATGCTTCCGCAGGGATGACGCAAAAACTGACGACCCTGCAATTCAAATGTGACAGAGGACTACAGATGCAAATCACACATAGCGCCAGATCCGGAATTAATGCTTTTCAGCCTGGGTGGCTGAATCGAAGATCGAGCCGACTTCGAAGATGGTGCGGCGGGCGGGTTGCCAGTTGGCTTTGAAGAACGGGGTGGTGAGTTCTTCGGGGGCGCTTTTCGCGGTTTTTGAAGTGTATTCGTCGCTGATGAGCAGCAGCAGACTGCTCAGGAATTTTGTCGGGCCATGCGGCATCGGCAGCGTTTTCCAGTTGTCTTTGAACTGCAGCGGGTTTTTCATGACCCTGAGAATCTGCGCCCGGCCTGGGGCGTAATGGCGCAGATAGCAGTGATAAGATTCATCGTCGCTTTTGAGCGTCTGAAAGTTCTTTTCACAGGCCTGCAGCAGAGCCTGATGAAAAGCAGTCACGCCAAGCATGCTGTGCTCAACGGTGCCGGGGCGGGCTTCTGCAGTTATGCCGGGCAGAGGTCTTGGCCTGAGATAGATTGAATAAAACAGAATCGAAGCGAGAAAGCTTTTTTGTTCGGCCTGGCCGGCGTTTTTAACCAGCAGTGACGGAAACGGCGCCTGTTCTGTGAACTGGCGGCCAGAAGCATCGATAAGGCCCATTTTTACCACAAGATTGCGCCGGTCAGCCATGAAAGTCGAGATCTCAGAACCGCCGATGATTTTATTGATGCCGAAATCAGCGGGCAGCGGTGCAATTATCGGCAGGTGCCTGATTTTTTCGGGAAACCGGTAGAGTTTGATGAAATAGTTCATACCGGCCGGGTCGTCGACCTCAGGAATGCTGAAACCCATGCTTTTGAAGCCACTATAGGCAATATTTGTGATATCGGCAGCATAAGTAGCCACAAAGCCCAGGGGTTCGACCACCTCGACGGGCTTTGCCACGTCAGTAGCAGCAGCCGACGGAAGAATGCCAATGCTGAAACCATAGTCAGCGTCGACGCGCCAGCCTTCACCGGGTGGTACTGGCCCGGCATGAACAGCCAGAGCTGAGATAAGCAGCAGCGAAGCTGCCAGCAGCAGGTGCAAATAAGTATTAATTGTTTTAAACATAATCAGATACACCCTTCAGGCGAATTTTTATCGATATAACCCCAGTCTATTACCGTATTCGGTATAATGCAATCAATTGTCATCAAAGCTATGGCAATTCAATACTTGTCAGCATCAGGCCAATCTGTTATTCTTTAGTTAAGGGTTCGGAGATTTTCCGAAGGTTGTATGAATGGTCGGGCCGCCATTCGCAGACGCGGGTGGCGGCTTTTTCGTGTACGAATCACGATAAAAAGCCCGCTTCACTCAACGAATGCGAATCGCGTGCAAACTGCATGTCTTTTCGTTATTCAAGTGTGCAAAGGAGCCGACCAATGTCAGAATACAATCAGTCAGAGTATGAACGCGAACCCGAAAATGCTCAACAAAACCAGGCCGACTCAGGTACCGAAAATGTTGTGGGCGAGATAAAGGCCAAGCTTCTTTTCTTCGTCGTGGCAGTTGTCTTAATTTTCATAATCAAAATTTTCCTGCTCTGAATCAAAAGGCCCGGGCTTTAAGCCCGGGCCTTTCTCTTACAAAGAATTTAAAGTTATTTAAGCGGATAGTAACCTGCAAAGATCTTGCCGGCAATCTCGGCGAATTTTTTCTTCTGTTCGGCATTCAGCTGCTTGTTGGCGGCTTCCTGCAGACAGCGCAGAAAGCGCAGGTTTTCGGTGGTGACGTCAACCGGGTAACCCTTGATGGTGAAGCAGCCCCAGCCCTTTTCGGTGAGTCTGACGCGCGGGTATTTGAGCATGTCGACCGCAAAAAAGTTTCTGATGGCCTGACGCACCGCGGTTATAACGAGTTTGTCGACAGTTTCGGCATTCAGGGCCAGACGCAGCTGCCAGACGAACGAACGCATCGGGTTCAGCGAATTATGACCTTCTGAAAGCATGTGCTTAACCCGTTTGTCGCCTTTTCTGATTTCTTCGAGATAACCGGCAAGGGTTCTATCCTGGCTGAATACGCGTTTCATATCCTGCGGCACATCGTTGTATTTATGCAGGTTTATGCACTTGGTGTAGCCATTGGCAATCGAAACATAATCGGCAAAAAATTCGTTCACTGCCAGAATATTCGAGCTGATAAAGAAAATCTGAATGTTGGTCCATTTTTTCTTCGGGTTGTTCTTGTTGAGAATTTCTTTGGTGATCTGATGAAAAACATGGTGACCGTATTCATGCACGGTCGTATCGAGATAGCGATGCAGAGAACCGGGTTTGGTGACCGGCACCCACAGAACCGCCTTGTCAGGCGAATACGCGGCGCTCTTGAAAATCATGTAATTGTTCAGCTGGTCGCCGACCGGTTTGTCGAGACCCTGCTCGATTTCGTTCTTTTCGTTTTTGATGATGTCGAGAACTTCCTGCAGGACTTCGCCTTTGATCGAAGCGGGGTTAACGAAATATTTGCGCTTGATGTAATCGGGAAAGGGGTTGAGAAAGAAGTAGTCGTCATCGAGCTTGTCGGCCATGTGCGCGAATTCGTAGCCTGAAGTGCTGCAGAAAACCAGGCCGCTGTTTTCCTCGTAGGCATCGAGAGCCGCCTTATCAGGCTTCATACCGGCCGCCAGCCACATATCACGTGCCGGAAAGTCAGTATCAGTATAGAACCTGATATGAACGCGGGCATCCATGTTGATACCCCACGAACGCATCAGCTTTTCAGCTTTTCGGAAAGCCTCGATCTGCTTGGTTAAAGACCGTATATCATCGTGCGAAGCCTTGCGGGTGCCAAGCATAGAAATGGTGTATGTATCGCCGATATATGCCGTATGCCCGTTCGACAGGGCAAAATCGGCATAAACGCCGCTGACGAAAAACAAAAATACGGCGGCCAGAGCCAACAGAACTGGTATTCGTCTGTTGCAGGCGGTCGATTTGTTCATGTTATTCTCCAGTTATGCAATTGTGATGGATTTAATTATACCTTTAAATGCAAAAACCGCAACTGCCCGACGCCAGAATCGCACCCAAAGGAATCGGTCACATGAATCAACTTTTGCATTATGGAACCGGTAAGTTTTTTATTGCGCAGAGAGCTGTATCTGTTTAAAATAGGCGCGGCGCCCGGAAATGAATATTTCCGGGCCGGTGCCGATTCGATTGCCGGAAACAGCCGTAGCCTGCCAGGGTGAAAATGGCATACGGGTCGCACCAGAAGCTACAGGAGTTGCACTAATATGCTTGTAAGCCTTGTATTTTGTACAATCGGGCTGGTCATTCTCACCTATGCTGCCGACAAGCTCGTTGAAGGCGCGTCAAACCTCGCAATCAATATTGGCGTCAGCAAAATGGTTATCGGTCTGACCATTGTCGCTGCCGGCACCTCTCTGCCAGAACTGGTAGTCAGTGTCAATGCCTCTCTCAAAGGAAATCCGGCCCTTTCACTCGGTAACGTCGTCGGCTCCAACATCATGAATGTGGCGCTTATACTCGGTATTGCCTCTCTCATTCAGCCAATTGCCTGCGAACGCCAGATGGTGCGCCGCGAAACCCCGATCATGATCGCAATGACCGGCCTGGTGTGGTATATGGCCCACACAGGCAATGTTATTACTCCTTACGAAGGTCTTGTACTCATCGGGCTCTTCTTCTGCTACACAATTATGAGCTACATAATCGGCCGACGCGAAAACGCCATCGCCGAAGAAATGAAAGAAAAAGCCGATGAAGTTGTCACTGCTGATGAACAGACAGAAACAAAACCAACCACTCTCCATAACATAATTTATGTATTCGGCGGCCTGGTTGGCCTGGTGCTCGGGGCCGAACTGCTGGTACGCGGCGCGGTGACCATCGCTCAGAGCCTCGGTATTTCAGACGAAATCATCGGCCTGACCCTGATAGCCATCGGCACTTCGCTGCCTGAGCTGGCCACCTCGGTCGTCGCAGCCCGTAAAGGCCAGTCAGACATCTCGGTCGGCAACGTCGTGGGCTCGAATCTATTCAATCTTTTGGGCATCGTCGGCTGTGCCGCCACGCTGCCTCTTATCATCCCGGGCGCTACCGAAGCAAACTATCTGATCGTTTCAAACAACATGCTCGGAATTCACATTCCGCTGATGTTTGTCGTCGGTCTCGGGGTTCTGCCACTTATGCGCACCGGCATGAAAATTGTCAGACTCGAAGGCGCCTTTCTGCTCGCCTGTTACATTGCCTACACAGTCATGCTTTATCAGACCGCCGGCTCAGAAGCTCCGGCACCGGCACCCGCGCCAGTACCGGCAGTTTCAATTCAGGCCCCGGCGCAGGGAAATGGCCAGACCGCCACGGCAACAGCTGTAACAGCGCAACCCACCCCGGCCGCCGCAGTTATCGACAATACCCCGGTTCCTGAACCTGCCAGTATTTCCGGCAGCACTCCTTACCCCGCACTGCAGATTCCGCTTGCCAGTGAAACTTCTGGCATCAGCCCGGAGCTGCCGACTGCTGCTTCTGCTGCAGTGACAACTCCCTGACTTTTTACCAGGTTAACAAACAAGCCCGGCAGACGCAAAATCTGCCGGGCTTGTTTATTTAAACGAAACGGTCTTATTCTTTGAGGTCGTTGAGCAACTGCAGGTTGAGAGCCAGCATCGACATCAGCAGCTGCTGTGCTTCGGCCCGCGTCATGTTGTCGAGCTGACCGAAAGAAAAATTGCGCCTGAACACCTGAAACTGAGCTTCTGACATGTGTCTGAGCTGGCGAAGCTCGCGGCGGTGCAGCCGGTTCATGGTCTCAAGCTGCTCACGGGAAACCTTTACTTCTGTTTCAGCCTGCATCATCTCCGAACCCCAGACCGGTGCGGTCTACCGGCGTCTTTTTCGCCTTGCGTTTTACCAGCAGCTTGCCCTGACGGAAAGTATCTGCCAGCGCGAGAGGTATTTTCATTTCGGCCTGCACCAGATTGGCGCGGGCTTCCTGTTCAGCAGCGCGGTTTTCCTGGGTCAGGGCCATGGCAAGAGCGCGGCGCCCTTCGGCTCTGGCCTCACCGACTTTTTTGTCAGCGACTGCCTGAGCATTTTTAAGGTGAGCACCAATGTTACGGCCCACGTCGATATCAGAAATGTCGAGAGAGACGATCTCAAAAGCGGTGCCGGCATCTAGACCGGCCGCAATTACATGCTTTGTCAGAATTTCAGGCTTGTTGAGCACAACCGAGTGTTTCTCGGCAGAACCGATGGCAGAAACGATACCTTCGCAGACGCGTGCCAGAATCGTGTCTTCACCGGCACCACCGACCATGGTCGCCAGGTTGGCTCTGACGGTGATATTTGTATGCACAATCAGTTCGATACCATCTTTGGCGATACCATGAATTTCAGGGGTTTTGAGAACTCTCGGCTGAACGCTCATTTTAACGGCATCATTGACGTCACGACCGGCCAGGTCTATGGCTGCCGCCCGTTCGAAGTTCAGGTCGATGTTCGAACGGCTGGCGCTGATGAGCGCAGAGATGACGTTGGTGATGTTTCCGCCGGAGAGAAGATGCACTTCGAGGCGATCGAGCTGCAGCGGCAGACCGGCCTTGCGCGCTTTAACATAGTTTTCAATAATGAAATCGGTCGGAACATTGCGCAGTTGCATCGCTATAAGTTGCATTGGCGAGCAGGGTACATTCGCCGAAATGCAGTTGATATAGGTCATGAACGGAAATAACTTCACCAGATAGCCCAGCACGATGACGCCGATGACCATCAAGGCAATAATCAGAAGATGCATTTGGTGTTCCCCTTCGATTTCAACTTTATTACCTGAATATCCTAACCGATTTTTACAGATCAGGCAACAAGCGGCAAGTCGCTGTCCAATATTGCTTCATGCATAAGCTGAGCCGAACTTGTTCATCGGCCCTGCCCGGCAGTCGAACCACTTT
>DAOQWI010000189.1:0-6450 GCA_035342015.1 Candidatus Ozemibacteraceae bacterium | reverse complement strand
GTCGAACAGACCCTGGCATCAACCAGCGGCAGCCGGCTGCGCAAGAAAACCATGATTCCGTTTATGCTTGAAGGCTCTGCCAACAGCCAGGAACCCATGGTCAACCTGCACGAAATCGAAGAAATGCCGGCACCGGCTGCCAAAGCCCCGGCCAGAAACCAGAGCAGCGCAATCGCCAACCCATTTGCAGTACAGCAGGCACCGGCCGCAAGGCCGACCCGCGTCGCTCAGGCAACCGCAGTGGCCAACCCAAGAGCAGCCGCCATGTCACAGCCTGCCGCCGCACCGACACAGATTGTCGGCCTGTCGCCGCAGAACGGCAGCCGGGTAACCAATCTTACCCAGCCGATTACAATCGCTTTCAGTGAAGAAGTAATGCCCGATACCCTCAACGAATTCACCTTCAGGCTCGAAGATGATTTCGGCCCGGTTCCGGCAAGAATTCATTACTTCAAAGGCAACAAACAGGCGACCCTGACACCCGTGGGCCTTCTTGACAGCAACAAGAGCTACCGCATCGTCGTTACCCAGGGCATTACCGATGCTTTCGGGCGGCCGATCCGCAGCGGTATCAATGCAATGTTTTCGACCACTACCCCTGCGGCATCTCCAGCCATGCCACAGTATGCCGCTCAGCCGGCGCAGAATCCGCAGCGTGAAGCCGCAGAACTTGAGGGTTTTGATGCCGACTACCAGGACCCGATGGCAGAAATGGCTCAAATGCGACCGGCAGCCACAAAACCAACACGAACTCCTGTCGTCAGCTCACCCCGCAATGCCGTCATGGCATCAGCAGCCAGCGTTGGCCAGGCTCCGGCTGACCGCACCGTAAGAACCAGACCGGCACAGAAAAGTCCTGCCAATCTGAATGCCTTCAAGGTCACTTCAATTTTTCCTGGCGCTGACGCCAATAACGTCAACCGCAAAGCCAAAATTGCCGTGCACTTCTCTGAACCCGCTGACCCGAGAACCGTTAACAACATCAACATTTCGGTATTCGGAAACCAGGTTCGTGTCGACGGCAAGGTGGTCTACGATCGACAGCAGAACCGCGCCATATTTGAACCCACCAGTCCTCTCGATGCCAGAACCGAGTATAAGGTAATCGTCAACGACAAAATTAAAAGCAGACTTGGTGAACAGCTGACTCAGAGAGTTTCGTGGCAGTTTGCCACTTCTGCCAGCAGTGACAAACAGTATCTGCCGAATCAGAAAACTGCAGAAGCCGATTCAGCCTTCTACATACCGCTGGTCGACAGCAAGGTTAAACCGACACCGGCAACATCTGTTTCCGGCAGTCAGCGCCCGGCACAGGCAAATGGCTCGTTCAGCTTCGTGCCATCAAAACACTGGGCTTTCAAGTCAATGCGTCACATTTCCAGTCGCGGCATTCTCAACGCTTTCCCGTTTGCCTACACAGACAGTGTCACGAGATATGAATTTGCCAGCGCCATTAACAATGCTTTGAGCAACCTTAAGTCAATGCAGTATATGTCGAGCAAACCCCGCCTCAAGGTCAACGACATGATTCAGCTGCAACAGCTGGTGGTAGAATTCAGAAGCGAACTCAAATCTTACGGTGTTAACACCGCCTGGTTCGAAAGCTTTCTGCAGCAGCAGGGCGTGAACCTGCAGCAGGTCGAAGCCAGAGTCAGAAAGCTCAACAGCTGACCTGACCCGAAAAAACCGCAATAAAAAAAACGACTGCCCAACCGGGGCAGTCGTTTTTTTATTGCAGCCTTGTTTTTATTGCGAGTTTATCTGGAAAGAAAGAGATCCAGATATGGAATACTGTTTGAGCTGTAGCCGGCCGTTCCAGGTTCTGACTCTGATGTATGTAGATGTCCGAGCCCTGAATGCCAGATTCCCTCAAAAGAAGCCAGTTGTTTATCGCCCGCCGTCAGTCGGCCAGAAAATTTCTGGTCATCTTCTGGCGACCCCTTGAGATTCCAGGTAAAGGTCTGCGGCAGCCCATATAAAGCAAAGCCAGAATAAAGGCTGCTGCCTCGACCTTTGAAGCGTTTAAAAACCGGTAATACAGAATTGTCTGAGATTGTGGTGAAGTCCATTTCCATGGTTCCACTCGCCAGACCATTCTGCTGGTAATTAATCCGCCCCGAGAGTCGGCGTTCCTCGTGTCCTTTGCCTATTACAAGACTGTCAAGCACTGCTTTGCCAGCCACATCAGGAAATCTGATACCGGTCAGCGCTATGGACAGTGCCGCCGTGCCAACCAGATCGGGCAGCTTCAGACTGTATTTAAGCCCCCACGGAAGACGGCCAGCCAGATCTGAAAAATCAACCGCAGAACAGACAAAATTCAGGTCCCATTTGCGTGAGTTTCTTGCAACACTCTCAACCCGGCCACTCATAACAGCCGGAAAACCTGCAAAAAAGCTTCCGGCATCATTCAGACCGAGGTTACCGTCAAAAAATTTCCAGTCGCCATTAAACTCAAAAACCGGGAAATAAAGGCCAAGTGCAACCACCCGCAACTTTTCGTATTTACCGGTCAGATTACCAAGAAAACCCACTTCATCATTGAACAGCCATGAACCAGAGCCACCCAGATGTCCGTCGAAACCAAACGGAAAGCTTTCCTGCCATGCAGGGCTAAGCCATAATGACAGCTTTGCAAGATCGATCGCAGCAGATGCGATATAACCGCTAAGTTCTACCCGGCGACGTTTTTGCGTAACGCACAATTCAGAACTCAGTCTCTGGCCGGCGAAGCACAAAACGATATTACCATCGAGGCGCTGCTGTTTCTGCCTCAGAACACCCGACACAGTTGCAGAAGCTATCTGACGGTTTTTCCAGCTGGCTTCAGCAAGAGCATTGACCTGATGTTCCCCGGTATTGACGCCGGGCTTCACACAAACTCCGCCAATCCTGACCAGAGCGTGCGAATCAGCCCAGGGCTTCAGAGTAATGATGCCGACCGAGAAGCTGGCCACCTCAACATTGGCAGGAATACCGGCAAAGCATGCCAGGCCATTCCAGGCGGGAATTTTTTCGAGAATTGCCGGAGGCACAGCCATGCCATCGACCCTGATCTGCCCGATATGCCCTGATAGAGAGAGCACTCCGGCAGTAAAAAGTCGCTCGAAGTTCACCTTGAGGCTGATACTTGCGATCTCAGCCTCTATCGGCGGTTTTCTTTTGATGACCCGCAATGATTCGAGGCTGATTCCGTCAACAACAGTGCCCGAGAACCCGGAATATTCAAGCTTCAACTGGCCATCGACACCAGCCCGGTCAACTGCAAAAATAAACGCTTCCCGGGCAAAATTTTCCGATCTGGCAAGGAATGCCAGCAGAATAACTGAAAATCCGACCAGCAGCAGAACGATTTTTAAAACGCGGCGGGGTAATCTGGGACTGGTTTCGGGGGGCGAAGACACTTATAACTCCGGAAGTGGGAATGACGGTCAACAATAATAAGAGTCTTCAGGAATAATAAATCCAGCGTTCGAGGTCAAGACTATATTTTACAATCTCTTCTTCGCTGAAGTAGACCTTCGATTCATGCGCGAAGCTCTCGAGGGAATCAGAACCATGAATAAGGTTATGCTTCACATCGAGTGAATAATCACCGCGAATGGTTCCTGGTTGGGAGTTTTCTGGCGAAGTCGAGCCCATCAGCCGGCGGCATAATGAAATGGCACCGCGGCCTTCAATTATCATTGCAACGCTGGGCCCGGAACAGATAAATTCAACAAGGGATGGGTAAAAAGGCTTGCCGTAATGGCATTCATACTGTTTTGCAGCCTGTTCAGGGGTTATCTGCAGCATTTTCATGGCCACAATCTTAAGGCCTTTTTCTTCGATACGACTGATAAGACGACCGATCAGACCGCGCTGCACGGCATCGGGTTTCAGCAGGAGAAAGGTATTTTCAAAGGGCAGTTGGTCATTCATTCATTCATTCCACCAGTACAAGATTGAACTGCATGGAATAACATGAATTACGACCTGCTTCCTTGATGATCTTGAAACCATCGGTAAGAACTGCCACCGGGTCAAGACGCTGACGCATCTGTTCTACACTTGGGTGCGTGTATTCTTCCAGGGCATCAGGTTCTTCGTTCAACATGAAATCCTCTACAGTTATCTGAAGCTTATCTTTAAACACTGAGAATTTCAAGTCAAACAAACCTGATGCCTTCTGGTAAGAAAGTTCGATCGAACCAATCAAAGCGGTCTCAAGAGCACTTCTAATGCGACCTCGCGAATCATCACTCACTGAGAAATGATCACAGATGCCATCAAGCGTCAGCAGAGCGTTACCAAGGTAACACCTGTCTGCCGGAATCCGCATGTGTAGCGAAAGTTCATCCTGACGAGCATTAGTCATGTCTGCACCTGTCTGACTGATAGAAAAGAGTCTGATTATTCTTTGGCGGCGATAATTTTGATGACTTCTTCTTTGGTGGTAGCCTTTTTGAGGTCTTCGATCAGATCCTGGTAGCGCAGCAGCCGTGAAATACGGGCAAGCAGCTTGAGATAAAGGCTGCCGGATTCAACCGGAGCGGCAAGCAGGAAAATAAGATGAACGGGGTCACCATCAACTGAATTGAAATCGATACCACGGCCAGATCGGGCAAAAGCTATCGAAACTTCATTCACGGTGTTCGCACGGGCGTGAGGAATGGCAATCCCTGCACCAATGGCGGTGCTTCCAAGTTTTTCGCGTTCAAGAACTGCGCTGACGAAATGAGTATGGTCACTCACTCGCCCTGAACCGCAAAGCATGCCGGAGAGCTTGTCAATTGCAGTAACCTTGTCGTTAACATCGAGCTGCAGATCTATGAAACTGTCCTGAAGTAATTCTGATATCATCGCTGTTTCTCCTCACCTGATAAGCTTACAAATACTACATACGCATAAATCGTGCCACGTCTAGATCCAGTTATTTCCTGCTCTGAATACCTCTATCTGATTACTTCAATGTGCTTTTTTTTCACACAGGGTACATGAGTGCAAATATAACACACTTTTTTAAATGTGCCAGTGAATTATTTACACTGTTCGGCAAAAACCTCCATTCATTTCATCAATCAGTTTCAAGATCATGTTTTTTCAGCTGGTGACGCAAAGCAAACCTTGTCAAACCAAGAATTTCGGCAGCACGGCTCTTCTTCCCCTCGACTTCGTGCATCACATCAACAACTATCTTCTTTTCAACCGAATCAATATACTCCTTGAAGCTGAAACCAGCCTTCTGCCAAGGCTTTGCCTCAACACTCTCAAACGAAACATAGCCGGTATCAACGTTCTTTTTAAGCTCTTCAGGCAAAGAAGCCGGCCTGATAAGATTCGAAGTCTCAAGCAGCGTCGCACGCTCGATAATATTGCGCAACTCACGCACGTTACCAGGGTAACTGTAGCTGTCGAGAATCTTTATGGTGTCTTCTCTGAAGCCGCCGATATCCTTCGAAAACTCTTTGCGGAATTCCTCAAGAAAATTCTTGGCAAGCAGCAGTATGTCATCGCGCCTTTCGCGCAGTGGCGGCAGATTGATCGTAAAAACATTGAGGCGGTAGAAGAGATCCTGACGCAGCCTGCCGTCTTCGATATTCTTTTCAAGATCAGCATTGGTCGCAGAAATGATACGAACATCAACATGAATATCGCTCGTACCGCCCACCCGCCTGAACTTCCTTTCCTGCAGAACGCGAAGCAGCTTTACCTGAAGTGACGGGTCCAGGTCGCCAATCTCATCTAGGAAAAGCGTACCGCCATTCGCCAGCTCGAACAAACCTTTCTTCTGCTTCTGGGCGTCGGTAAACGCTCCCTTCTCATGGCCGAAGAGTTCAGACTCAAGAAGCGTACTGCTTACTGCAGCCGCGTTTACATCAATAAAGGGCTTGTCGGCTCTGGCACTCTGAAAATGAATCTGTCGGGCAACCAGCTCTTTGCCCGTGCCCGACTCACCACGGATCAGAACCGTCGTTCTGTCTGTGCGCGCTGCCATCGAAATATGCTCACGCAGCTGCTTCATCTTCTGGTTCTCGCCAAGAATGCGGGAAAACTGGTTCTCCAGGCGTTCCTGGTAATGGTGCAGCTGGCTTCTGACAAGATTTGCCTGTACGATTTTTCGAATCAGCAGACTGACTTCTTCAAGGCTGTAGGGTTTTGACAGATAATCGAAAGCCCCGCGTTTCATGGCACTGACCGCGGTTTCTACGTCACCAAACGCGGTCATGATAACTACTATGGCATCAGGGTCAACCTTCGTTGCTTCAAGCAGAAGATCAAGGCCGTTGCTGTCAGGCAACCGCACATCCAGCAGAACGATATCCCCACCGTGCTGTCTGAAATAATTAAGAAACTCACGGCCATTTTCAAAAGCCGTTACATTGTATCCTTCGCTTTCGAGGGCCTCTTTGAGAGTCCATCGAATCATTTCCTCGTCATCGACAACCAGAATATCAATTGCCATTATCA
>DAOQWI010000188.1:0-6485 GCA_035342015.1 Candidatus Ozemibacteraceae bacterium | reverse complement strand
AAGCCTATGTTTCGAATGCGTCGTCGCCGATAACCGATCTGCATGCTCTCGAAGCCATCAGACTTATTCAACAGAGTCTTCTGCAGGCAATTGAGTTTCCGCATAACCTTGAATTCCGCAGCCAGATGATGCTGGCCAGTCTTTATGCCGGCCTTGCCTTTTCGAATGCAAGCCTTGGCGCTGTGCATGCCCTGGCTCACAGTCTTGGTGGTTATGTCGATGCCCCGCACGGCGAAGCCAACGCCCTTCTGCTTGACCATGTGATTTATTGCAATTTCGCCGCGAATCCTGAAAAATTCAGACAGATTGGCCGGATTTTCGGTGCCAGCATTTCTGGCAACCCGTTTACTGACCGCGATTCTATCTGCAATGCAATTAACGAGTTCAAGAAAGCCGCAGGGATCGTCAGAACTTTATCAAGCTTCGGTGTAAATGCTTCTGACATCGAAGTTCTTGCCGGTAATGCCTTTAAAGATGCCTGTCTGGTGACTAACCCGAAAGAATTGAGTCTTGATGATCTGAAAGGTATCTATGAGCGAGCCCTCTGATAACGACAGAAACGATCTGCGTTCGAGAATCATCGGTCTGGGTGAGCGTTCTCACAAGAAAAGCTACTACCCTGAACTGATGAAAAAGCTCAAAGAGCTCGAGCGGTTTCGCGCCATTCTCGATCAGAGCAATGACTGCTTTTTCATGCTCAGTTTCCCCGAAGGACGACTCATCGAGTCTGGTATTACCGGGCGCGACATGTTTTTTCAACAAACCGAAGAAGGCATCGGTAAAAGCTTTATCGACCTGATTGTGCCAGCTCACCGTCGCCCGGTCGAAGACTTTTTCGCCGCCGCCGGTCGCTCGGAAAAAGACGAACTGACAGTCGAGGTCGATCTGGTCACCAGAAAAAGCGAAGAAATTCCCTTTGAAATCAAGCTGAAGAAGGTCAGTTTCGAAAACGAATTCTACTTTATTGCGGTTGCCCGCGATATTTCGTTTCGCCGTAAATCAGAAGAAAAGCTCATCGAAGCCCAGAAAATGGATTCGATCGGCAATCTGGCTGCGGGTATCGCCCATGATTTTAACAACATGCTCTGCGGCATTATGGGTTTTTCAACGCTGATGCTGCGCAAAGAAAAAGACCCGGAAAACATTCTGTTTCTGCAGAACATCATCACCTGCGGCAAAAAAGCCGGTGATCTTACCTCGAAGCTGCTCGCTTTCGGGAGACGGGGCAAAAAAGTCGTTGAACCGGTTTCTCTGAACGAAATCGTTACCAACGTTGTGGCTCTGATACGGGGAAGCATCGACAAGGCCGACGAAATACTGGTCAGAACTCTTCTCTTTTCAGAATTGTGGCAGATTGAGGCCGATCCGGCCCAGATTACTCAGGTGGCGATGAATCTTTGCGTCAACGCACGCGAGGCGATCAGTGGCCGCGGCACCATTACGGTTGCAACCAGAAATCTGCAGCGCCAGGATCTCAACATGGCTCAATACCCTGAACTTGCCGGTGAGAGATTTGTCGAACTCGTTGTTTCTGATACCGGGCACGGCATCGATGAAAAGCTCAAGACCAGAATTTTTGAACCATTTTTTACGACCAAGCAGGATGGAGAAAAAAAAGGCACCGGGCTTGGTCTGGCGATGGTTTATGGCATCGTGCGCAGCCATCGGGGCGCAATCGATCTGCAGTCTGAACCCGGCAAGGGTGCCACCTTTCGCATTATTTTCCCGGTGGCCGGTCAGGTCAGGGCCGAAGAAAAGCCTGAGCCGAAAGCGGTTCCCTGTTCAGGCGGCACAATTCTTGTTGTCGAAGACGAAAATTCGGTTCTGGTGATTCTCGACGAAATTCTGCGAAAACTTGGCTATCAGACTCTTCTGGCTGCCGATGGCCGGCGCGCGGTCGAAGTATTTAAAGAGAATTCGGCCGCTATCGACGGGGTAATCCTTGATATGCGCCTGCCGCTTCTGTCTGCTCGAGAAGTATTTCTTGAGATGCGAAGCATCAGGCCTGGCATTAAGGTGCTTCTGACAACCGGTTACGGCAACAACGTCGAGGCCCAGGAACTCGTCAGAATGGGCATAAATGGCATTCTGCTCAAACCATTCAATATGAAAGAGGTCGAGGCAATGGCTTACGATCTGGTAAAGAAGGCCTGACAGTTTAGCTCGGGTTTTCTACAGACCAAGCCATTTGACGGCAGCCTGAAATACCATGACCATGGCGATTGTGGCGACCAGAAAAGCCATTACGCCGGCAAAGGTTTTGAGAAAATCGATGAACGAGTCAATGCCGCGGTGCTCAACGGCGTAGAATTCAAAGTTCTCGTATGTGTTTCTGGCCCGGGCTATTTTTTCGGCCGGTATTTCAAAAAAACTGGCGCCGGTGATATCAGCAATTTTAGCTGCTGACGCGAGCATTTTGCAGCGGTCTTCGCTTTTTTCATCGTCGCTGAGAGCGAAAACTCTGCCCTGTTTATCGAGAGCGAGAATTCTGTAGGTCCACCATACGTGGCTTTTGTTACGGTTTTGTTGCCCGCTTACCGTTATCGCGGCAAGTTCGGAAAAGCTGCGGAACAGACTGACCCTTTTTATGAAGAAAAACTTGAAATGGTAAAAGAGGCGGCGGGTCGGCAGATCGAGAATGTAAAAGTTATCGGTGTGTTTTTTCAGGCTCCAGAAAAGCAGCGTGAATATGATACCGATGCTGAACATTGAAACCGAAAAACCGGTTCTTCCAT
Organism: Candidatus Ozemibacteraceae bacterium; assembly: GCA_035342015.1. Lineage (GTDB taxonomy): Bacteria > Muiribacteriota > Ozemobacteria > Ozemobacterales > Ozemobacteraceae > Rifleibacterium. The sequence goes on along the minus strand of DAOQWI010000188.1, from coordinate 3,750 downwards.
CTTGAATCATTGCAATTATGCCGTTGAAGAGAACAAAACCCGCGCCGACCAGAAGCCAGAAAAACAGCTTTTCAAGCGGTGTCTGAATCTCAAGTTTTATCTGGGTGGGTTTTTCAGGCTCTTCACCAGACTGAATTTCTTTATCATTCATGGCCTTACCCGTCTCCTGACTTGTGTCTGAAAACCACAAAACTGTTCTGCCACCTGACGGCGGTTTCTGATATATTCATTCTATTAATCCGCTATTGCCGGTTTATTTGTCAACAGTTTTACAGGAAAGCAGAACCATATGGAAAACGGATCCGTTGCAGAAAAGAAAACCACCGGTAACCCCTGGCTCTTTGTGCCGTCGCTGTTCTTTCTCGAAGGCATACCTTATTTTATCGTCAGCACCATTTCGGTGACCATGTTCAAGCGCCTCGGCATTTCGAACGCCGAAATCGGCCTCTGGACAAGCCTGATCACCTGGCCCTGGATTCTCAAAATGCTCTGGGGCCCGCTGGTTGAATCGACCTCAACGAAACGTAAATGGATCGTCGGCACGCAGATCCTTGCTATTGTCGCCATGCTCTGCGTCTCGATGACGATTAACATGGAAAACTTTCTGACGCCGACGCTTGTGGTTCTGACGATTCTGGCGTTTCTTTCTGCCACCCATGATATTGCCGCCGACGGCTTTTACATTCTCGCTCTTTCGCCCGAAGACCAGGCCTATTTCGTCGGTATCCGCGGCACGGCGTATCGACTTGCCAACGTTTTCTGCAACGGCGGTCTGATTTATCTGGCGGGAACCTTTGAATCGGCGCCGGGCGCCCTGATCCCGATCGCGTGGCGCAACGTGCTGATCGTCGCGGCACTGGTCTACCTGTTTTTTATCGTTGTGGGTTATCTGGCAATGCCGAAGCCGCGCAAAGACGCTGATAAGCAGGAGTCGTTTCCATTTAAAGAAGCTTTTACCGAATACTTTTCGCAGGCGAAGCTGCCGATCGTGCTTGGTTTCATTCTGCTCTACCGCTTTGGCGAATCGATGGTCAGCAAAATGTCGAATCCATTTCTCATCGATACGGTCGAAAAGGGCGGGCTGGGTATGACCACTTCTGAAGTCGGCTTTGTGACCGGCGTTGTCGGGGTCGTGGCACTGACGCTGGGCGGCATTATCGGCGGCATGGTCATTTCGAAATACGGCATCAAGAAGTCATTGTGGCCGATGGTGCTGGCCATGAACGTGCCGAATCTGCTCTATATCTGGGCCGCAACCGTGCAGCCGGCCAAAATATGGGTCACTCTGATCGTCGGCTGCGACCAGTTTGGTTACGGCTTTGGCTTTGCGGCCTACATGGTTTATCTGATGTTCATCACCCAGGATTCGAAATACCCGACTGCGCATTACGCAATTTCGACCGGTCTTATGGCGCTTGGCGCAATGACTGCTGGTATTACCAGCGGTTATGTGCAGCAGAGCACCGGCTATGTCGGTTTCTTTATCGCAACCCTGGTGCTGGCAACCCCGGGAATCCTGCTTCTGCCGTTTCTGCCGCTCGAAAAAGAAGACCTGCACATCGCCCCGGTCGATATTGACTGAAACTGGCCTGATTGCTGGCAGAGTTTTGTTTTTCGGGAGAGTAGTTTTTATTTGCCGGTCTGCTGTTTGAGCTGGCGGATTTCGGTTTCGAGTTTTTCTTTTGCGGCGGTCATTTTGCGCAGGTCATCCTTGAGCTTGTCTATGAGCGCCTGCGACTGCAGGGTGCTGCTTTCGATCATCATTTTTTCCTGCTGCAGTCTTTCGACTTCGTCTTTCAGGCGGGTGTTTTCTGCTTTCAGATCAGGTTCTGAACCGGAGCCGGAAGCAGAGACTGATTCTTCGTTTTTCTGATCTTCAGAGGGCAATGGTTCTTTTCTTGCCTGCCAGGCGGTGGTGCTTTTCTTTTCTTCTTTTGGAGGGGCAGGAGCGTCGAGTTTTACGTTGATGATACTCGTCCAGCCGGTGCGGCCATCTTTCAGCTGTATCTTCAGCCACTTTTCGCCCTGGCGTTCGAGAACGGTGAATTCTTCGCCGGCTGTCGAAGAAAAGAGAAGTTTCGCTTTGCTGTCGGGCTTTTCTCTGACGTTACCTTCAGAATCAAGAAATCTGCCGGTCTGGGCGGCGTTAAGACCTGCGGTAAACATTAAAGCGGCAAAGGCCAGCGCCATGCAAGGTTTTCTCATTCGATTCTCCTTATTCTCTTATTATGCCTTTTTCAGGCCTTGATATCGATTTTCGGGGCTGTTTTTCTGTTGCCGTCTTCAGATTCTTCGCTTTTTTCGGTCTGCAGCTCGACGCGCGCCTGTGCCTGGGCCCTGTTGGCTGCTGCGGCGACGGAGCGGTCCTGGGATGACGGATTTTTGGGGGCGAGCGCCGCCCGTTTCACCACTTCCATTTTTTCGATGGTGGCCTGCGGGTCATCAGGAACCTCTGAAGTATCTATCTGCACTTCGCCGCCAACAGCGTAGCGCTTGCCGTCAGGCCCGGTCTTGTATTCAAAGCTGGCACCGCCCTGAACATATTGCCCACCGGCGGCGACGTGTGCGGCTTCGTGGGCGCGCACCTCGCGATCGGTGCGTTTAAGTTCGTTGATGACTGCCAGTTCTTCGGGGTCGTGTTCCTTTGCCGGGTTGCCGGATGTTGCTTTCGTGTCTTTTTTCTGGTCTTTGCCGGCACTGTCGTCTGGAATTCTGCCGGAGGAATTTTCTTTGCCAGCGGTTTCTGGTTTTTGTATGCCTGCAGCATCCGATGGTTCTGGCATTGCTGACGGGCTGAGAATTTGTGCGGCAGCATTTTCGGGTAAAGCCCTGCCTTCAGACGGATTTTTGTTCGTCTGATATGAATTTTTCGGCAGCTCGTTTCTGGTAATTTTCACTGTTTTTACCCGTGCAGCAGATACATTGAGCAGCTGAAGCATCAGCGCCCATCATTGTCCTGTACAATTTTAACATACTTTTTCATCTCTCAGAAAGTCCCCACCCGGTTTTGCCGGTAGCGAAAGACCCGCGCTGTGCGCGGGTCTGAAGGCACCTGATTTTTTTGTCGGGAAGGAACTCTGTCAGGAGCTGTTATCACTGCTGACAGTTAATTGTAAAAGCTTACTGACCGGCTTTCTGGGTTTTCGGGGTCAGATTCTTCATGGTTTCTTCATAAATTTTCTGAAAGCGGGTGTTGAACTTTTCAACGCCGGTTTTGAAAACGGCTTTCATTTCATCGTTGCCTTTGATGGTGTTGTTATAGATTTCGTGCATGATTTCGGCATTGCGGTTCATGTGTTCGAAGAACATTTCCATGTTCTTTCTGGTGTGGCCGCTCTGCTGTTCGAGGGTAGCGTTCCAGAACTTGTTCATAACCGAAAAATTTTCGTTCATGAGCTGAGCGTATTCGTTTGAGAATTCCATCCATTTGTTAGTGTTGTTAGTCATTTTAAAACTCCTGTTGAAGTATTGATTTCGATTTTTCCGCATCGCTGCGTTGCAAAATTAATATAACAAAATTGCTGCAACGCGTCAAGAAAAAGTTTTTATTTTTGGAGCAGTGCAGAAAATCCTTTTCTGACGGGGGTTTTGGCAAATTTTTACCGGTCAATCATGTGGATTGAAGTTAAAATTTTAATTGTGCCGGTGCGCAGAATTTCTTTGTCTTTTTTGAGGCGGCAGGCTCACGATTTTCGCCAGGGTAAACGTAAACTTTTTTCTTTCCAACAGCGTGTTACGGCATGTCAGTCG
>DAOQWI010000187.1:0-6622 GCA_035342015.1 Candidatus Ozemibacteraceae bacterium | reverse complement strand
AGCTTACGACTGGTACAAAAAAGAACCGGTCACAGATGCTGCGATCCGAGACGGCGCAGAATTCAACAGACCGCACCCTTACGGGGACTGGTTCGACCACGCGGCGAGAGAGCTTGAAGCAATCCAGGGAATGAAACCCGCAGCGGCGTATATCGAAAAGCTGGGGCGCGGCAATCGCTCTCGCAACGTTTCATTGAGTGATGAAGCCATTGGCAAAATTCTCGACATCAAAAAGACCATAGCGAAAAAAGGCATCAAAACGCCGTATCAGTTTGCCAGGATTCTCGAAACCGTTGAAGACTACCAGAAGCTTAGAGCGGCGGGTATAAAATCTGATTCTGACCTGGCTGACGCTCTGATTGAATACCGCAACCTCGAAGCGGGCAAAAAACAGGAATCGCCGCTTGTTAAAGCTGAGCGAGAATTGATCGGTAAAAAGTTCGAAGGCTTCGATTTCTTCCCGACTCCGCCAGCTCTCGCTGAACGCATGGCGCAGGAACTCGATATCAGACCGGGCATGAAAGTGCTCGAACCCTCTGCCGGCAAAGGCGACCTTGCCGACGCAGTGAAGGAAGCGCAGCCGGAAGCAGACGTAAAAGTCATCGAACCGCTCGGAGATCTGCGCGAGATCCTGGCAATGAAAAATCACGAAGTTATCGGCACCAATTTCGAAAGCTTCGAAACCGATCAGAAGTTCGACCGCATCATAATGAACCCGCCGTTCAGCAAGAACCGCGACATCAAACACGTCAGAAAAGCTTACGAATTGCTTGCCCCTGGCGGCAAAATGGTCGCGATTATGGGCAATCATTTCACTTTCGCCAACGATAAAGAATCAGTCGAGTTCCGTGACTGGCTCGATAAAGTCGGTGGCACTTCAGAAAATCTCGGTCAGGCCTTCGCCGGCAAAGATGCTTTCAGACAAACCGGCGTTAACTCTCAACTGGTGACTATTGAAAAGCCGGCGGCGAAATCAACTTCAGCGAAACCAGATTCGCGCAAGTTTTATAATGGCGATGAAATAACCTTTGAATACCCCGACGGCAGAGAATTTACCGCAACAATTCTAGAAGCAACGCCGCAAACCATTGACGGCACGCCAGATCAAATTTACATTCGGGTTGATGTAAACAACGCCTTAAGATATATCCCGAAGTCGTGGGTAAAGAAACTTAGCGGGATAAAAAGCATTGCCCGCCGCGCAGCAGAGGCGAAAGAAGCCGAAGCAATCGTCAAAGAAACGCCCAAAAAAATAGAAACGAAAGCCGCAAAAAGCAGACCTGCAACCATGCAAACAGGCCGCAAGATCAGACAGGTATTTACTGATTATCAAAAAGCCTATGCTGCAATGAAAAAAGAAACTGGTATTGAGCTGACCCCGCAAGGCGGTGATTCAATTTCATATTGGGCTGCTTATTACAAAGGCAAGCTGATGGGCTACCTTGAAAGGTCGCAGCAGGGCGGCTTTAAGTTCGTTTATGGTTACGACCCTCAAGGCATCTCGACTAACGAAGGCTCGGCAGTAACGTATGCCGCAAAAAACAAAAAAAACGTTAATGACATCATTACGGAAATAAAAACTGTTGCCGCAAAATATCTTGATAACGACGAGCGTTTTAAGACCATAAACGAAATCGATAGCGACAGCTTGCGCGAATCAAAAGCGTCACTGGCGCCCGCTCTCAAACCACAACCAAATGTTTCAGCAGTTTTTGGGAAAAGGCCGTCGAATGCAACCAAATTCAGTTTCGACCAATATAAAGACGGATATTCGTTCGGTGGTGGTGCAATCCTGGTATTAAACGAAAAGGCGCCAACAGGTCGCGGCGATATTTCGATGAATTTTAGCGATAGAACTTGTGGAGAAAGAGTTGTTTCTGATTTTGGCATCGACACAAAGGCCAAGCCGGTTTTCAAAGTGCCGTTTATGAGCCGCAAAAGCAATATCGACAACTCGGTTGTTTATCTTGTTACAGACGGCAAAGAAGCTGCTAAGTTAATTATTGGCCCTGAAGTTTCGGCAATAATGCCAATTACAGACGGCAATGTTAACAGTGAAAAAGCCAGATATTTCTTTTACGACACCTTGCGATCTGTTCAGTCTGTAGTTGGCGAAATATCCTTTGTAGACGTAAACGAAAGAAAGGCCAAGCCTGGTAATTTTGCCGGCCAGTTTGTTTCTGAAAGCGGGCAAAAAGTTATTGTGCAGACCGCTGACGCTCCTGCAGAAATATCGGCAAGAAAAGCCGCCGGCCGACCGTTGTTTTCGATTGAATATTTAATTGCCAGAGCCGGTTATAAAGCTGTGCGCTCAGGCTTCAACCTCCTGCGCTCAGGCATTACCCGATTCGCCGATTGGGCAAAGGCCATGCTTCGCCAGTTCGGCAAAAGCATCGGTAAGCATCTGCGCGGCATGTTTGCCGATCTGACTGCGGTAATGAGAAGCCGCACAGGCGCAATCGGCGGCAACCGCCCGGCTGGCACAGTTCCGAAATCGTTCGGAATCCAGCCGAAAGACCTGCAGTGGATTAAAGACGACAAGAAAAAACTGCGCCTGATTCACAACGGTCAGAGCGTCGCAACGCTCGAACGAAGAAAGCCGGGTGGCTGGCGATGGGTTGAAGCGAATCGCGCATGGGCGAGAAACAAACTGACCGAAGCCAAGAGCATCGTCAAAAGCACCGTTTTCGAAGAACTTAAACGCGCCGAAAAAGCCGGAGCAAAATACAAGGCCGAAGAAGAAAAGCGCCAAAGGGCTGAAGAAGCCAGAAAGCGCAAGCATGACGATTATTTCACGCAGAAGCAGCCTGCTACACCCGCAAAGCCAAAGCTGACAATCAAAGAACGATTCAAAACCGTCATAACCAAAGCTGACGATATTCTTTTCGACAGATGGGGACCGGCTCTCAGACTTCAGCAAAAGATAGCCAAAGAAGCAGGAATCAGCGAAGTATCTGAAGGCGAAAACTTCTATCGTGGCCTTGAGTTGCTTACGAACAGAATCAGCAACAGAACCGAGCAGTTCAAGTCTGACGAGTTCGAACCGATCATTGACTATCTCAACAAAAACAAGATCAGTTATGAAAAGTTCAACCGCTTCCTGCGCGTTATGCACGCCGAAGAACGCAACAACCATGTTTTCGAGATCAACCCGGAATTTCGTCAGAGAGCTGCCGCTGACCCAGATAACCCGAACTATGCCGGCTCTGGCATCACAACCAAAGAAGCCCGCGAAGAAATCGCGAAAATGAAAGCTGACGGCACATTCGACACGTATCTTGAAGCCGGAGAAATGTATTGGAGACTCAACAAAAAGCTGCTCGATCGACAGGTTAAGTATGGCCTCATGGCTGAAAACGTGCGCGACACCCTCAACAGCAAGTATCAGCATTATGCGCCGCTCAAAAGCATGACTGAAGATTCCACAAAACTTGACTGGCGTGCGCTTGGTCGTCGCAGCGAAGCATCAGACCAGCTTGCGCATACCGAAAAAGCAATCGAAGCAACTTTCTCTTACGGCGAAAATGCCAAGGTGCGCCGGGCGTTTGCACGGTTCGCGATCAACCACCCGATGCCCTCTCTTTACGAAATCAACCGGGCTGTGAAAAAGCCTTACTTCGACGAGAATACCGGCGAAGTGAAATACCGGCTCGATTCATACGAGAAACGCGAAGAGCTGCTTTATGTTCCGACCTCGACCGGCGGGCTGGTCATGCGCATTAAAGACCCGGCACTACTGGCAGCAATAAAGAACCAGAACGATCTTGTTCTCGGCGACTTCCCCGGCCCATATCTGCGAATGATTAACCGGTTCCTCGGTGCTGTCAATACTTCAGTTAACCCTGAATTTATGTTCGTGAACCTGCTGCGAGATATTCAGACCGCTGCAATCACTTTATCGACAGAAGAATCAGGGGAAATGGCCGCAGACGTAGTGCTTGGCGTGCCTGGTGCAATTAAAGCCGCCTATCAGTTTAAGACCGGAGTAAAGAACGCTGACACAGCATTGTTTAAAGACTTCATGCTTCAGGGCGGCAAAATCGGTTACCGCGACATTTACAAGCTTCAGGATGCCGCTGCAAAACTTCAGGCCCGCATGGAAGAAGCACAGCGCAACGGCACGGCATATCAGATCAAGGAAGCCGCCCGCGACATCGTGAAACTGGTAGAAAATGCCAATGATGTTATCGAATCGGCAACCAGATTTTCGGCATATCGTGAAGCGATCAAGCGCGGCATGAGCAAAACGAAAGCCGCCTCGATTGCTGCCAATGTTACCCTTAATTTCCAGAAGCGCGGCACAGCGGGGCAGATACTTAATGCCATGTATCTATTCAGCACTGCGTCACTCAACGGCACAGCAAGGTTCGCAGCAGTAACGGCAGCAGCCGCCAAATCGCCGACCGGTAGAAAGGTAATCGCAGCCGGAATTGCTCTTGGCTTTATCATGGATGTTGCCGGCCGCATTCTCAGCGACATCGACCCCGATGATGAGCGCAAGTATTGGGATAAGCTATCAGCCGGCGAAAAAGACATGAATTACATGGTCATGCTGCCAGGCCAGGGCGATAACCCGTTAAAAATCCCAATGCCACACGGATTCAATGTGTTTCCGGCAATCGGTCGCAATGTTTCGGCAATGCTGTTCGGCGAACAAACTGCATACGAATCTGTCGGCAATATAATGAACGCCATGCGATCAGCATTCAGCCCAATAGGCGTTGATGAACGCGGAGTGCTGTATAGCGCAGTGCCGACAGCGGTCAAGGGCTTGTTTGATGTAGCAACCAACCGCAAATGGACAGGCAAGCGAATCAAACCAGATCAGCCGCAGTTTGAAGCAAAATCACCGCGCAGTCAGCTTATCAACAAAGATACGAACAAGATTCTGGTTGCTTTGACACAGGCTTTGAACTCGATCGACGGCGACAGCCGCCGGCCTGGCACGCTCGATTTTTCCGCTGCAGATCTTCAGTATCTTTATGAATATTACACTGGCGGCGCGGGTAAAACAGTAGGCAGGGCTTTTGATACTGCCTGGAGAATCGGCGCCGGTCAGGAAGTTCAACCCGGTAATGTTCCGTTTGTTCGTAGACTCTACGGCGGCAATACCGACTTTGAAGCATACGACAGATTCAGGGCCAATCGCGACGAAGTGCAGCGGTTCATTGATGCAAAAGGCGAGGATGATGCCGCCTGGCTGGAAAGAAACGCCTGGTTGTCAGTGGCAAGAGATCGTTTCAAAACGACCGAGAAAAACATCAAAGACATCAAGGCAGACACAACCATCGACGACGATAAAAAGCGCGAATTGATGCTGATTGAGCAGAAGCGATTCAACCGCGACTTCGAAAAGATCAGGAAGAAATATCAAGGCACCAATCTGCCAATTCCAGAAGATGAAGAAAGTCGCGCTAAGCCCCGCAAGCAGCGCAAAAGACCGGCATCAAATCGCCGCAAAAAATCAGTGTTGTTTATGTAAAAAATCTATCAATTTTCTGATAATGGGTGTATAATGTAAATGAATGGGCCGGAGGCTCATATTTAACCAAGGAGGGTTTCACAATGAAACTTTGCGCAAAGTTCTTGATCGTTCTCCTTCTCGTCGCGTTTGCGGCCACTCCTTCTTTCGCCAGCACCGACCCTGATGTAAGAAAAGCCGGTTATGCTGCTCAGGCACACACCTTCGATCAGATCCTGAAACAGACCGTTGTCACGCTCGACACATCGCACGCAATCACTGCAGACGACAATACAGCGACCGGCACCGAAGCTGTTTATATGCTTCCCGACACCGTAGAATATCCGATCAAGCTGCGCATTCAGAATCACGGCACCGCGTCTCTCACCTACGTTCCTTATTCTGTGACTACAGCTTCCGGCATTGCTCTTCCAACCGCTACCGCTTCTCATCTGCTGACCCCGCAGGGCGAAGCCGTTGTTAGCGGAAAAGCCTATGAAGGCATTTTCTACCGTGCCCCGAATATCTCAATCGGTGCATCAGGCAATCAGGAAGTAATAATCGAAGTCTGGGGCCGCAAAGGAACCGAATAACCGACAGGCTACCGGGGCGGCAGAAATGCCGCCCTTCCTTTTTACACTGGAGAATTGACATGAAAAAACATTTTTTCCTTGCGCTGGCCCTGGCATTTACCAGCGTAATTATCGCTTTTGCCGATCAGCCAAATCTGCCGACCCAGAACGGTTATCCGGTCGTCATTAACTTTGGCTTTAAAGACGTTGCTACGCCGACAATTACAATCAACAACGCAATCGTCGATTTGGCCGATTATCTGCCAGCCGGCACCATCGGTTTTGAGTTACGGTGTGCCTCAGGTTCGTTCGTTATCGGCCACCCCGACAATATCGCCACCGGAACAAACAGAGTTGGCCGTCTGGTGTCTGCCGGCGAGTCATACACCTGGAACGGCAACGCCAATTCGTTCGTCGGTTCTGTTCTCGGCACGGCATCAACAACGGTGATTGTGCTCGATGCCGTATGGGGGCAATACGAACGATGAACCGTAAACAGCCCATATCTTTAATTGTCCTGCTCTTCGTCCTTGTGTCGATCGGCGCAGGCTATTCTCAGAATGGCGCTGTTTATCTGCTGCGAATCACT
>DAOQWI010000186.1:5213-6662 GCA_035342015.1 Candidatus Ozemibacteraceae bacterium | reverse complement strand
GCGGCACAACCGGCTACTTTATCGGTAAATACTTTGGACCCTGGCGGTTTCGCCGTTTTTTTGGCTCGAAACTTCTCAGGGCTGGCCGCGACCTGTTTCGCGATCATGGCTCGCTCGCTATTTTTGTAGCCGGGGTATCCCCGATACCTTACTCAGCAGTATGCTGGATCGGCGGCATATATAACATGCCACTCGGCAAGGTTATCATTGCCAGTCTGATCAGCCGCCTGCCGCGCTTTATCGCGGTAGCCTGGATTGCCGATCTGGTTTGACTCCTTCGTAAATTTAAATGTGACAGAGGGCTAGAGGGTTTGCAATTCTACGAGGGTTGCGCCCCAGTGCCCGGCATCATGGCCGGCCGGCTGCCAGCTTTTTACCCATGGAATCTTTTTGAGAGTGGCTTCGACAGTGCGCCGCAGATTCCCGATACCCTTGCCGTGAACGATGCGGATGCTGGTAATACCTTTTTTGCGACAGGCTTCAAGGTAGTCTCTCACCACATCTGCGACTTCACAGGGGCGAAAGGTGTGCAGATCGAGAACCCCGTTAACCGGAATCTCGATGACGTCGTCGCGTTCAGTCACCTGGACCCTGCCTCATTTGCCTTCGTTCAGCAGGCTGATGCGCATTGGCAGCAAGTCGTGCGGGTTGACAACTTTTCCGCCACCGACGCCCGGAACAATGATCTCGGCTTTCGGGCAATAATCAATAAAAAGTTCGCGGCATTTGCCACAGGGGGCGATGATGTCGCCGATGCGGTTGACCACAACAACAGTTTCGATATCTGTTATGCCTTCTTCAGCTGCAGCAGCAAGAGCAACCGCTTCGGCACAGACCTCGGCGCCGCCCAGCGATGTTTTCAGCTGCAGACCGGTAAAAATTTTGCCGCACTTCGATTTAACGGCTGCGGCAAAATGGTGACGGTTCTCTTTAAATCTCATTGAAATCATTTTTTTTGCGGTTTCAATAAGATAAAAATGGTTCTTTTTGAGCTGATTCATTTAAGCTTGCCCCCTCAATAAGGTTTCAGAACGCGCCTTTCAGTTCTCGGGTAAAAAAGTCTCTTTCATCGGCGCCGTAACAGACAAGACCGATGCGGACCGAAGTCTTGACGGGGTTTGAACCCCAGGGCCAGAATGCGCAATACAGAACGATGCTCTCTGAGATTTCCCTGCGGTAGAGAGTCTGCTCTTTTCTCGCGCCACCGACTTCGCGCATGAACTTGTCAAAAAAGTTCTTGAAAAAAGCGCCTTCCCCGGCGGGTTTGTATGGTTTCCCGAAATACTTTTCGACGTCTTCGCTCAACTGTGCAATGATGTTAGAATCAGCTACTCCGCAGTAAAGAAGCGGATCATCAACGTCGTTGTTGGGTTTGATCTTAAACTTGCTTTCGATAAGGTCGATCAACTCAAGATTCTTGCGAATTTCGGGCAGGTAATTTTTCATAAG
>DAOQWI010000186.1:3411-5113 GCA_035342015.1 Candidatus Ozemibacteraceae bacterium | reverse complement strand
GAATGCTTTTTCTGAATGTCGGTCCAGATGCGCACTCTGCCGGCGCCGATCCGGGCTCTTTCGCGCAACAGTTTGCCAGCGCAGGCTTCTATCCAGCCTTCGTCAGCGACATGCCCGAAAACACAACCCTCAGCCCTGATGAATTCACAGCCGCTGATCATGGCAACCGCAAGTGCTTCAATATTAGCGCCGGCAAGAATTTGGATACCGACCGGGAAAGCGGCACCGACACGGCGTTTAACCTCACAGGCAACGCGGGTCATTCCCGCCACGATTTCGGGGCCGACTTCGCATTTAAGATACGGGCGGTCATGCATGTTTTCAAGAATAATGCCGTCAAAACCGGCAATCTGAAACTGCTCGGCTTCAGCTACAGCAATTTCGACGATTTTATCCATTTCATGAGTGTTGAAAGGCGTTCCGGGCAGGGCCTTGACGTGCACCATGCCGAAAAGTGCGGGAAGTGCGATCTGTTTGGCAGTATCGAGCAGAGGTTTCATTGCCAGCTCCTTAGCTCAGCAGAAATACGAGAATGTTTCCGACGACCAGTATAACTACATACCAGACCCGGAAAAGTTTGTCGAGATAAATAGCCATGTCGAAACGCCGGCGCTTGGCATAACTGTTGTTAACAACCGTTTGTACAAGTGCTGAGAAAATCACGACGTAGAAAAGAATGAAAATCTTGTCAGACATCAGCATGTAACCGACCGCCGGCAGTGCATCGGCCTGGGCCATGTGCAGTGCTACCGCCGACAGCAGCGCCGTGACGCAGATTCCGCACTGCGCCTCGAATTCGTTGGCGTTGATGAAAAATACCATGTAAGCCATGCCGGCAATAATTATCAGCGGCAGAATGAACTTGATCAGATGCGGCATAAAAAGCCGTTTGAGATCGAGCTTGAAGGTCAGGCGTGAATAATGCGAAGTTTTCTGGTCTCCCAGCCCGAAATCGGTCTGATACTGATGTACGTCAACTGTGCAGGTCGCACCGGCCATCTCCCAGTCAGGAACATTCAGCTCCGGCTCGATCCATTTCGAAAAATTCTGGCTGCCCGCAGAATCAGGCTGAAAGAGAATTTTATCGGTCTGATACTCTGAATCTTCAATGCTGATTGGCAAAGTCTGCGAATCGAACGGGTAAGCCTGCAACCTGAAACGCCCACGGAAGCGCCCTTTGATTCTCTGTGTCCAGATATTGCGCCCGACCGTGTCGGTGGCAAGTTGCAGTTCAGCCGCACTTTCAACTGTGCCGTTCATGAACTCGATATTCGCCGGCGTCCAGGAAGCCGCTGGCGGCGCCTTATACCAGACATAAAAGTCAGCGAAAAATTCGCTTTCCTTGACGTCAAGATGGGCGATGTCAATGAGATACATGCCGACCTCGACCGTATGCGGTTGCGCCGTTGCCGGGCCCGCAAACATTACCAGCAGCAGCAGAATCAGCAGAATCGGGAGTTCAGCCGCAAGACGCCTCACTGATCTTGTGAAATTTATCACACCGCTTTTTTGCGATTTTTTGGTCTCTTTATTCACTTCGGGTTCTCCGGGTTCTCCGGTCACCCTGGCCTCTCTGGTCGCCCTGGCTTCTCTGGTCACCCTGGGGTCTCCGATCTCCTCGATCTCTTTGATCTCTTTGATCTCTTTGATCTCTTCGATCTCTTCGATCTCTTCGATCTCTTCGATCTCTTCGATCTCTTCG
>DAOQWI010000186.1:0-3311 GCA_035342015.1 Candidatus Ozemibacteraceae bacterium | reverse complement strand
TCTTCGATCTCTTCGATCTCTTCGATCTCTTCGATCTCTTCGATCTCTTCGATCTCTTCGATCTTTGTCGACGCCTCGTTTGTGAAATTTTTCATAATCATTTCGGGCCGGCCTTTACGCAGGTTTTGAATTTCTCTTGTTCAATAATTTAAACTGAAATACGCCTGCCCGGCAAGAAGTAAACATTTGCCACTTCATTCCTGCAGAGTCTGCAAAACCCATTCAAGGGCCTCTTCGCGCACGTCTTCGGGTGCGGTGCGATGCCCGCCTTCGAATTCATACCATTTCAGTTTCCAGTTGAGACTGGTAAGAAACTTCTTGTCTTCCTGCATCAGCTTGTAATTGAAATCAGTCGGGCTCGTCAGAAAGGCACAGACCTTGCCCTGCGGGTAAGTATCTTTATGTTTCAGGCTGTTTTCGTGAATGTAGCCGACACTGCTGATCACAGCGCCAACCGTATCAGGGTGGAAAAAGCTGAACAGATGAGCTGCCATGCCGCCGCCCGAGGTGCCGAGTGTGATTACCCGGTCGGTCTGCACCGGAAACTGCTCGCCCACCCTTTCCCAGATCAGCTTGCGCAGACGCTTCAGGTAAAGGGGAATATCCATGCCGTTTTTAATGATCTTCGAAGCCAGCACCAGACATTTATTACGGTCGGCATGCGGCCCCCAGGTTTTTATAAGCCCGTCAGCATCGCCACCCGGTGAAAAAGCGACAATCAGCGGATATTTCTGATCTGTATCGATGCCGTCAGGCACATAAACCAGGTATTCATTTTCTTCATAGGTTCCTGAAGCGAGCGGCGCCGCAGCCAGACTCGCCGGCAGTACAAACAGAAGTGCGGTGACAAGAAGCAAAACAAAATGTTTCATGGCATTCCCTCCCGATCTCTTTACACTACGCCCCAACCCGCCAGAAATCAACAACCGCTGATACTGGTCAGTTCTTGTCGAGGGTTGAGTGCCAGGGGCAGGCAACCAGATGGCCGGGGCCGATCTCGACCATTGAGGGCCGGGTCAGCGCGCATTCTGGCCTTGCAATCGGGCAGCGGGTTCTGAAACCGCAACCAGACGGTTTTTTCAGCGGTGTTGGCACGTCGCCTTCGAGAACGATGCGCTTTTCGCGTTTAACGTTCGGGTTCGGCTGCGGAATCGCCGACAGCAGCGCCCTTGTGTAAGGGTGCCGCGGGTTTTTGAACAGTTCTTCTGATTCGGCTATTTCGACGATATTGCCGAGATACATGACGGCAATGCGGTCTGAAATATGCTCGACGACCGCGAGATCGTGGGCGATGAAAATATAGGTCAGACCGAATTCTTCCTGCAGATCCTGCATCAGGTTGATGACCTGCGCCTGAATCGACACGTCGAGCGCCGAAACCGGTTCGTCAGCGATAACCAGACGCGGGTTCGTCGCCAGAGCACGGGCAATGCCGATGCGTTGCCGCTGGCCGCCCGAAAATTCGTGCGGGTAACGGGTTGCCTGCTCGGCCGACAGGCCGACTTTCTGCATCAGCCAGCTGACCTTGTCGAGCATTTCCGGGCGCGACATTTCAGGCGTGTGAATCATCATGGGTTCCATGATGATGTCGCTGACCGTCATGCGCGGGTTCAGCGACGCATACGGGTCCTGAAAAATCATCTGAATTTCTGATCTGAACGGCCGCATCTGATCATTGTTCAGGCGGGCAATGTCGACAGTCAGCGGCGTCGGTACCGTAAACGGCGGCACACTGACCGACTTGCCACCTTCTTTAACTGCAGTAACCGGCAGCTCGCCGGTCAGCTTCGAATTGAACAGAATCTGCCCGCCGGTCGGCTGGTTGAGGTTGATGATGCACTTGCCGGTCGTCGACTTGCCGCAGCCAGACTCACCGACCAGCCCGAGCGTTTCGCCTTCGCGCAGCTCGAAACTGACGCCGTCGATCGCCTTGACATCGGCGACCTTGCTTCTGAAAACGCCGCCCAGAACCGGAAAATACATTTTGAGATCTTTTACTTCAAGCAGCACCTTGCCGCTGCGTGTTTTCTGACTCATGCTTTCACCTTCCCCTTCAGGCTTTCTTCATGGGCTTTGCCAGATGGCAGCGCACCAGGTGGCCGGGCGAAACTTCAACCATTTCGGGCATCTGCGTTTCGCAATGGGCGAGTTTCTGGGTGCACCGGGTGCAAAAGCTGCAGCCGGCCGGCAGATTGAAGAGCGAGGGAACCATGCCCTCGATCGTGCTCAATCTTCTGACTTTCTGCCCCGGCTTCGGCAGCGAGGCCAGCAGACCCTGCGTATACGGGTGCCCAGGTGAGTTGAAAATGGTTTTGACGTCGGCGATTTCCTGAATTTTGCCACAATACATGACGACCACGCGGTGACAGGTTTCGGCAATTACCGCCATATCATGCGTGATCAGCAGAATCGCCGCATTCGTGGTTTTCGCCTTGACGTCAAGCATCAGCTCAAGAATCTGCGCCTGAATCGTGACGTCGAGCGCCGTAGTCGGTTCGTCGGCGATCAGCAGTGATGGGTTGCAGGCCAGCGCCATCGCGATCATGACGCGCTGGCGCATTCCGCCCGAGAACTGGTGCGGGTATTCGTCGAGACGCTCACGCGCTGACGGAATGCCGACGAGATCGAGCATATTGGCCGCCTGGTCGCGGGCTGCCTTTTTATCAAGGTTTTGATGCAGAATCAGCGATTCGGCAATCTGGTCGCCGATCGTGAAAACCGGGTTGAGGCTGGTCATCGGTTCCTGGAAGATCATCGAGATCTTGTTGCCGCGAATCTTGCGGATCGCGTCGTAGTTTTTGGCGCGATAGGCCTGCAGCAGGTCGACGCCTTCGAAGACGATCTGGCCGTCGACGATGTCGCCAGGCGGGTTCGGAATCAGCTGCATGATCGACAGCGAGGTCACCGACTTGCCTGAGCCCGATTCGCCGACAATGCCGAGCACTTCGCCGGGCATGATATCGAAATCGACGCCATCGACGGCTTTTGCGATACCGGCTTCAGTTTTGAAGTAGGTTCGCAGGTTTCTTACGGTTAAAAGTTCTTTGGCCATTGCGAATTACTCCTTATCTGAGCCGTGAATACTGCTTCGGATCGAACGCTTCTCTGATTGCCTCACCGATGAATGAGACGAGAAGCAGGGTGCAGAACATCGCCAGGGTCGGCGACAGAATCAGCCAGGGCTTGGTCAGGTTCGACAGGCCCTGCCCGAGCAGTTCACCCCACGACGGCGTCGGCGCCGGCAGCCCGAAGCCGAGAAAGTCGAGCGATACCAGCGCGCCGATATCGGCGACCACGGCGAAGGGTGCGAA
>DAOQWI010000185.1:4888-6671 GCA_035342015.1 Candidatus Ozemibacteraceae bacterium | reverse complement strand
ATGGGGTGCTCGACAAGCTCGCTTATGCAATCGCCTGACCTGCCGAAACTAGCATCTAGAAATAATTAAGTAAGCGTTTACCCTGGAACAAATAGACAAAGTCAGAGGATGGAAATCTTTACAGAATTGAGTTCAGCTGCTAAAATCTGCCACATATACCAAAATTCAGTCAGGAAAACCTATGATAGCACCTGTGTTTACCAGCCTTCGCCCAAAACAATGGACCAAGAACCTGATTCTGTTCGCGGCCCTGCTGTTTTCGGAGAAAGGTCTGCTTTTCTCAGGGCAGGCCTGGCTGTTCACCATTGCCGGTTTTTTTACGTTCTGTGGTCTTTCGGGCAGTGTTTATCTGCTCAACGATCTTGCCGACCTTGAAAAAGACCGGTTGCACCCGATAAAATGCCAGCGGCCGATTCCCTCGGGTGAGCTTTCGGTAGGTGAAGCCAAGGGAGCTCTGATAATCATTCTTATCATCAGCCTGCTGGCAGCCTGGAATCTTTCGCCGCTGTTTTTTTCACTGTCGCTGGCGTATTTCATGCTGAATCTCGCATACAGTTTCAAGCTGAAAAATCTGGTGATACTCGACGTAATGTGCATTGCCATTGGCTTTGTGCTGCGTGCAACCGCCGGGGTTGGAGCCTTGAAAAGTCTTGAACCGGGAATCTACATTTCGCACTGGCTGTTGCTTTCAACACTGATGCTGGCGATGTTTCTCGGCCTGGCCAAACGCCGCCAGGAAATTGCCAATTACCACGATGATGCGGTCAAACATCGCAAAATTCTGGCGCAGTATTCATTGAGCTATATCGATCAGATGACGTCAATTTTAGCCGCGACAGCGATTGTCACCTACACGTTCTATACGGTCAGCCCCGAAACGATTGCGAAGTTTGGCAGCGACAAAATGATCTATACAGTGCCGATGGTGATTTACGGCATATTGCGCTATCTGTATCTGATTCACATTCAGGAACTGGGAGAAAACCCCTCTGAAGTGGTGTTGAGCGACCGCCCGCTGCAGTTGTGCGTGGTCATATGGGCCGCAGTCGGCGTTTTGGTCATTCATTCCGCACGATTTTTATAACCGGGGTATAACCTGGGGTCGGACCAGCAGAAAAGCCCATAAAAAGGGCAAAAACATCTAAAAAGCAGTCATTTTTTACCCTTAAAACAGTATTTTGAGGCCGAAAAATACGACTCTAAGGCGGAATTCGCAAAAACCGCATCAAAGGCGGCTTCTGATGGCATTGGCGCTGATCTGATTGCGCAGATTGGCAGGCTCGGTTATTGGCCTGAACTTGCGCGAAAAAAAGTCGTCGGAGCTGGTTCCCTGGACCTTAAGAGCGGCCCACTGAATTTCGCGGTTGCCGGTTTCGATTTCGTCTACCATTACAGCAACTTTGTAGCTCTGCCCGGAATTGAGCTTTTTCGAAAGAGGCACTCTGAAAGTTATGCCGCCAACCGGAATCTGCAGCAGTTCAACTTTTCTGAAGCCCTCGGCGGCAGTTTTTGCACTTTCGTGAACGGAAACCCTGAGGCTGACTGAATTTTGACGATAACGGGTACCAGGCAGAATTTTCAGGTTAGCTTCGCTGGTGGTCAACTGGCAGTCGAGAATTTCGACCGAGCGGGTCGTGACGGTTTTGAAACCACTGAAAGCCATAACGAGAAGCACAGCCAGCAGAATCGCCCGGGTTATCTTTTTCATACACTGCCCCCTTTATCGTCCCTGTACTATATATCGGCACAAATGCCCAAAAAGTTTAGGGTGACAGGTAAGAAA
>DAOQWI010000185.1:0-4788 GCA_035342015.1 Candidatus Ozemibacteraceae bacterium | reverse complement strand
CTGCGGCGGCGTTGATGAAGGCAGAAAAAAGATTGCGGCTGTATTCGTCGCCGTCGAAAGTTTCTTCGGGATGCCACTGAACCCCGACAAAGAATCTGGATTCGCGGCTTTCAATGGCTTCTATGATTCCGTCGCCGGTATGGCCTGAGGCGATAAAACCGGCCGGCACTTCTTTAACCGCCTGATGATGAAACGAGTTGGTAAAAACTTTGCCCGACGGCGATTTTATTGCCCGGGCGAGCTGAGAACCTTCGGCAACTGCTACCTGATGTGAAGTTGACCAGCGTGGAGCCTTCTGTGAATGCTGCACGCCGGCAACACCGGCGAGATCCTGATGCACTTTGCCGCCGAGAGCGACAGCTATCACCTGACAGCCTCTGCAGATGCCAAGAACCGGCAGGGAAAATTCACGACTGGCCTTTTCGACAAGCAGCAGCTCATATTCATCGCGGAAAGGATTTACAAGATCGAGAGTTGGCAGCGGGTCTTCGCCCTGAAAGCGTGGGTGCACGTCTTCGCCGCCAGGCATCAGCAGGCCATCGATCAGACCGAGATAGCGCATGACGAAGCGTTCGAAAAACTCACGGGAATTTTGCCCGGGCAACAGCAGCGGTGCTGGCAGCAAAATCGGGTCACCACCGGCTTTCTGCACGGCATGATAATATTTGCGCGAGACATAGGTGCGGATGCGCATTTCCTGGTCGCGCACCGAAGAATCTGCATAGGCAATACCGATCAGAGGGCGTTTAGAATGGCTCATTTCACCAGTGTCCTTTGCGTGACGGGTCAAGAATATCGCGAAGCTCGTCGCCAAAAACGTTAAAAACGATTACCAGAAAAGCGATGCAGGCTCCGGGGTAAACTACCAGTTCTGGCCGGCGCAGCATGTAATCTTTGCCGGCAGCCACCATACCGCCCCAGGTGGGCAATGATGGGTCAACGCCGAGGCCGAGAAAGCTGAGACTGGCCTCAGACAGCACTGCAGTCGCCATGCCCATGGTAAAAATCACGGTAATCAATGGCAGACAATTTGGCAGAATGTGCGTCAGAATTATACGCAGGTGGCTGGCGCCAAGGGTTCTCGCCGCGACAACGTATTCGGCCGACCGCAGTTCGAGAGCCGCCGAGCGTATGATGCGTGCCATTTCAGCCCAGCCAACTATTGCCAGCGCAAAAATAACTGTTCCGATGCCACTGCCAAGAACCATAGAAACGGCGATTGCCAGCAAAAGGCTCGGGAAAGCGAGAAACATATCTACAACTCTCATCAGCAGCCAGTCAAGCCAACCACCGAAATAACCGGCGGCAAGTCCGACGGCGAGACCGATAAGAAGAGCAGTAAGCCGTGATGAAAACCCGATTATCAGCGAAAGCCTTGCGCCATAGATCAGTCGCGAGTAGACACACTGACCGAGCTGATCACAGCCGAGCGGGAAACCTTCTGACTTTGAAAGACGGCGAAGCGGGTCGGTTTCCATCGGGTCGTTGGTAACCAGCAGCGGTGCAAACAGCGCAACGACGAGAACGACAAAAATTCCGGTCACACTGAGCCACCCGGCTACGGTCATGCGTCTGGCTATCTGTTTCATCCGGCTGATTTTCCCATCATTTCATCGCGAATTTTCGGGTTGATCCAGGCGTAGAATAGATCGATGCACAGATTCACCATGATAAAAACAAACGCTCCGAGAAGCACGACACCCTGAATGATCGGGTAGTCGCGCTGCAGAATTGCATCCATAGCGAAACGGCCGATTCCGGGCAGGTCAAAAATCGTTTCAACGATAACCGAGCCGTTCAGGTAGCTCGACAGATCGAGCCCGATTACGGTAACCACCGGAACCAGAGCGTTAACCAGCCCGTGCCGGAAAAGAATTCGGGTTCGACTCAGTCCCTTGGCCCTGGCAGTTCTGATGAAGTCCTGATTGAGAACTTCGATCATGCTGCTTCTGACGATTCGGGCGAGAAAAGCCGCGGATCTTATTCCGAGAGTGAAGGCCGGCAGAACGAAAACCAGCAGACTGTCGCCGGCTCTAAAGCCAGAAGTCGGGAACCAGCGCAGTTTGACCGCAAACACATAGAGAAATACCAGGCCTGAAAGAAAAACAGGAATACTGATACCGGCAACCGAAAACACGGTGCAGAGGCGATCGAGCCAGCGCCCCTGAGTGATAGCACTGGCAATACCCATGATGACACCTGCAAAAATCGACACCAGCATTGCCAGAAAAGCCAGTTTGAGCGTATAGGGCAGCTTTTCGGTCAGCGATTCGAGAACCGGCTTGCCGGTAACTACTGAATCTCCGAGATCGCCGCCCGCCACTTTGCTGAGATAGGACCAGAAACGGGTGAACAGTGGCTGATCGAGACCCATCTCGGCTCTGATACGCGCGATGGTTTCGGCGTCGGCGCGTGGGCCGGCTACTGTCTGCGCCGGATCACCCGGAATCAGGTAAAGAACGGTAAACGCGACAATAAGAATGCCCAGAAGAACGGGTATGGTGGCGACAATTCTTCTGAGCGTGAATTCGAGCATTGTTGAACCTTCGGGTTATGAATTTTACTGCAACAACTTACAACATGCCGGGCGTTTCATCAATCCCTGACGCTTAAAGTCAGACCTTTGTCACAGAAAAACATTGGTGAGAAATCGATATGGTTGACCTTGGCGCCGGTGAGATAGCTTTCACTGCAATGCCAGAGATAGATCCAGGGGGCCTGTTCGGCGACTCTGCGATTGATACGGTCATAAGCTTCGGCGCGGCGCTGGGCATCCTGAATTTTGACAGATTCATCGAGCATCAGATCGACTTCGACATTTTTGAAGCGGGCGCGGTTGCCGCCTGAACCCCAGTTTTTCGAATGAAACAGCGGGTAAAGAAAGTTTTCGCCATCGGGATAATCGCCAAACCAGCTCATGTAAAAAGCCGGGGCTTCGCCTTTGGCAACGGCGTCCTTGAGAGCGCTCCATTCCATGGGTTTGAGGTTAACGACGACACCGTGTTTTTTCAGTTCGCCCTGCAGCAGGCGGGTGATTTCGAATGCAGACTGCGATGAGCGCTGGTAGAGATCGAAAGTCAGGGGGCGGGCCCTGGTGTAGCCGGCTTCTTTAAGCAGTCTTTTCGCTTCTTCGGGGTTGTATGAGAGGCCGGTCGGAGTGGTTGAATAACCTGAGATTCCGGGGGGAATACTGCCGTTGGCAGGCACAGCGCGGCCCTGATAAACGGCGTTGATGATTTTGTCGCGATCAACCAGCATATTCAGAGCTTTGCGCACTCTGACATCTGTAAATGGCTCGGTCTGATTGTTGAAACCAACGTAAAAAACGTTAAGGGCGGGCACATCATGAATTCTGGTGGCAAATTCGGGGTCGGCCTTGAACCTTTCGTAGTTGGCCGGATAAAGCTGCAGCAGATCGAGGTTGCCGCTTTCGAATTCCATTTCGGCTTTCATGTTCTCTGGGATAATGCGCATGTCGATTCTGGCGAGACTCGGCTTAACATCATGATAAGACTCGTTGGCAACCAGCTTGAGATAGCTGTCACGCACGCGTTCGGTGATTTTGAACGGGCCGGTGCCGGCGGGTTTTTCGAAAAAGCTGTGATCATGAATGGCAGTTCTGCTCTCTGAGGGCAGAATATAGCAGGCCGGCATGGTAAGCAGGCTTAAAAATGGCGCAAACGGAGCAACGAGCTTAACCGAAACCGTCTGATCATCGAGAGCAGTGATACCGGCAACGACTTTGCTGACGCTTTTCATGCGGTCAGCAGCGCCTTCGACCTTTTCGAGAACCCAGGTGCGCGGCGAGCCGACTTCGGGGTCGAGAAGGCGGTCAAGAGAAAAAACCACATCGGCGGCAGTGAATTTCTGGCCGTTGTGGAAAGCAACATTCTGTTTCAGCTTGAAAATGAATTCTTTGCCGTCGGCAGCAACACTCCAGGATTCAGCAAGGTTGCCAACCAGGCGCATTTTTTCGTCATAGCGGACCAGGCCGTCAAAAACCTTTGCCTGAACGGTGGCTTCATTGACGTCGACACCACGGGCCGGGTCAAGATTTGCCGGTTCACTTGATAGATAGCTGGAAAAAGTACCTCTGAAACTGACCGGGTTGGTTTCGGCGGGAGCACTCTGCAGCAGACTGGCTACCAGAGCCATTATACAGATAAATACCGTCGAAAAGAGAATACGTTTCATGTTGCCACCTGATAAATAGATTTTTTTCTCTTTTCAGTTAATCGGCAGGTCAGGGCTTTTGCTTTAATTCTGCATGAATTTCTTCGCCGTCGATGGTCAGAACTGCCACCGATGCCGGCAAACCGCCCCGTGGCAGGGTCGGGCTACCGGGGTTGATTACGAGAAGATCTTCTTCCTGGCTGATCAGAGCGATGTGCGTATGGCCATAGACCATCACCCTGGTCTGCGGCTCAACGGCCCGGCGCGCGGTTGTGGCGTTATGGGCAACGGTCAGCAACCCGCAACCGATATTTATTGAGCGGTGTGCCGGGGTATCAAAGGCTCCGCTGTCGCAGTTTCCCCGCACGGCATAGACCGGAGCGATCTGCGAGAGCTTGCCGAGAAGTGCCGGCACGCCGACATCGCCGGCATGAATAATCATCTGGGCATCAGCGAAGGCTTCTTTGATCCAGTCAGGGGTATCAAGATTTTCGTGGTCATGCACATGCGTATCAGAAAGTATGCCGATCTTCATTTTCATTTTTATGGCTCCGCGCGCTGCAGAATGTTCGTTGACTAAACTTTGAGGATGGTCTATTTTTTAGAACCTGGAAT
>DAOQWI010000184.1:1610-6672 GCA_035342015.1 Candidatus Ozemibacteraceae bacterium | reverse complement strand
TGACAAAGACGAGCAAGCCGAAAAGTATATTAAGCCACCAAAGCCACTTTAAACCTATAATTCGAACCCCGTTTCCGCTTAGAAAAAGAGCCCTGAAACCATAATGGTTTCAGGGCTCTTTGCTTTCAGGCAAAAGAAGACCTACAGACTGTTGGGTCAGCTATTCAGTCCATTTTTATAAGTCGGTATTTCTGCAGGCGGCTGTTGGGTTTGTCGGGGATTGTGTATTCTATAACGCCCTTATCAAGCAGTTGTTTGATATTGAGTTTAAGTTTGCCCGATATACCTTTATGCCCAAGAGCAGTTGCAATCTGAGATCTTGCAAGTGGCCCACTTTTGAGCGCCATTACAATTCTTTGAGCAATTGACTCTGGCCCCGACTCTGGCCCCGACTCTGGCCCCGACTCTGGCCCTTTTGAATCTTGTGACTGGCCGGGGATTTTAACAATTGCCGGACGTTCGGGGTAGGTGTTTGTGTCGGGGTATCTGACTATGATTTTGAAGATGTCGTCTTCGATCAGTTCAGGGTCGGCACCGCCGTAGGCTTTGCCGTAGCGCATCATTTTGCGCATGCCCGAGCCAAGTTCATCGGCTCGACCGATCTGCCTGAAAAACCCGGCAATTACCGGATTTTTGGGAAAGGGCGTGAAAGTCTCAGGCTTAAGAACGCCAAAACCGTGCGGTTTACTGGCGTTTTCGGTTTTAACCTGGCCGCGTTCGATAATCAGTTTGGCCGGGAAAGCGTTCATATATTCGCGGTGAATCAGAATGTTCGAGGCGACTTCCCTGAAAATGGTATCTCGAAGGCTCATGCGGTTGGTGCCTTCGAGATAAAACGGGTCTGACAGATGTTTGCCGACAAAGGCCAGAATACGGTCATAACTGTCAATCAGATTGGTAGCAACGATGTCGCGATCATCATAGCGGTCAAGGTCGATGCGACGCAGAATCAGATCGGTTTTGTGAAATGGCAGAACTGAAAGAATCAGATTATCCTGGCCGAGCAGCAGAATACCGGCCAGAGTCACGCCGCTTTTGCCGGTTTCGTGGTCAGTCTGGTAAAGCTGGGCACTTTGCAGCATTTCCAGGTCATTCATCTGCGCCCATGGGTGGCCGGGTATCCAGAGACCAGCCAGCTTTCGGCACTTTTCGATCAGATCGGCGCGAAGATCTTTGATTCCGGCAAAGGGGTAAACCTTGTTTTCGCTGAATATCGCCTGCTTGCGCTGATAAAGCATCGCTACCCGGTTGGTGTGATCGGTGATGTCGAGGTCACTGTCTTCGTTTCGGTCGTAGATACGGCCATTACAGCGATGAACCTGTGAGCTTTCCGGCACGTATACGCGCAGAATCAGTTTGTCTTCGAGAATGACTTCGTCAATCGAAAGATAGGCGGGCGGGCTGATTTTCTGAGGGTTGTTGATAGCCGTAACGAAGTCTTTCTTCATCTGGGCAGCATGCTGCGCATCAACACCCTTAATTTCGCCTTTATCACTGATACCTATCAGTATTGTGCCGCCGATCCGGTTCATGAAGGCGCAGGCGGTTTCGAAGACGTCACGGTTCAGCCTGTTTCTGGCTTCTTTGAATTCCAACTCCAGACCTTCGCCCTGCTCGATCAGCTGCAGTATTTTCTCATTACTCGACATCATATTTTCAATCTATTACAGTTCAACTCAAGATGCAAAACATACAGGACTTCGGCTTTACAGATTGTTTGATAAAACCGTTTTGTTGTTCGGTGAGGGAAGTGATCAAACAAGAACCGCGGTGGTTGAATACGGCATTTCTTGATAGAATTACCAACAGAAGTTTACAAGTATAGGTAATTCTATCGTGAAAAAACAGCTGGTCGAAAAATACAGCGTTCGCGACAAGGCAATAGAGATTATTCGCCAGCATGGCAGCGCTTTTCGCACTGCAGAAGCCATCAAGGCCGGTGTTCATCCACAAACCCTGTATAGTCTTCTTCGTGCCGGCATAATCGAAAAACTGTCGCGTGGAGTATATAAACTTGCTGGCAATGAACACGTGTCTCAACCAGACCTGGTTATCGTTGCAACGAGAATTCCTCAGGCTGTGATCTGCCTGGTTTCAGCCCTGGCATTCCATGAGATGACAAGCCAGATACCGCATAAGGTTTCATTTGCAATAGCCAAAGGCGCAGAAACGCCAAGAATAGATTTTCCGCCGATTTCGGTTCACCGTTTTTCCGGTGAAGCCCTTACAGAAGGCATTCGAAAGCATGAAGTGGATGGTATTTCAGTCAGAATTTATGGTCCCGAAAAGACGCTCGCAGACTGTTTCAAGTTTCGTAACCAAATTGGCATGGACATAGTTCTTGAAGCTCTGAAACTTTATAAAGCGAGAAAAAGGTTCAACCCACCAGAACTTCTCAAATTTGCCAGAATATGCCGGGTTGAAAAGATCATTCGGCCTTACCTGGAGGCCATGATATGAACTCGACCAAAAACATAAGCGCATCGATTCGGGCGTACCTGCTAAATTAAAAGGCAGCGTTTCAAGCGAAAGATTCGGGAGACAGCGTCTCCCGTTTTTAAAAACCTTTGTTAACGAGCTGTTTAAAGCCTAATAGTGAATTTCTCACAGACAGGTTGCAACATTCCCTGTCTTGACATTATGCGCATAGTGCGTATAATTTTATTAGTGGAGACAAACAATGAAGTTTCGAGAAATCGAGAAAATCTTGTTAAATGACGGGTGGATATTCAAAGAAGCCAAGGGCTCACATTATCAATACGTTCACCCCGGCAAACCGGGCAAAATTACCGTTCCGTATCACCCGGGAGATATCGCACCTGTCATCATAAAATCCATCTTAAGACAAGCTGGACTGAAGTAAAGGGGAGTCGTCATGAAACTGGTATATCCTGCAATCTTTTATCCCGACAACGAAACCGGAGCTTATGCGGTCGAAGTTCCCGACCTGCCGGGCTGCACAAGTGGTGGGGCTTCTTTTGCCGAGGCTCAGGAAATGGGTATTGACGCTGCCTCTGGGTGGGTTTTAACCGAACTTGAAGACGGTAGACCAGCACCCAAAGCCAGCGACATCAAAGACATCCACCCTGCTGAAGAAGGCGGGTTCGTCAGCATGCTGGTCCTCGACATGGACGCCTATGCCGAAAAATACGGCAAAAAGGCGGTCAGAAAAAATCTGACCATTCCGGCATGGTTAAATACTTTTGCTGAAGAGAATCATATAAATTTTTCGAAGTTACTGCGGGAGTCTTTGACCGGGCTTTACCAGAAAAAGAAAGCCTGATCATTTCATTCGAATGATTGTTGACAAAAAGTTGACAAAGGCTGGCGTATCGCAAGACAACTCAAGCCACTGAAGCCATTTTAATATATATCGAACCCCGTTTCCCCTCGCTGCTTAGAAGACCCCTGAAACCATTATGGTTTCGGTGGTCTTTGCTTTCAGGCAAAAGCAAACCTGCAAATTCGGGAGTCACTGGCTCCCATTTCTAAAATAGGCTTTAAAAACAGAGTTCGCGAATGGTTTTCTCGCGATACTGAATTCGCACTTTGCCCGGGGCTGATGTATCATTGTACAGAATGCGAATGTATCAAGAGTAAAGAGAGGTCTGACCATGAAAGATTCGAGAAAAATCAGGCAGGTCGTAAGGGGAATCGAGACGCATGATGGCGCCGGAGTTCGCCTGGTAAGGGTCTTTGCCCATAAAAACGTGGTCGATTTCGACCCGTTTCTGATGATGGATGCGTTCGACAACAGCCGGCCGGAAGATTATGAGAAGGGCTTTCCGTGGCACCCACACCGGGGCATCGAGACCATAACCTACCTGATCGAAGGCAAGGTAGAACACGGCGACAGCCTTGGCAACAAGGGAACGATTTTTTGCGGCGACTGCCAGTGGATGACGGCGGGCAGCGGCATCGTTCACCAGGAAATGCCGAAACCGCCGGGAAAAATGCTTGGCGTGCAGATCTGGCTTAACATGCCGGCCAACAGCAAGATGGCAGAGCCTGCGTATGGCGACATAGTTGCAGGTAAAATTCCTCTGATAAAAGATCAGAATTGCGAAATCAGATTGATTTCGGGCAACTATAAAGGAACTGATGGCGCATTCAGCGGCCGTTACGTCAAACCGCTGTTCATGGATGTCAATCTGCCCGCTGAGACAGAATTTGAGCTTGAAACCCCGGCTGAGAATACCGTTTTTTCGTATAATTTTTATGGCTCGGGTATTTTCAGCGACGGAAATGAATATTCCGGAAAAACCACTCTGCTTTTCGAACCGGGAAAACTGCTTAAATTCAAATCAGGCAAAGAAGGGCTGCGCATGATTATCCTTTCAGGGCCGCCATTGCAAGAACCCGTTGCCTGGGGCGGGCCAATCGTCATGAACACCCAGGAAGAGCTCGACCTTGCTTTCGAAGAGCTTGAAACTGGTCAGTTCATAAAACATCAGCGTTGATAAAATTCAGGCACCGAGCTGATAAAAGCCGCGCCTGCAGCATATACCGCGCGGGAATAATTATTTTATGCTCAGAATTACCATCAGGTTCTACGAAGAGCTGAACGACTTCATCAGGGCCGATCTGCGCAAGCGCCCGGTCGAAAAGACGCTGGCGCACGCCACGACAATGAAAGATCTCATAGAATCGTTCGGCGTACCTCACACTGAAGTCGATCTGATCGTTGTTAACGGCGAATCTAGCGGGTTTGAGCGACGCATTGCCGATGGCGACATGATCAGCGTTTACCCGGTTTTTGAATCTTTCGATATTTCGGGCCTGACACGCCTGCAGCAGCGACCACTTCGAAATCTGCGCTTCGCAGCCGACTGCCATCTCGGCAAACTCGCCGAAAAGATGCGACTGCTCGGCTTCGACGTCGAATACCACAACCACATCACAGATGAAGAACTCTTCAATGCAGTTGTCGATCACAAAAAGGTGCTGTTAACCAGAGATCGACGCCTGCTGATGCGCAAAGAAATCGACCGGGGCTACCTGCTGCGCTCGCAGATTCCTAGCGAGCAGCTTGAAGAAGTCATCAGAAGATTCGATCTGCGCG
>DAOQWI010000184.1:0-1510 GCA_035342015.1 Candidatus Ozemibacteraceae bacterium | reverse complement strand
TTAAGGCGCTCGCGCACGGCGATGCTGTCAAAGAAGCATTGCCAGAGATGCTGGGCGGGGCCCTCTTCTGAAGCATCCGGCGGAATATCGGCACTTTTTCTTTCGATGATTGTCCAGGTTTTGAGGTTATAAACGGCTGCGAGCTCGCGGCGGCGGTCGTGAATTATCCATTGCTGGCCGGCAAAACGCCTGACGAAAAACGGCGCAAGCACAGGCAGCACAAAGGTATCTGAGCTTATTGACGCATAATAGAGATTGGCGCCAATACTGCGAAAGCGCAGTAATCCCATGAACCGGTGCCGCTCGACGCCGACCTGCCTGGCGAGGCGATGTATGCTGCGAACCCGCTCATCGGCCTGGTAAGCATCGACAGTGCCGCGCTTTTCGAGTGCGAGCAGCAGATAGCGTGCCAGACGCAGCTCGATGTTCTTTTCTTCTGACAAAAAAGCGTACCAGGCATTCTGCCAGGTTTCGCGACTGATGCCGGGTATTCTGAACAGCTCGGCATCATGCAGATTGGCGCCGGCAACAGAAATGGCTGTGCTTTTCGACTCTATCTCTGCCTCGGCAATGGCAAGCAACGGCTGCTGCTGGTTTTCGCGCTCGACCGCATCGGGCAACCGGCGCTGTTTTAAAAACGGCACCAGAGCCGAAATAAGACCATAAAACGAACCATCGTAACGTATTATCTGCATCAGAACTGCCCCATTACCGCATCTTTGAATATTTCAGGCTGAAAGCCGGTCATATCTTCGAAAGTCAGCTGTTTTGGCTTCAATACCGGTGGTTCGACGGCCAACAGTCGCTGGCGCAGACGAACCGGATCAAGACCGAGAGTGCCGCTGTCTGAACCTGGCGCCGTCAGAAAATAACGCGCCCGTTTCATGACCACGCCGAGTTTTGCCAGATCTTCGATATTGAGACGGCCAACGCGGCGGGCCTGCACAATGCGGCGCGCCGAAATCATGCCAAGCCCTGGCACCCGCAGCAGTGACTCGAAATCGGCACGATTGACATCGATCGGAAAAAACTCGGGGTGCCGCAGCGCCCACATGATTTTCGGGTCGAAATCATTGTCGAGAAGCGGCGGCCCGTTCTCAAAAAGCTCATCGACCGAAAACCGGTAAAAGCGCAGCAGCCAGTCAGCCTGATACAAGCGATGTTCGCGCAACAGGGGCGGCGACTGGGTATCTGGCAGGCGACTGTCATGATTGATCGGAATATAGGCCGAATAATAAACCCGTTTCAGCTGCATTTTTTTATACAGACTTTCTGACAGCGTGAGAATCTGACGGTCATCTTCGGGGCTGGCACCGATAATAAGCTGCGTGCTCTGACCGCCGGGCACGAAAACAGGCCTGGTGGCAGGCTGATGCCGGGCAGGGGCAGACGTCAGAGCATTAATGCCGGAATAGGAAACAAGCCTCTGCCGACCGGCCGGCGGGTTGTATTCGAGGCTCCAGTCACGGATACGCTGCATCGGCCCGAAAATACTCGCCTTCGACTTGTC
>DAOQWI010000183.1:0-6794 GCA_035342015.1 Candidatus Ozemibacteraceae bacterium | reverse complement strand
AAAGCCCCAGGGCCCGAATGTCGTGGTCGTGCCGCGCAAAGAAATTCCGGATGCGGCTGAGCGTGCGGCTTTCTATCGCAAATACGCCGAAATGGCCGCGAATTAACCAATCTGCTATTTTCTGAAAATCCCCGGCCAACAGAAATGGCCGGGGATTTTTTTAAAGACGTGCAACGATTGATTGTACCAGCAGCAGTCGAGTTTCGCGACCACTGCCAGGGCTTTTCCTGACAAATTCAATGAATCGGCATTTTTTATACAACCATAAACTGGTGATAAATTAAATCTGCGCGTGCTGGCAGCAACGCCCTTCAGGATTGGCACACGAAAAAACGCAATTGCGGTCAAGAAAATCACCTTCTGAAAAGTTAAATTACTTTCAGGTGGAGAAAACAATGCAGCGCGAAAAGTTTGAAGCAGTACAAAGAATGCAGGATTACATCGAGCGGCACCTCGAAAACCGGGTCTCACTGAAAGATCTGGCTGAGGCGGCTGGCTACGCTGAATCGCATGCATCGAGAGTGTTCAGTGAAATTGTCGGAATTGCGCCTCTGGATTATCTGCGGGCCCGGCGACTTTCGAAAGCCGCAGACAAACTTAGAGGTTCGTCGACGAAGATCATTGAAATAAGTCTGGAAGCAGGTTTTGAAACACACGAGGGCTTTTTAAGGGCCTTTAAAAAGCGCTTTGGCTATGCGCCTGCCTACTATCGAAGACATTCCCCGCCCGTACCGCTCTTTCTGCCACGCAGCGCCATTGCTTATTACACCCACTATCTGAAAGGAGAGTCTTCACCAGTCATGAAAAATTCACAAAATACGGTATTTGTTCAGGTAATCTCCCGGCCGGCACGCCGCCTGATCATCAAAAGAGGCAAAGCGGCCACACATTATTTTGAATACTGCGAAGAGGTTGGCTGCGATGTATGGGGTGTTCTCAGCAGCATCAAAGAAGCTATCTACGAGCCAATCGGCATGTGGCTCCCGGAAAATATGATTACCCCGGGAACATCCGAGTATGCACAGGGTGTCGAAGTGCCGGCAGACTATGCCGGCCCGGTTCCAGAAGGCATGGAAATCATCGATCTGGCTCCCTGTCACATGATGGTTTTTCAGACGCCGCCTTACAACGACGAGGAGATGGGTTCGGTAATCGGCTTTCTGCAGAAAAGCATCGATACTTATGACCCGAAGGTGTATGGCTACACCTGGGACGATCAGGCTGCGCCCCGGTATCAGCTGATCCCTCTGCCTGAACGTGGCTACATCGAAGCCAGACCGGTCAGATCATGCCGTTGAGCCTTGATTGAAAGAAGCGGGGGCTGCCACGGTCAGGTGGCAGCCCCATTGCTAAATTTCGGGTCAGTTTTTTTACTCGCTCCTGTTATCTACAGGCGGGGGTGTGGTGGCATTGTTTTGTGAGGCAGAATCAGCGGGTTCAAGGCTGGCGACCAGTTCAAGGTAGAGTTTTTCGACCTTTTTGCGGGCCCAGCCATTTTTGCGCAGAAAGGTGAGACTTGATTTAATGCTGGGGTGGCTGAAGAAACAGTTGAGCTCGACCCGCTGGTTCAGCTCTTTCCAGCTGTAATGGGCGCGCAGCACCGTCAGTATTTTTTCGAGAGTGATGCCGTGAAGCGGGTTGTTAGGCTGTTGCCGCACTTCTTTTTCATCTGCCGGAATATCGTTTTCGGTCATTGGGTTCCCGTTCTGCTGCAATTTTAAAAAGAATATGCGCTGAATATACTATATTCCTGAAGAAATTGTCTGCATGAAAGCCGGCATTTTTCTGATACTGCCACGATTTTTCAAAGCCGAAGTTTCTAAAAAGCTGTTGCCGGCCAGATCGCTCCGGCCGGCAACATTTATACCTGATTATTCAGTAAACTGGCCGTAGAAGGTTACCGGCTTTTTTGCCGGATCGCTATAGACGTTGATTTCGTTGAAAGCGCCATCCTGTTTGAAGGAAAGGGCATAATAGATGCCATGCGCGCTGTCATGCCACACCAGCTCTTCAGAACCGGAGTATTTAACCGGGGTTCCGAGATCTCTCGACGGGTCTGCGCCAACAAACAATTTGCCGCTGCCGCTGAAGGTGAAATCGACCACATCGTCTGCCTTATAAGGGAAACCAACGGGGTACGACTGCTGAGCCGCGAAAAACTTAAGCTTTTTAACCTGACTTTTCAGCGAATCAGGGATGGTTGCCGGAGTCGTGCCGTTTCCACCGGTATTCTGGGTGGCGGGCGCCGGAGCGAGGGTGCCTGAAACAATGGTTGCCGGATATGCAGTATTGGTCGTGTCACCGACTTTGAATACCTGAAAGCTGGTAATCGAGTTGCCGAGCCCGGTAAAGTTTTTTACGGTAACCGAAAAATTCTTGCTGGTATCGGCGAAAACGAAATTGAGCTGGCCTGAAGCCTTATCAGTGCTGTCTGGCACGTATGAATAGGTTCCGGAAAGGGTTGCACCGGCTGCGCCTGGAAAAACCGTCTGCCCGGCATCAGCCGCCAGGTTCTGATAGGTGAAGGTATGGGTTGTGCCATCGCTTGCAAGCGTAATTGTGGGGTTGAAACTCATGGTCACACCGTTAAATGCTGCAGCGCTGGCCGGAGCATTTACTGCCACCGGGCCGACATAGCTGTTGTCGTCATCGTCGTTGAAAAGACTGCAACCGGTCATCGCCATAACCACGGTGAGAAAAAGAAACATTACAAAGATTTTTTTCAAAACAAAGATCTCCTTTAATTGCGCCATTCGGGCTTATTTGATATCAATTTTGCGTCATTTATAAAAACTAAAGTCAAGTACTTTAGTTAAATTTAAATACGGCTGATTGTCAGCTGATTCTATTAACGCCCGACCGGGGGCAAAGTCAGACGAAGCGCCTTTAAATCAGAACTTTTCCCTTGATTTTTGCTTCGCAGCGCCCTATCGTGGGGAGCATACAAATACTAAAAACTGCCAGGCATTATTAGCGCACAAACAAAGTTGAACCGGTTCGTCGACCCGGTTATCATCCGGATTGCTTTTGCTTTGCAGTAATTAATGGTTTCGGTCAGGATTTTTGTTGGTGAAATAACGCAAGGAGTTGAAAATCAGTTTTGCTCTATATTCTTCCGTATTTGATGCTTTTAGTGCTTATCGTGTGGATTTTAGTGCAACGGCTGGAATATCGCCGCGAGAGAACGAAATCACTCAGGGCGACGGCTGAAAAGCTTGGTTTTGCTTTTACAGAAAATGACGCGGACTTTTTGCGCATCATCAAAAAAAGTAATTACCTGTGCCGCGCAGTAAGCGCCTCGAACTGCTTTTCAAAAAAAAACGAAGACGTTGAAATCAAAATCGCCGATTCTCACTATTCCAAAGATGGCTCGATCCGCGTCGCGACGACCTGCCTGATCATAGATTACCGCATGAACCTGCCAAGCTTTTATCTGCGGCGCGAAGACAGCCTTAGCGACGGTATCGGTCGGTTGTTTGAAATGCAGGATATCAACTTCGACGACGATCTGCCGTTTTCAAAAGCTTTTGTATTGCAGAGCAAAGATGAAGTTCTGGCAAAATATCTTTTCAACAGTGAAGTTCGAAACTTCGTAATGCGCTATGCCGGTTCGGCAGCACAAATCGAAGGTGCCGGCCCGACCCTGTTTATTCACAAGGGTCGGCTGGAATGGGCACCTGATTTTGAAGCCCTTGCCAGAGAAGCTCTCGAACTGTGTCAGCTGCTCAAAAAAACTGTCGAAAAAGAAGGGCTGGACAATTGACATCGAGTCGGCTGTCGGCACCCCGGGCAACTTTCTGCAGTCAGATCAAGCAAGCAGCTGTAGCGGGTGCTGCAGCAGAAGTTCGGCGCCACCGGCGCGCAGCTCCGGTTCATCTCGAAAACCCCACAGAGCGCCAATCGGAAACATGCCTGCAGCGACGGCCGTTTTCATATCTACCAGAGTATCGCCAAGATACAGCGTCTGTTCTGGTTTTATGCCGGTTTCGGTGGCAATGCGCAGTGCCCCGGCCGGATCAGGTTTTTTGGCAACCCGGTCACTGAGGCCATAAACACATTTAAAAGGGATGTCGGGGAAATATTTTCTGACCATGATGCCGGTGAATTCATCGGGTTTATTCGAAAGAACCGACATGACTATGCCACGCTGCAGCAACCCGGCCAGCAGTTCGACCACGCCCGCGTATGGCCTGGTGGCCACGGCCCAGTTTTCCCCGTAATCGGCATGCAGTTCGGCAAAAATCCCGGCGATAACCGCAGCAACCCTATGTTCTGGGGGCAAAGCGCGCTCGACGAGCATGCGCATACCATCGCCGACGAAATAGCGGTAGGCATCGACAGGATGCGTTGCAAAGCCGTGGCGCGTCAGCACCCGGTTCGTCGAGTCGGCGAGATCGGTCAGGGTATCGAGAAGAGTTCCGTCGAGGTCAAAAATAATGCCACGGTAACTGGTAAATTCCATAATATCTTCCTGAAATATTCTTGGAGCGAAAGAAGGAATTTTCGAGCAGAGCCTCTGAATCTGACAAACCTTTTTTCGCATTTTTAAAGAGGCCTTAGAGCAACACAGGCTCGATTCACAGGCAGAAGCAATATAACATAAAGTTTGACCTGAGCAACTCTTTGAATTAGCCTCTTTTTCAATCATGAAAAACTTTTTTAACCCATGTAAAACTTTTGCAGCTGCGATTATCGGCATTTTGCTGGCAACGTTTTTCTGCGGCTGCAGCGAACGATCGGTGATACTCGCACCGGCAACAGGTTCGACAACCTTCTGGGAGGGGCATCTTGAAAAAGACAGGTTTCCGCTGCACTTTTATCTGCAGACAGCCACTGACGGGAAACAGCCCAAAATGCATGTCACGGCTTCGCGACCCCGCTGGGCCGGCCCGGTTGACCATCTAAAATTATCAGGAAACCAGCTAAGCTTCAGAATCTCAACCAGAAACGTTTCTTTTTCAGGAACAATTGCTTCAAACACAATCACTGGCGCCTGGAATGAAGAACCTTACACTTCCTGGTGGCTGACGATGAACTCTGTAGCAACGCCGGCTTTTATGTTCACGAGGCAGCACCCCTGGCCGCCATTCCCTTATCTGGTCGAAGAAGTTTCCATACCCGGCACCGGCAATAGACCCAATCTGGCAGGCACCATCACCAGACCGGCCGGGCCGGGGTCTCATACCGCTATTCTCCTTTTAAACGGCCAGCATGCTCAGGGCCGCGATTCAGAATGTTATTTCCATCGCCCGTTCCTGGTCTGGGCCGACCACCTGACAAGAAACGGCCTGGTTGTGCTTCGCGGTGACGACCGGGGCGTTGGCGACTCAGAAGGTATTTTCAACGAGGCCACCACGGCAGACTTTGCGGCAGATGCCAGTGCCTGCATCGACTTTCTGAAGAGACGCGCCGAAGTCACTAAGGTAGGCATTCTCGGGCACAGCGAAGGCGGCCTGGTTGCCGCCATGGTTGCCTCTGAATGTCGGTCTGTCGACTTTCTGGTTTTGCTGGCTCCGCCGGTTTTTCCAATCAGCAGGGTATGGGAACAGCAGGCCCCGTCCATAAACCGCAGAAAAGGAACCAATGAGCGGCAGGCAGACTTACGCCGGAAATTCATAGCCGAAGCATGGCAGAAACTGGTGGCAATTTCCAATGGCAACGCAGGCAAAGCTGTTTTCAGAGAATTTTACACATCTTTTCTTGCGGGCCTGTCAGAAGAAGACCGTGTAATGATTGGGTTTCCGCCAACTAAAGAAGGGCAGATCGGCATAG
The DNA here is from genome assembly GCA_035342015.1 of Candidatus Ozemibacteraceae bacterium. Lineage (GTDB taxonomy): Bacteria > Muiribacteriota > Ozemobacteria > Ozemobacterales > Ozemobacteraceae > Rifleibacterium. Next base: position 1,022 of record DAOQWI010000183.1, on the reverse strand, counting down.
AAAAAGATTTACAAGAGTGGTGCAGCCCCTGGATGCTTTTCATGGCAACCTTCGACCCGGCTGCTTCATATAGAGGAATTTCCTGCCCGGTTCTTGGCATCTTCGCAGGCTTAGACGAAAGCATTCTGCCAGAGCCGAATGCAGTCGAACTTGAAAAGCATCTGCGCTCTGGGCAATGCCCGTCATTCAAAATCCACACTTTCCCCGACTTTGACCACCAGATGCGCAGACCTGTCAGCCATGCTTCTGCAACCTACCCACTCGCAGAAACTGTGGCAACCGAAACCCTGAGTCTGGTAACCGACTGGCTCAAATCGCAACTGCAGGCACCTGACTCACATTGATCGATTTTCGGCAGGATAAAATGCAACAGCAGAGCCAGATGCACTTTGTCGGGTGGAAATTATCCGAATTCAGAAGCTCACTGAGCTCTGAGTTTTTCGAGATCGGCACCTTTGCCGCTGTAGATAAAGGAATAAGCCATATCCGGATTTGCCTGATAATGCGTGATCAGATTCAAAGTCACCTGTTTATAGACTCTGGCCTGAGCAAGCATGGCGCCGCCAGTGGCACCGGTTCCGAAAGAACGATCGGCAATCGGAGCTTCAGGGTCTGAAATCCAGTTGAGCATTTCAAGTTCAAAAGCTTTGTCTGCGAGAGCGCTGCCGGCAGCAACATAATCATCAACCCGCTTGCCATCGTCCTGATGCGGCAGCGTTTTTTTCACAGCTGCGGCAACATTTGCCATCTCAGTTTTCCAGGCTTCGAGATAGGCTTCGTTCACATAATTGATTTCCGGGGTAGCCTGGGCCATTTCAAAATCTTTGGCGAAGGCTTTTTCGATCGGGTTATTTATATCGATGTCGGTTTCCTGAGTTACAGCAGCCTCTTCAGTTACAACGACCTGTTCGATTGCCGGCTGCCCGGCGGCATCAGCCGGTTTAACTTCGTCGGCAAAGCCCGGTGCGCTGAAAGCGATTAATACGGCAAGAATCAGGTGATTGAAATTTCTTTTCATCTTT
>DAOQWI010000182.1:1712-6833 GCA_035342015.1 Candidatus Ozemibacteraceae bacterium | reverse complement strand
ACTGTCAGGCCAAGAAAGACGAAAAACAGCAGTTCATAACGCCAGGCGCTGATTCCGAGGGTGATGGCCGATTCGCGGTCGAGAAATGAATAAAGAATCGGTCGGTAGAACAGCCATATGGCAAGCAGGGCCGGCAGCATTACCGCGCAGATTGTCAGCAGGTCTGTGTTCGAAGCAAACAGCAGGTTGCCGTAAAGAATCGCCTTGACCTTTTCAAGGCCGAAGCCACTGCGTGCCACCAGAAGAATACTCATGCCCGATGCGAAAATGAAAATCGCACCGAGGATCGTATCGCGCGGCAGTCTGGTAAATTCGTAGGGGTAAGCGAGAATTGCCACGACGAGAAGACAGAACAGGGCCGCCCCGGCAAAGGGCGGCAGTCCGTGAACGAGGGCGAAGGCAACCCCGAAAGCTGCGACTTCTGACAGCGTTACCCCTATGAATACCATGCGTTTCAGAACGACGAAGACACCGAATACCGAGAAGGTGGCTGCCATGAGAAATGCCGCCGGCAAAGCACCGCCGTATATGCTGACAATACCTTCAAGAGTGGTGAGATTGAACATTTTTGTTTTCCTTGTCGATATGCCTGAGATTTCTTGCTGACAGCAGGGCATACAGAGGCAAGCGGCCTGACTGACCCTGATATAGACGAAAAACCTCGTTGGCGAGACCGATAATCGGGTCAAGACTGTGTTGCGCGAACAGAACGGTTTTCTGTTCTTCCCTTGCAAGGCGGTAAAGCAGTTCGATCAGGTCGAATTCAGACTGTTCATCGAGCCCGGCTGCGGGTTCATCCATTATCAGAACTTCGGCGCCGCTGACCAGAGCCCTGGCAATCATGACTTTCTGTCGCATGCCGCCCGAGAGCTCATTGAGGGTGCGTTCTGCATGCTGCTGCAGATTGAAGCGCTGTAGATAGCTGTCGATCTGTTCACGCATCTGCCGGTCAGGTTTCTGCCATAGGCCCAGCCTTGGGTAAAGGCCCATTGTAATAACTTCTCTCGCAGTAACCGGGTACAGACGGTCGAGGGTCGAAATCTGCGGCACATAGCCTGGCGGCTGCTGTGAGAACGGGTGAATGAGTTCGCCGCTTAAAGGCGGCAGCAGGCCGAGAATCGTGCGCAGAAGCGTTGTTTTGCCTGAGCCGTTTGGCCCGATGAAAGGAAGAAACTCGCCTTTTCTGATCTCAAGGTTGATTTTCTCGGCTACGGCTTCATTGTCGTAGCCGATCGCCAGGTTTCTGCAGATTATCAGACTGTCATCATCTAGTTGCATCATCAGCCTCCAGAAGACCGGCCCGTCGTGCGCCAGCGCAAAGCTGTTCGACCCAGAAATCCATGAGTTTTTCCCAGGTGTCGAGCTCGGGGCGGCCGCCAACGTAATAAGGCAGCATTACTGCCTGGGCGCCTGCATCTGCGGCAACACGGCTGACCGTTTTTTCATCGAAGTAATCGGCTGAAATAACCAGTTTGATATTGTTCTGCTTCATGGCTTCTCTGAGTGAGGCAAGATGTCTTGGCGACGGCGGAATGCCTGGTTTGGGCTCGATGAATCCACCTTCCATGAGACCGAAATCATCGAACAGATACAGCCAGTTTTTATGGTAAGAAACGATTCTGGTACCGCGCAGCGGCCAGAGACTGCCAAGCCAGCCGCCCGCATAGGCTGATAGAGGTTTTCCCTTATACTGTTTTTCTGCAAGAAAATTGAGCAGTTTGCCGTTCTTGTGCATGTCGAGCAGAGTCTGTTGCCCGAGAATGCTTATCAGTTCTTCTCCGTAAAGCTTCTGGCAGAGGCTTGCGACAAAAGCGGCAGCATTGCGGTCAAACCGATCTTTCTGCTGTGGCAGGTTGCGGCCCAGGCCGATTCTGATGTTGTCGGCGGCCTGTATTATATTGAGCGGGCTGACAGTCACATGCGGGTTGCCATAAAGGTGCAGCCCGCCTTCTATATGGGAATAGGCGACCGGCTTGTCTTTGAGGTTCATGCCGGTTGCTGCCGCCACGTAGCCGATTTCACCGCTTCTTATGCGACGATTGCCTGATTTGTCGACGGCCGATGGCAGCCACATTTCAAGATCGAGACCAGTAGCAATAAGTAGATCGGCGTTTCTGAGAATCTCGACAAACGATGGCTTTGGTCTGACAAAATGGGCATCCTGAGTGCCTTCGACGATTGCCCTGACTTCAACGGCATCCTGCCCGATTACACGTGCAAGATAAGCGTAGTCAGGCAGTGTTGTAACGATTTTGAGAGGGGCAGCCTGAATGATCTGGGCGGCAAGCAGCTGAACAAATAGAATCAATACGGCTATGATGAATTTTTTCATTTTTTTTCTCCTGATTATCAGTAACGGTCATGCTTGTGCGGCCCGGCGGCCCAGATACACTGTAGCATCAGGCGTTTTTCATCTGGCCCCATGTTGTGCCCGGATTTATAGTTGAATTCAAGGCGATATTTGACCCATGGGCTCTGCTGCCAGGTCATATATGGGCATACCTGCCATTCATGCGGGCTGTTGCTGACAACTGCCAGAGGCGACAGAGAAAAGCCTGGAACGCCTGCGTATTTCTGGCTGTCAGGCTCGTAGTAATCTATTCTCACCCCTGATTCAAGCTGGCGGTCGAGTTTCCACTGCAGGTTGGTATAGCCGCCCCAGGCAAAGATACTGTCTTTGTTGCCGGTATCCGGCGTCAGAATATCCTTTTTGACACCGTAGAATTCGGTTCTCCACATGAAATTGCGGTATTTCATGTTGTCGGCCGGTTCCCAAAGATGTGTAAAATCGAGGCCAAACCCGACAACCGGCCTGGTTGAATCAATGGTCATATTGCCGGCGCCCTTTTTGATTGTCCAGAGGTCATTGACACCGGCCAGTGCGGTGAGTCCGATTTCCTGATAGGTATCTTTGCTGATGTCGCGGAATGACTTAAGATGCAGAAGCATTGACGGCATACCCTTGGTATTGCCGGCGAACAGCCGACCATTGGTTGCCTCTGTCAGCTGCATGGTAAGCTCATTGGTTGTTTTTCCGGCGCCGCCCAGCTGCCATTCAAATGAGAGGCCGTTCTGTACAAGACCGCCGTCGCCGAGAATCCGGCGCATTGCCAGCGGAAACTCGGTCTGGTCGAGACCAGCCTGATGCCAGCGATGAACGATGCCGAACTGCTGTCTGAATTTGCCTATCGTAAGGTTGAGATTCCTGGTAATGCCGTATCTGGTGATGTAAGCCTCGCCGAGATTTGAGGTGTCTTCTTTGACCGGCACTGCACCCTTGAACCTGGTAGTCGGGTCGAGGTAGGTTTCGTAGTGAACTCCAAGATTGCGCAGCGCGGCGTCTGAGTGATTTCTGGTGCCGTCAATACTTTGCAGGCGATAAAGAAAATCACCCACTACACTCAGTTCAGGATTTTCCGCCTGGCGACTCAGTTCGCCGGCAATGAATTTTCTGTCTGAATCTTTGGTGTCGGAACCTGTGGTGGGGTCGGCAGAGCCTGCAGTTGCTGCTATGGCACTCTGTCTGAGAGCTGTGAGCTCGGCATATTCTGATTCTATTGGTTTTGGCCCGTTTTGTGCTGTCAATTCCTTGATTTGAGCAGTCAGAGATGCGATCTGCAGTTCATACTGCTGTTGCATCTGCTGAATTCTGTTTTCAAGAGCATTCAGTCGATCCTCGGTCGTGTTTCGGGCCTGACAGGTTTGAGTCAGAAGCAGTGAAAAGTTGAAGAGAAAGATTAAAGGCAAAAATCTGTTGCGAAATGGATGCATGGCAAACCTCATGACATACTGATTTAATAGGCGCTGTCGATGTTTTCCGTGCGATCAGCATGGCAATTGCAGTAAAATACCTGTTTTTTCAATTATGACAGGATTTCTGCCTGTGTATCCCGGTTATCAGGAGCGGAAATGGCGGACGTGAATCGCGTTATTTCGCTTTTAGTTGGGCATTCAGGGGTTTGATGCGATTGCTGTGGCTTGATTGGGCTTTTCTGCTGAATTAATCAAACAACGCCAGTAGAGAGAAGTGTTCTGAAAATTGAAATCAGCTGAAAAGAGTCGGAGGAGCGCGGGGAAGACCTGTTAAGATTAATTCTTTCGAATAACCGCCTGTCAACAACCCGACAACGTTTGAGGAACTGCCTGAGGAAGCAACAATAAAAATTCTGGCAAGCCCGCTGGTAAAAAACTGAGATGCGAGGTCGCAGAGGCTGCAGAAACCGGTGTCGTGTCCGGTATTTTTTATTACCGGAAGGTCGGTATTGTGGTTATCGAAATGATGGCTGCAGCAGGAATGGCAGTCTGCCTTTCGGTCACTGATCCGATCGGTATGCGAGAGTTTCTGCAGGGCAAGATGCAGAGGAAAAGCGATCAGCCAGGCTAAAAGAATGCCCAGAATAAAGATCGCACAGAAAAGCTTCAGTTTTCTGGTGAAGATTCTCATGCGCAGAAGCATGCCACAAACATGTTTTCGGGTCAAGCAAAATAGCATAAGCCAAAAAAAGCGCTTGCATAAATCTTGGTATTATTTTATAATACAAACAGGAGGTAGTTATGAAAAAATCTGTTTATTATATTGCCGCCGGTTTTGCGGGTGCCATTATCGCGGCGATTGTCATGGTTCTGCTGATGCCCGGCATGATGATTCGTGAGCAGGCAAGCCCGTTCGGGTTTGAAGAAACGATCGAGAAAATAAAGACGGCCGCAGAGAATGAAGGCTGGGTTATTTCAGGAATTTCTGACCTGAGTGCTTCTGTAAAGAAGCACGGAAATCATGATCTTTCTGACGTTAAGCTGGTCAATATGTGCCAGGCTGACCATGCATTTAAAATACTCAATGAAGATGTGAACAAGAAAATTTCTGTCTTTATGCCCTGTACGATAAGCGTTTACAGGAAATCAGACGGAAAAGTCTATGTGGGCAGCATGAACGCCGGTCTGCTCGGAAAAATGTTCGGCGGCACCGTCGCTGAAGTCATGGGAAATACGGTGGCTGCACAGCAGCAGAAGTTTATTGCATTTCTTAACTGAGTCCAAGATCGACCAGAATCTCCTCTGGTAACTGGTTTGGGCGGCACTTACGCCAGATTGCCGACACAGCAATCCCGCCCCGGTCTCGAA
>DAOQWI010000182.1:0-1612 GCA_035342015.1 Candidatus Ozemibacteraceae bacterium | reverse complement strand
GTGTTATTTTATCTTATTAAAGTGGGTTCAAAAATTCACAAACAAGGAGTAGAATATGCCAGGTTTTGACAGAACAGGTCCGAATGGCCAGGGGCCGATGACCGGCCGTGGAATGGGTTGTTGTCAGGCTGTCGATCAGACCGGTCGTATGCCAGTGGGTCGACGTGGTGGCTGCGGTTTTGGCCGTCGCGGTGGCAGGGGTCTCAAGGGATTCGGCCCGGCTGCCGGTCGAGGCCGCTATCGCAATATTGAAGCCGGCTACGAGCAGGTTGAGTCGGTCGATATCGAAGGGCGTGAAGATGGCAGAATCGAAATGCAGAATCAGATCGATTCGCTTAAGGTGCAGCTCAACGAGATCAAAGACCTTCTTACCGCAAAAGCCACTGAAAAAATCACTGAAAAGAAAGAAAAGTAAAGGAACCAGAATATGAGTCAGACCAGCAGCAGTTCTTCAGGTTGCAGCAGCAAAGGCAGTGCGTGCAGTGGTTGTTCGAGCACTTCATGCAGCGAACGCGTTACCGCGGATGAATCACCAAACCGCATCAAACACACGATCGTTGTCATGTCAGGAAAAGGCGGAGTTGGCAAGAGCACAGTGGCAGTCAATATTGCCGTAGCCCTCGCTTCTGAAGGTTATAAAACCGGTTTGCTCGATGTAGACATTCACGGGCCGAGTATTCCAACCATGCTCAAACTGCAGAATGTGCGCGCCCTGTCTGACGGAAAAATGCTGCTGCCAGCCGAAGTCGGCGACCTTAAGGTCATGTCGATAGGGCTTCTGCTCGATAAGTCTGACGATGCGGTAATCTGGCGTGGCCCGATGAAAGCCGGTGTCATTGGCCAGTTTCTCACCGAAGTCAACTGGGGCGAACTCGATTACCTGGTAATCGATTCGCCTCCAGGCACCGGTGATGAGCCGCTTTCGGTATGTCAGCAGATCAAGGGCAGTTTCTCGGCTCTGATCGTCACCACCCCGCAGGAAGTGGCCGCCGCAGATGTTCGCAAGTCGATCAACTTCTGTAATCAGCTTGGTGTGGAAGTTGTCGGCGTGCTCGAAAACATGAGCGGTTTTGTCTGCCCGAAATGCGAATGTGAAACCCACATTTTCAGCAGTGGTGGCGGCGAAAAGACTGCCAATGAATTTGGTGTACGCTTTCTGGGTAGAATTCCGATAGATCCGGCAATTGGTGTTGCCTGCGACAGCGGCTCACCCTTCGTATATACGCACTCAAAAACTCCGGTTGCCAAAGCATTTACACAGGTCGTGGCCCACATTCGCGAAGCTTACGACGGAAACACGGCTAAAACAGAAAAAGCAGCAGGCTGTGCCAATGCCGGCTGAAACCTCTGTCGACAGATTACCCCCTCAGGGCCGGCTGCAGCCGGTTCTGGCAGCCGGTTCGCATGCCGGCTGCCTTCTTTGTGGCGCAAAAAATCCGCTGTCGATGCATCTGCACTTTATGGCCGATGATAATCATGTAGTGTATGCCGATTTTCAGGCGCACGATATGCTGCAGGGCTACCAGGGCATCATTCACGGCGGGGTCACCTGTGCTCTGCTCGACGCGGCAATGACCCACTGCCTGTTCAACCGCTCGATCGAAGCGGTTAC
>DAOQWI010000181.1:0-6929 GCA_035342015.1 Candidatus Ozemibacteraceae bacterium | reverse complement strand
GGGTTCAAGTCCCCCCTCGAGCATGACGAAAGCCCGCTTAAACAGCGGGCTTTCGTGTTTCTGGAACTTGACTTTCCGGCTGTTTGGTGGTATGTTCGCCACGTCAGTTTTTAAGAGTTGAGGTTCAATTGCAGCAGCTTTTACGAAAACCTGAATTTTTGATCAGGCTCAAACCCGAGCTTAGAATAACCCTCCCCCAGGAAGAAATCACTTCATCCCGGGGGAGTTTTATTTTTCCGGCCTTCTGCTGTTACGTTTCCGCTGTTTTTTTGCTGTTTGTGACGATGAAAGGAATCACAAAATGCACGGCGACCAGGTTTCTGCATCATTTCGTTCTCTTGTCGAAAAGTGTCTGAAACGGGCCATGGCTCAGAATATAGCCAGTTCTGAGGCGGTTTTAAACGGCGCAAATGGCTTTGATCGAGGAGTTGTTGCTGAGCCGGCAACACCTGAAATAAGAACCGAGGTAAACCTCAAGGTTTTGCAGGAATTTCTGAAAAACTGAAAAAAGGTAAGTTTTACTCTGAAATGTTCTGTGATATGCTTGCCATATCTTAATCCCCGGGAAAACAACATGAGCGAAGAAGAACTCGAAGACATTCAGCCAAAACCTAAAAAGACTGGTGCCAAGCGTAAAAAGGTGGTTACACCTGAGATAATCGAACCCCCGCCCGTGTATGACAAAGAAGCCATGCATCGCAAAGTCATGGCTGTAATGATCGGCATTTTTCTGCTGATTCTGGCAGGGATGCTGCTGATGCAGCACCACGTAGAATTTGCCGCCTCGGGCGGCATGTAAAGAGCCCGAAAAACCGAATCGGAACAGCTGCGATGACAAAAAGCGTTCGAAGGTTGCTGATTTTTCTTGTGTGTGCGCAGATTCTCGCGCCGGCACTCTGTATTGCCGGAATTCAGCCCTGGCTTGAGCAATTCGTCAGAAATGTTGCCCTGCCCGGAGATAGCTATCCCTCTCTGGCGCTAGACATGCACCTGCGCCTGCCAGAATCGCCGGTGCATCTTTTCTGCCGGCTGCGTTTCACCGCTTCTGACAGCTATTCTCTGCAGGTTTTCGATGCCCGCGACGAAACCCCGATAATGGTTATTGCCGATCAGATGACGATGATCAACGATCCGTTTGCTGAGAAACTGACGATCATCGCGTCTTCTGGTGTTGTCTTCGAGTTGCTGCAGCAGGGTGAGCAGGTAAACGCCAATTTTTCCTTCAATCAGCCGGTCGATGGTGTCATTAAAAACCGCATCGATCTTGATTTTAAAAAGCTTTTCGCCCAGGTTGATAAAGACCTGCAGCTGCATCCGGCAGAAAATAACCTGCAGAAATTTTCAGGTCAGACCGTCAGGGGAAACCGCTGTCTGGCCACGTTCAATGCTTCTGCTCCGCTGCCTCTGCAATCTCTGCAGCTGTTCATCGCCGAAGCCGCCGAGCCGGTTCTTGAATTCAGTCTGTTGCAGGCTGGTTCTGAAGGATATCCGGTGGCAAAATTTCCGTCTGAAGGCTTGCAGCAGTCTGGCCTTGCCGCTGCTCCTGCCCAGCTCAGCGGTTTTTTTGATACCATGGGGGTAATGACTTCGGTCCTTAAGGCAGTTTTCGCCCGGGCCGCAATTCATGAACCGTCAATTCGCGAAAAAGTCGGCGACATGCTCAAACTGGTCAGCCCCGACTGGGAAAAAATGCAGCAAAACGACAGCCAGCGCCGCGAAAAACTGCGTGAACTGTTCCCGCTGCGCTGAAATATTTATTGCCAGCTGCCCGCTTTTGCCAGATTTTCAGACATACCAGTTTTATCTGGTTTTATCCGTGTTCAGCTGTGTTCATCCGCGGTTCGATTTTCTTGCGTTTATCCGTGTTCAGGTTTTGTGGGTGCCAATGCTCTGGTTCAGCCGTTCGATGCGGCGCGCCAGCAGTCGCGACAGAAACAGTGCATAATGCGGCTTCTCTTTGATGCCTTCGACAAACTCTTTTTTTGACACCCTGATCAGTTTTGCTGCGGTAACAGCACGCACCGTGGCACTGCGCCTATTGCTCAGCAGAAAAGACATTTCGCCGAGAAAAATATCTTCGGGGCGCAGCGTCGAAACCCTTTGCCCCTGAACCAGCACCTCGAAACTGCCGGCGGAAATGTAATAGAGATAGTTGCTTGGCTCGCCTTCGTTAAAAACCGTTTCGCCCGGCTTGAATTCAACGGTTTCCAGATCCTGGAACAGGGCCGGGCTGACATTGTTTACTCCGCTCTTGTGGTTGAATTCGAAGCTTACCTGGTTGCCACGGTCGTTGTAAGTGAGGTTCGAGGTCATTTCGCGCGAAAGTGCCACGCCCCGGCCATGCAGACTCAACACCTGCTCTTCAATCGATGGAGTTTTCAGGGCCCGCCAGTCGAAACCGGCACCCTCATCGGTGATTGTGAAGCGCGATACTGCCGGTTCGATCGCATACTGCAGAAATACTTTTCTCGCGGCGATGGCAGGGTCTTCGCACTTGCGGTCGATCAGTTCGCAGATATCGTTGTTCTTTTCAAGCCAGGCGGTCTTTTCTTCATAAGAGATGCCGCAGTTGCCATGCTCGATGGCATTGATCAGCAGCTCGACGAGGACGAAGTTCAGCTGCTCGCGCAAACCTGCATCGATGCAGTTCATATTGAAAAGATAGTTGCAGATCAGATTGGTAAATACCCCGGCTTCGAGAGGGTCGTTGCGCAGCTCGAAACTCGACGAAATCTCGGCTCCGAAATCGTTGCCGATCACCCGGTGAAACAGCATGTGCCGGTTGTTGCAGATAATATTGATTACCTGCGGAAACTGCCGGCTGATACGGCCTTTATCGAGAAGGGCAATGGTGTTTACGCCCTTGAGAATGCCTGATTCACGCAGTTTGACCGGGGAATCGCACAGTCCGATCAGACCGGTGCTGAGAAGCCAGGAATCACCTCTGACCGTATCGAGCAGTCTGGAGCTGTCGATGCCGGAGTCGGCAAAGTCGATGACCGCCAGTTCCGGCATTTCAATGCGCAGAAACTCCTCAGCTTCGCCGGTTTCGGCAAGCTGAAGAGTTTCGCAGTTTTCGCCGTTCTGCTGCAGCAGTGCGACAATGTTTTCAAAACACCCGCGGTCAGAGGTAATTACCGGTATGAGAAGCAAGCGCGTTTCCTTTATTACAGGCAGAGTTCGAGAATCTGTCTTGCGACATCGGGAGTGACATCGCCATTTTCACCAAGCTTGATCATCTGATGCGATTTAAGCTGCGCCACTACTTTTTCGATGCCGGCGGCATCGATCTTGTAATCACTGAGTCTGGTCTTGACGCCGAGGGATTCGAAGAATTCACGGGTCATTCTTATGCCTTCAGCGATCTGGTGATCTTCATTACCAGACTTCACGCCCCAGACGCGCTGTGCAAACTGCAGAAGCTTCTGTCGTTTGACTTCTTTGCGCAGGGTGAGGTTGCCGGGCAGAACGATGGCGAGGGTAACTGCGTGATCGAGGCCATAAAGAGCGGTCAACTCGTGCCCGATCATGTGCGTCGACCAGTCCTGCGGAACCCCGGCCCCGATCAGGCCATTAAGAGCCATGGTCGCGGCCCACATGATGTTGGCTCTGACATCGTAGTTTTCCGGGTCTTTGAGGGCAAGCGGACCCTCTTCGATCAGGGTCAGCAGAAGGCCTTCGGCGAAACGATCCTGCACTTTGGCATGCGCCGGTGTCGTCAGATACTGCTCGACGATGTGAATGAAGGCATCGATGACACCGTTGGCAACCTGATTGTGCGGCAATGTATAGGTTTTGAGCGGATCGAGCACCGAAAACATCGGAAAAACCAGTTTGCTGTTAAACGGCAGCTTCGCCTTCATCGAGACCCTGGTGATTACCGAACCGCTGTTCATTTCGGAGCCGGTTGCCGGCAGCGTCAATACCGACGCGAAGGGCAGGGCAGCCTTAACGCAAGAACCGTAAGTCTGCAGGATTTTCCAGGGGTCGCCGTCAAAAAGTGCGGCCGCCGCCACAAACTTGGTGCCGTCGATTACCGAACCACCACCAGCCGCAAGCAGAAAATCGACACCGTTCTTTTTAACCTCTTCAACACACTTCATCAGCGTTTCGTAAGTCGGGTTCGGTTCGACGCCGCCGAATTCGAAAACTTCGCGGCCCTCGAGCGCGGCCATGATTTCGTCATAAGTGCCATTGCGCTTGATGCTGCCGCCACCGTATATCAGCATGATCTTTTTGCCGGCCGGTATCTCGCGCTTCAGTGCCCCGATTGTACCTTTGCCAAAAATGATCTTTGTCGGATTGTTAAAAGTGAAATTCTGCATTCTACGCCTCCTCTGTTTATCTCTGTCCGATCGACTTATCAGAAAATATCCATGTGCAAAGCATTGTCAAATTCATTTGTTGCGTTTCGCCTGTGCTATCGCCATCTTCGCTTCCTGATACAGGTTGCGCCGCTCGCGACTGACGAGCATGTCGATATCTGCCGGCAACATGCCGATTCTCTGCCCAACCCGCTGCAGCATGGCAGTTTCTTCGGTCGACAGACGGCCGTCAGAGAGTGCTACCCTGGCGAGTTGAGTGAGAAGCTCGTTGCTGGTGGCCAGAGTGCTGGTTCGCATGACAAAGTCAACCGGATCAGCTGCCGCCTGCAATTCAGTTATGATGTTCTGCAGTTTCTGCCCCGAAACATCACGCTGTCGGGCGATGCTGTTAAGCATTTCGAGCTCTTTCGGGTCGATCTGGCCGTCAGCAAGCATCATTGCCGCGGACCATTTAACCAGTTCCAGGCCGGGCAGGCCATATTGGGAAAATGGCACCGCTGTCACTGCATCGCCCTGGCCAGGCTGCACCTGAGCCTGTCGCTGCTTTGCCGTGTTCTGCCGCAGCTGGTTCATTTTTGTGAGAACTGCACTTACCTGCGGGTCGGTTTTGTCAACGACGGCTTCGAGCACCCACTCACTGCTGCCGTCATTCATCACGGTTCCGCAGTATGGGCATTCATTTGCGGTGCCGCTCTGCTCCGGTGCTCCGCATGACGGGCATTGAGTGCTGGCCAGCGATGAGGAAACCTTCGTCTGTGCCCCGTGCTTGCGCCCGAGAACAAAGACATGTCTGAAGTTGATTGGCTTTGGCGCCGTTTCTATGCTTTTGTTCGGCGTGAGAATTGAGGGCAGACCGCTCCAGATTACTTCGACGTAGGTCTGGTCGTCGGGTTCCTTCAGCTCGATGCCTAAAAGATCGATGGCGCCAACGGCGCACGAAGTGTAAAAACGTCTGGCGCCGCTTTTATCTGGTTTATACCACTGCAGTTGCGCATCACAAAGTTCATTGCGTGCTATTTTTCGCAATGGCGCCACATTACCCTTGCGCTCAGCCTCGAGTTTTCGCCAGAACATCACCGCGACCCTGTCTTTAAGATGCTGCATGTTGAAACCCGGGTCGGCTTCGACCATATCACCAAGACCCGGAACAATACGATCCGGTCTGAATGACCATTCACAGGCCTGGGTTATACCGGCGAGCACCCAGTCGTGTTCGCCCGACCGCAGCAGCGAATTGCAGACTTCACATTTTGTCAGGCGCCCGACTTTGATGGGGTTACCGCAGTTGGGGCATTGCCCTTCGATCAGTCCTGGCTTTTTCAGGGTGCGCACGCCGGGCTTGCGCAGAAACGACCAGACCTCGGCGAAATTTTCCGGGGAGCGTGAGCCATTGAGCATTTTGCCGGTCTTTTCGTCTTTGCGGTAATTGATCGCCTGCGCGTCGATACGCAGGTGGATAACGTCGAAATTTTTGTCAGACTGAAATTTTACCGGCTTCGCGCTCAGAATTTTCAGGCCTTCCATGTGGTCGATGATGCCCTTTTCTTTCATTTCATCGAGTTGAATGCTGAACTGTTCGAATACTCCGTCAGAAAGAAAATACTGGGCATCGGCCAGATTGCGGTCTGACCAGGCCTTCTGAATAATTTCGAAAGCCTTTTCGGCGCGTTTTCTGAACAGATTGTCGTCAAAGTCGGGGTCACGCTTTTTCAGCTCGGTCAGGGCAACTGCGGCCTGACTGTCGGGTGCGACCCGCATGCCTTTAATGATTGTGTGGTCGACCCAGGCGTCGTTGCCCTTGTGGTAGCCTTTGACCACCACAAAAACCACTACTATAGTCACTGGTATGCCGACCGCCGGGTAGTGAATGATCAGCCGGATGAGAAGAAAGATCAGGTCAAGCTCACCGCCGCCGCCGCCACTGCTGCGCCGGCCGCTGCTTGAACCGCCACCGCCAGAATAATTATGACCGCCGCCGGCCCGCGCGTCTGCCGTCTCGCTGATCAGCAGAAAAAAGCCGATCAGCAGCAGAAGAAAAAGAGAAAAGAAGGTGACTTCCCGTAATCTTTTTTTGTCGGGCATGCTTGCTCCTCATTCATGTCTGTCTGATAGTTTATTACAAGACCACCCATGTTGTCATATATTTGTGCAGATATTCATAGCAAGCTTGCCATGCCGGTTGTCGCATTTAAGTCAGTAGTTTACCCACCATTCACGATTTTATGCACGGAACGTATACGGCGGCAACCTCGTCTGTGGCCACTTAAATCTCCTATTATTAACACAATGACGATTTTGAACTGCTGATTTCATTTTTTTTGCCGCCTCGTGATTTGCGGTGCATTGAATGCCTTTACGATGAGTACTTCGGAAAGCAAAGAAAAACGCCGATAAATAAACGTTAAGAGTTTGATGAAAGCTTATAAGTTTGACATGGAAGGTTTACCTTTGTTACGATGACGGTTTACCAGAAATCAGAATAGAGGGAACAGGAATGTTTGCACGTCGACCCTATTTAGTTGTTGTTCTTTTGGCACTCGTTTTGTTGAGCTTCAGGCTCGTGATTGGCGCAGAATCAGTTGCGTCCGGTCCGGCGTCGGCGGC
>DAOQWI010000180.1:0-6936 GCA_035342015.1 Candidatus Ozemibacteraceae bacterium | reverse complement strand
GTCTCGATCGAGCCTGGCTGGTTATCTGCGCCAGCAGGTCGCTGTCGACAAATCGGCTGAGAAACGAAGCGGCGCGAAAATCTTCAGGATTGGCCCGAATGAACCCGCAGGTGTCGGTTCGCAAGCCGTGCATCAGAGCAGTCGCAACCATAATATGCTCTTTTTTCGAGCGTTCAAGGGTGACCAACTCCTCACGAAAATAATCCGCGAATATGGTGGCAGTGGCTCCGACTTTGCGGATATCACAAAAACCCGGTTTCAGACGGTTCTGCAGTTCATGATGATCGACGATGATCAATTCTGGAATTCTGGCGGCCTGCAGAGCATCGACGATTGGCCCGGCAGTGGTGCCCTGGTTGTCGACAAAGACAGCACCCTGATATTGCGAAAGATCAAGACCGCTTTCCCAGCGGCGCATTTCTATACCAAGTAGCTTTACAAGAGCGATATTCTCGGGATGACTTATCATCCCGGCATAAATGATGTCGACCTGAATGTCATGGGCTTCAGAGATAACCCTGTGCGCAAGACCGGTTGAAATCGCATCTGGATCAGGGTAATTCTGAATGACGACGAGATGCTTCTGGCCGCGGCAGCTTTCGAGAAGCGCTTTGAGCTCGTCGCGCTTTTTCCGACCCAGGGTGTTGTCGTCGAAGCGAATGGTCGAAACAACGCTCACCGGGGCTTCGGTCTGGGCATCCTTCATAAAAAGTTGGCTCCTTGAGGAGTGGGTATACTTGTTTTATAACATAAAGCCGCGTTTTTTTCAGCCGGGCAATTCAATGTTGTTCGTAGGGCTCGATGTGAACGAGAACGTCGACGATGTCTGGCCCTTCATCGAGCAGGCGACGCTTGCAGATGCCTGATATTGTGTGCCCTTCGCGCACCGTAAGGTTTTCGTCAACCTGAATGTGCAGATCCACATGCAGTCCTGAACCGTGAAAACGCGAGCGCACTGCATGCACGGATTCGACACCATCTACCTTCAATACTATGGTTTCGATGGTTTTCAGAACCCCGGCATCGGCTCCGGCATCGGTAAGTTCAGCCAGTGACGGGCTGCAGATTTTCCAGGCGGCCTGAATGATGAAGGCCGAGACAGCAAGTGTGGCCACCGGGTCCATGAAGGCCCATTTCGGGTTATACATTGCCAGGCTGATGGCGATCGCAACAGGAATCGATGACAGACAGTCGCTACGATGATGCCAGGCATTGGCTATTACTGCAGAAGACTTAACCCTTTTTCCGACTTCCGCGGTCCAGCGGTAGAGCCACTCTTTAGAAATAATCGAGATAATGGCAATGATGAGAGTAATGCCTGCCGGAACCACGTATAGCCCGTGATGAAATTTTTCGATTGCTCCCCAGCCAAGAAAGAGGCCAGCAAGGCCAAGAACCGCGCCAATGAAAATTGAGATCATTGCCTCGATACGTCGATGTCCGTATGGATGGCAGGAATCCGGTGGCTGGTTCCAGTATTTGACGCCGACGATGACTGCGATGTCGGTCGAGGCGTCAGAAAGGCTGTGAACGCCATCGGCAATTACCGAGCTGCTGTTGCCAATAAACCCGATGACAATCTTGCCGAGAGTCAGGAAGAGGTTGACGGCCAGACCGATGATCGTTATCCGCCTTATTTCGGTTTCGGTTGAAAGTTGAGATACATTCGCAGGAGCAGCAGAAGAATCGTTCATAAAAAGCCTCCAGAAAGATTTTATGAAGATCTGACCAGAGGTCTTTGCGAACTGATCTTCGGAAAGATTAGCGGCAAAACAAAATCAGGGTCTGTACCAGGCGGCATCAAGAGCGGCAATCAGGTTGACTATCCAGCCGAGAAAGATGATCCAGAGGAGCAAGTGACCAACAAAGTAAAAGAAGGCTGCAAACGGGCGCCCCTGAATGAGCTGCCCAAGCCCGGGAATGAAAAAGCTGGCGAGTGCTGCAATTACATTGCCTGATGAACCCTGGCCGGTCATGGTTTACTCCTGGTAAAGAATATATGCTCGATTCTAAGATAATCGCGTCGTTTAATCAACCCCCCGGCAATTACTAAATAGTGCATAAACAAAAGTTGTCCGGTTCAACTGCAGGATGTGATGGCGGGGCTGAACAGCTCAGCGCAAATGCAAAATTAAGCCTTGAAAACATAATTGGCCTGATTCTCAATTCGACTTTGAGGTTGATCGAGGGTGTCGCGAAAAATTTCACAATCAGGCAGGGAGCCTTGGTGCGGCGACGTTGTTCTGAGAATGCTTTGGCAATAGCTTTAAATTTGTGAAAAAAAGCTGCGGCAGAAAAGCACTGTTCCCGATAATAGATTTGAGAAAATTCGTTTTGCCCATGGAGGTATTTGTTGGAAGCACTAGCCAGATTGGTTGATACGATTAATGGCTTTGTCTGGGGTTACTTTCTGATGTTTCTGATCGTCGGAACCGGCATTTTTCTGACGATTCGCATGCGTTTCGTTCAGATTCGCTTTTTCGGGCATGCCTGGTCACTGATTTCGGGTCGTTGGGCCAAGCACGACGATAAAGGCGAAATAACCCATTTTCAGGCGCTTTCAACGGCCCTGGCGGCAACCGTTGGCACCGGTAATATTGCCGGCGTGGCCACGGCAATTGCCAGCGGTGGCCCCGGGGCAGTGTTCTGGATGTGGGTGAGCGCGTTTATCGGCATGTGCACTAAATTTACCTGCTGCACTCTGGCGATGAACTTTCGCACTATCGATGCCGACGGCGAAGTTGCCGGCGGCCCGATGTATTATCTGCGCGATGGCATGAAAAAGCCCTGGTTGGGCCTGCTATTTGCAATTTTTACCTTTGTCGCCTCATTTGGTATCGGTAATATGGTGCAGGCAAATTCTGTGGCGGCACCGCTGCATAATTATCTTGCCGATGCAGGCCTGACTGCGGGCCCGGTGAGTGAAGGCGCTGACCCGGTAAAATTTGCCATCGGCATTGCTATCGCCATACTGGTTGGTGCGGTCATTCTTGGTGGCATTCGCCGAATTGCGAGTTTTGCCGACAAAGTTGTGCCGTTTATGGCACTGGGCTACGTTCTTGCTTCGCTTTACATACTTTTCATACAGCGGGCCAATATTATTCCAGCCTTTCAGATGATTTTCGGCTCGGCCCTCGGCTTGAAGGAAGCCGCCGGCGGTGTGCTCGGTTATACCGTTTCGCAGGCGATGCGCTGGGGTGTTGCCAGAGGCCTCTTCTCGAATGAGGCAGGTCTTGGTTCCGCTCCGATCGCTCATGCGGCTGCCAAAACCTCGGTTCCGATACGCGAAGGTTTTGTCGCTCTACTTGAGCCTTTTATCGACACACTTGTCATCTGCACTATGACTGCTCTGGTAATCATCACCAGCGGTTATTTCAATCCGGCCGATGCTGCAATTTTTGCTGGCCTCAAAGGTGCAGAACTTACCGCCGCTGCCTATAAGCACAATGTTGCCTGGGGCCATCATGTCGTCAGCCTGGGCCTGGTGTTCTTCACTTTTACAACCATGGTCGGCTGGAGCTATTATGGCGACCGGTCGGTTCGCTATATGTTCGATTCCAACCCGATTAAAGCCAAAAAAGCTGTGTTTGCTTACCGCCTGATCTATGTTCTGCTTATACCGGTCGGGGCTGCCGTGCCGCTCGAACTCGTCTGGAATATGTCTGACCTCGCAAACGGGCTGATGGCACTGCCAAATCTGTTTGCTCTGATTGGTCTTTCTGGCGTAGCCAGCAACATGCTGCGTGACTACGAGTCTAAATATCCGCAGATGCTTGCCGACCGTGACCGAGGCTGAGTAATCGATAAAACGATAATAACTATAAAACCCCGTTGAACTCAACGGGGTTTTATAGTTTAAGCCTTGTCTGAATATCCAGAGGATTGCCAACCAGTCTGTCTGCCAGACCAGATAAATTAACGGTTGTGCGTGGCGGCTTGAGCTGAAGGCCAGCGGCCGACATAGAGAACTTCTTCGCAAAGTTCGATGCCGAATTCTTTTTTGACTTTGTCTTTAAGCATGGCAGCCAGGTTTTTAACATCGCTGGCAGTAGCATTACCGGTATTGATGATAAAGTTGGCGTGTTTTTCGAAAACCGACGCGCCACCACATGACATTTTTTTAGCCCCGGCCTGCTCAAGAACTGCCCCGGCAGCGCGGCGGCGATCTTCACCCGGCAGTGGTGGCAGGTTTTTAAAAAACGAACCGGCGCAGCCGATTTCGTAGGGCGGGTGCTTGCTGTGGCGCTGTGCAACGATATCATCCATTTTCGCCTTGATCTCGTCGGCATTACCGGTTTCAAGCTGAAATCTGGCGCTGAGAATGATGTGTGGGTCAGTTTTGAGCCGGCTGGTGCGGTAGTCGAAGCCGAAAAAAGAATTGTCAACAGTCTGAATGCTGCCATCCGGGCAGAGAACGCGGGCGTCGATGAGAACATCAGCGATGCAGCGGCCATAAGCGCCGGCGTTGCCGTAAATGGCGCCGCCGATACTGCCCGGAATACCGGCAAATGATTCGGTGCCGGCAAGTCCGTGTCTCTGGGCCAGTTCAACAAGATATTCAAAGTCGTAGCCTGATGAGATGTCGATCTGGTGCTTTTCTGTGTCAACGCTGTTGACTTCCATACAGCGGTTGTGAATCACCAGGCCTTCGAGGCCAGCGTCTGAAACTACCAGATTCGAACCGCCGCCGAGAATGAACAGTGGCATTTTCTGCTGCCGGGCCCATTCAACGGCAGCCCGCAGGCTTTCACTGTTGTCGGCCGTATAAAAATACTCAGCCGGGCCACCCAGTTTGAAGGTGACGAGACTCTTCAGCGGAACATTTTTCTGGATCAGTTCAGGCGAAAATTGCATTTGTAACCTCCGGCGGTCTTTTACCCTATAGAAACTATCGGGCAAAGACCGCCCGGGCCTTAGCTGTTTGCGTCAGGGAGCGACGGTGGCTGAAGCAGCCATGTCCTGCAGGATGGTGATTTCCATGCGATCATTGGCCGCGACTTTTTCGGGCACGTCATGGCCTTTTACGACCTGGCCAAAAACCGTGTACTGACCATCGAGATGCGGAATAGCATCGAGGCAGATATAGAACTGGCAGCCGGCTGAGTTCGGGTCGGCGGCGCGGGCCATTGCCAGAGTGCCTTTGAGATGCTTGCGGGCGTTGAATTCGGCGTTGAGTTTGTAGCCGGCATCACCGGTGCCGGGCATGCCGCTTGCGCCTTCTCTTGAATTGGGGCAGCCGCCCTGAATTACAAAACCCGGAACAACGCGATGAAATGCCAGACCGTTGTAAAAACCTTTGCGAATCAGGTTCAGCATGCTTTCAACATGTTTCGGGGCGACATCGGGGTAGAGTTCGAGAACCATTTCACCTTTGGCTGTGGTGATTTTAATCAGCGGGTTGGTAGCCTTTTCGAGGGTGACACCTTCGGGGACCTGGGCCATGGCCATCGGTGCAATAGCGAGCAGTGCGATCAGAATGTAATTCAACATAAATGCTCCTGAAATTAAGATTTGCTGTGGCGTATTCTAACGCAGCGAAGCGACTAAAAGCAAGCCGCTGCAGTCGGGTTGGCTGCAGCGGTAAGTAAGGTGCTTAATAAGGTTCTGATCAGTTAAGCGAATACTGCACGGTGATTTTTACCCAGGTTTCTTTCGGCTCGCCATTGTTGAGAACCGGTGAGAATACCCAGCGTCTCAGCGCCTGAGCGCCATTGATGGCCAGTTTAGGGTCAATGGTCGAACTCATGGTTACAACGTCACCGACAGTGCCGCTGCGCTGAATCAGAACACGATAGACTGCATTACCATGCACGCCGCTCTTGCGAGCCCATGCCGGGTAATCAGGTAATACTCTGGTAAGAATCGAAGGCGGGCTGAAGCGTTCGCCGCTGCCACCAAACGATTCGATCGAACCGATTTCGAAGACGCCGGCGCCATTGTCAACCTTGCCATCTTCAGTTCCGGTCGGAGCAGGCATAAAATCTTCGGGATTGGCAGTATTTTTCTCGTCGGCCAGCATCGAGTCTGGCATCAGCATGTCAGGCTGACCGCTGGTCAGCGGGCCGGTGAGGTCAGGGGTCGGGTCACTGGCGCTGCTCTTGTCGAGGCTGAGATGACTCAGAGCTTCAAACGAAGGAACAGTGTGAGTTGGTCTGACCGGGGCATCGGTAGTTGTGGTTTCCTGAACGACCGAGGGTTTAGTGGTGTCGACCGGGGTTTCTGAAACGATCGGGCTGTCGTTAACCTGTGTGGCAACTGGAGCCGGAGTTTCAACTTTGGGAGCTGCCGGTTTCGGGTTGGTGCTTTCGGGTTTTACTGCAGATTTTGGTTTGGTGTCTTTTTTGACCGTGTTCTTCTGTTTGGCTTTGTTAACCCTGTTTTCGCTGCCGGCAGACTTCTTTGCGCCCGTTTCCTTTTTCTGTTCCTGGCCAGAACCGACGCGCGGTTTATTGACCGGAGCGATAAGCTTAACGGGCACTACCGGTTTCTGCAGCGGTTCAGCACTGACGGAGCGCCAGGCAAAGAAAGCTGAGAGGGCCAGCAGAAGTGAAAGATGCAGAAGAACGGAAAGCTGCAGCTCTTCCATTCCTTCAACATTTTCGGCTTTGAGTTTTTTCAGGAGTTTCATGGTTTTACTTCATTTCGGGTCTGGTTGCCAGGCCGATATTCACGGCACCGGCGTTACGAATAGCGTCGAGAACAAAAACGATGCGACCATAGTTGGCATCTTTGTCTGCTTCAACCATAATCGGGCGGTCAGGTGAGTTGGTGGTCCAGGTCTTGATCGAGGTGGTAAGATCGGTCATTTCAACCGGTTTGCCAGATACATACAGACGGCCGTTTCTGGCAATCTGAACGGTCATGCTGTCGATTTCCATGGTTGTGGCGCTCGAGGCTTTCGGCACGTTCACCGGCAGTTTTTCCTGATTGCGGGCG
>DAOQWI010000179.1:0-6950 GCA_035342015.1 Candidatus Ozemibacteraceae bacterium | reverse complement strand
TGCCTGATTTTCTGGCAACCGATAATCAATCCGGGGGCTATCCAAAAATCGGCAACGATCAGATATCTCTATCCAGCCCCCGACAATTGGCAGCTGAGGCATTACGGGCTTTTCGACAATGCGCTGCTGCCAAAGTTTCTGCTGGGCGGCGTAATGATTATCTGCCAGAATCCTGAAAACGGTTCGGAATTGAATTATCGCCCGCACGGAACTTCTGCAGGCTTTGCTGAACTGAATCTAAGTAACGGCGTTCTCCGCCACAATTTATCAGAAAAACACCCGCTGCTGCCGGTTAAAGAGAATCAACAGACGGCCAGTCTTTCAGAGAAGCTTCTGGCGCTTTGTCACAGGTCTGAAACATCTGCAACAGAAATAATCGCCGATAAAATACTCATTAATAATAAAGAAAAAAAATTGCTTATGGCTTTTAACAGCCCCGACAGAGAGCTTGAGACCGGAAAATTCTATTTAACGCTCTTTCTGAGTATCCTGGCAATCATGGCCGTAATCCTGGCAATCTCATGGTTTCTGGGAACACGCGAGGAAGGTCTGGCAGTTAAAGTTGAATGGCAGATTTTTGCAAGTTTCATCGGGGTTATTCTGGTGCCGGCAACCGGGGTTATTCTGCTCATCTGCCTTATTTATGGCGGCTGGAAGCAAAATCTGCTTGAAAATCACAAATCAGAATTTCTTCAAAGAGTTGCCAGAATTGAAGAAAAAATACATTTAAGCCAGCATGAAATACCCAGAAGATTGCAGAACATGCTGCAGAACGCTGCGAAAAATCATTTCGCTATTTCTTCGCCAACCTTTGCATCTTCTGCATCCGCATCGATCGAATTAAGAAGATTCCTTACCGGCTTTTTCACCGACGTCGTCCAGATACGCCGTGGCTACGGGATCAATGCTCTCATGATCGAGTTTGCTGCCGGACCAGGAGAATTTCTGCAGATAAACGGCAATTTTGCCGAAGACTCCGAACCTATGAAAAACACTTTCTCCTTCTTTACGGGAAGGGTTATAGAGAGATTGAGAGGCAACAATTTTGCTCTGAGTCGAAAAAGAGATGCAAGACAGATCGTCTTGCAGGAAATGACGACCGAGATGGTCTTTGAGGTTCTTGCATCGACTTTCGGCGAAAATACCATCCACGACATCCTTTTTGGTCAGGGAAAAGGGATTTCGCTGTTCGGTGGCGTTTCGAAAGATATCATTCACCAGATTTTCTTCCCCGATTCGCTGACCCCCGAAGGAGTAATTCTTCTCGTTCTATCTCAATTTCACAGTGACAAATTTGCACTGGCCCGTATTCTCGCTTCCAGCTTTTATAGCCCGAACTCAGATCCGCTCGCTTTCGAGATACATGTCATCAACCGCATTAACCCAGGATTGCCCGTTCTGCCGGAAACAGGCGAAAGATACCCTTTTCTGCGCGACATCGGCCGACAGGCAAAAGTAATCGGGCATATCGAAAGAACCGTGAATTATGAAGGCGAAGATTATTTCGTCACGACCTGTCAGAGTAATGCCTTTCCCCAGTTCATTTTTCTTGGAAGCAGCAGGCTTTCAGCCTTTTCTGACTATATCAATCAGAGACTTATCTGGTTCGCGGCAATGCTGCTGTTTTTCATTATCGCCCTTTCTTTTCTGGCAATGCAGACAGCTGCCGATATAACCGGTCCGCTGAAAATGCTTTTGAAGTCGATCAACAGGGTCAATTCAGGCGATTTCAACTTTTCTCTGACGTTTCATCGCCATGATGAGCTGGAAAACATCGCAATCGCTTTTTCAGAGATGGTTAAAAAGCTGGCAGAAAAAGAAACCCTGGCGCGCATGGTCTCCCAGAGTGCTTCACAGATGGCCGCTTCAGAAGAAAGCGAAAATGAAGCAAGAAAAGGGCACAAACGAGTCGCGGCTGTGGCATATATCGGCATTGCTGACTTCGCCGGATTTCTTAAAAATTCAGACAATGAAATGATAAGAAACGGCATCGATGAATGGGTTACGGTTGTCTGCCAGAAGGTTATCGAAGCCGGCGGCGAAGTCGACAAAATCATGGAAGGAAAGATTCTGGCAGTCTTTTTTGCCAGCTCAGATACGAATTCTACTGCAAAACAGTTTATTGCCAGGGCCTTCACTGCCGCTGCTGAGATCTGTCTGAGTAACCACGGCAGTCTGAAAACCTTATGCGGCATCCATGCCGGCGAAGTTATCGCCGGGTTGATGGGCAGTCAACAGCGCCGCGATTTTACCGTAATCGGCGACCCCGTAAACCTTGCCGCCCGCTGCTTTTCACAGGCAGACGCGTTGCGGCAGAACACCGCCATTGTAGCGACCGAAGAGGCGACAGCTGGCCTGCCAGACGGCCTAAAAGCCAGCGATCTCGGCCATTTTTCAATCAAAGGCAAAAAAGACTCCCGCCGCCTGTTCAGCATCAGCAAAGCCTGAATATATATATCAGCAGCCCGACTTAGACCGATCCGTAGAACCGGTTAATTGGCTTTAATTTTACAGCAATCAAAAAGCCCGCTGAAAGTATTTTTCAGCGGGCCTGTTGCAGATTCAAATCAGAATTTCTGATTATTCTCCGGCGGGAAGATCGTAGAGAATGTCATCCCACGGATGGCGGTAGAGTTCAGCCTTCTGGCGGCACTGATCCATGTAGTGACCGATCATGCCGATGGTGCGGCCGAGCAGGAACAGGCCGTTGAGACCGCCGCTGTTGACCACGGTCTGAATTCTTTCTTCATCCCAGCCGAGGCCGTACATCATATCGACCGAAAGAACGCCGATGGCGCCGTCGACATTGAGAATCAGGGTGTCTTTTTTGGCGGTGGTCAGCTGTTCGACTTCGAGCGCGTAATCGAGCAGTTTCGTGCGCGGGAAATGCTTGCGGGCATACTGTTTGAGCAGTTCAACGCGCATATCTGGGTTCTTCAGGCTCTTGATGCGATGACCGATACCCTGAATCTTGATGTTTTTCTTCTTCAGGTCGGCAATGAACGCATCAGGCGACTGACCGGCATCCTGGGCGGCCTTGAACATCAGAGCAGCACCGGCAACCGCGCCACCGAAGCGCGGACCGATTGTCAGAATACCGGAAGCGACGGCACTCATCAGATCCTTGCCGGCGCGGGCGGTAACGATGGTATTGTGGGCACCAGAAACGGCCGGGCCGTGATCGGCGCAGAGCTTGAGCACGATTTCCATGAATTCGGCGGCCCATTTCGGCAGGCGTTCTTTGAACCAGAGCAGGCCGATGGTTTCACCGACCGAATAATTTTCGCCGATGACCTTGCTGATCTTGTGACCGGCATAGAGCAGTTCGTCTTTTGAATCGTCAGAAATGGTGCAGGTGAAGCTGGTCGGCTTGCGCACCATATTGCGGGCAACCGCTTCGGCGTAATCCATCGGAATCACCGGTGGTTCGACTTCGGCAGCCGGCTTGATGACGCCCTTTTTGACCAGACCTTCGTAAGTGGCTTTGATTGCCTTGTCGTAATCATCGAATGATTCGGGCACCACGACGCCGACTTCACGCAGAGCCGCGTTCTTGGCTTCAGCTGTTTCGCGGCTGGCATCGGCCTTGGCGCCGGCGTGACCAAACTGAATGCCCTTCGGCATGTATTTGATCGAAGTACCGGTAACCCACATCACCAGAGGCTTCTTGATCTTTTTGGTTTTTACCGCTTCAACGATTTTCCATTCTTCTTCGCCGCCGACTTCGCCAAGGCAGACGAGCATCTTGATCGCCGGGTTGGCTTCGAAGCGCAGCAGATGTTCGAGCAGAGTCGAACCGGCATAAGCGTCGCCGCCGATGGCGATACCTTCGTTGAGGCCGTCGGTATTCAGGGCGATGATGTTGTAGGCTTCATTCGACATGCCGCCTGATTTGCTGACGAAACCGACCGAACCCGGGCGGTGCAGCTTCGATTCGATAATGCTTTCGATGGTACCGCCGGTATTGGCGACCTTGAAAGCGCCGGCAGCGATGCCACCAACGGTGGCCGGGCCGATGATGACCTTGCCGCGTTCGATGGCGACGGCACGCAGATGGCGGGCCTGGCGTTCGGGCATACCTTCGGCGATAACGACGATGGTGCGCAGTTTCGGTTCGTTGAGGCCTTCCATGGTGGTGTCATAAGCGCTTCTGAAAGAGGCGAAGTTGATCATGACGTCGATGTCGGGGTGCTTCTTCAGGGCGGTTTTCACATCGGGGTAAACCGGAATGAAAATTTCTTTTTTGCCCCAGAAAACTTTTTCTGAGCCGAATTTACCCGGGTCAACGAGAGCGGCTACCGACGGGGTGGTTCTGCGGCAGCAGTAGTCGAAATCGAGCATGCGCTGAACTGCTTTGGTCTGCATGCCGTAAATCAGAGAGGTCGTATTTTTATCGAAAAGCAGATAATCTGGTCTTTTTTTCATGGCATTACTTTCCTTTACCAGTTTTCAGGGCGTCTGAAACGACGCGGGTCATGTGATATTCGGGGCCATGCACTTCGATCGGCACGCCGAGCTTGTCAGCGGCTGCCTTGAGATTGGCGAGGCCTTCCTGGTAGTTCGGGCCGCCACGGCGAACGAATATGCGGGCATTGACCTTTTTGAGCTTTTCACCATACTCGTTGAGAGCTTTGATGATGCCGGTGAAGGTCTTGGCCACGTCGGTAAAGTTGGCGATACCACCGCCGAGAATCAGAGTCTTGGGGCGCTTTTTCGCATCGGGCTTGCGGGTCATCAGATCGAGAACGACCTTCGCATATTCATAGGTCAGGCTGGTGCTGGGGTTGCCTGAATACTCGCCGTAAAAAGCCAGTTCCTTGGCAAAGCCAAGGTCGCAGACGGTGTCAGCATAGATAACCGATGCGCCGCCGCCGGCAACCATATTCCAGATGGTGCCTTCGGGGTTCAGCAGTGTCAGCTTAAGCGATGCGCCAGACAGGGCATCGAGCTCGCGGATTTTCATTTCTTCGGGGCTGAGGTTCTGACCAAAAGCGGCCGGAAATTCGATATCTTCGCCCCAGAGCTTGTTGCAGCAGAATTCGGCAGTGTCGTCGAGCTTGGCGACCATGTCGAGCGGCACGATTTTGTTGCCGGCGATTGCGAACGGGTTGATTTCGAGATAGGCAAAGTGCAGAGCGGCAAAATACTTATAAAGACCGCGAATAAAGCTGGCAACCATCTTTTTGTTCTTGCCCAGCGCAGCAGGCAGAGCCTTTTCGACGTTGACGTCTTCAATGCCGCCAAGTATCGGAACCTTGATTACTACTACCTTGTCCCAGTTTTCTTCGACATTGATGCCGCCTTCGAGCGAAAAATAAATTGCATCGCCTTCAGCAGTCGATTTGATCGCGACATAATATTCGGCTTCGTGCGGAATGCAGGGCTCGATGAGGAAATGAGTCAGAGTGCCTTCGATACCGTTGACAACCTGCTTTTTGCCCATGCGCTCGTCGATCCATTTTTTGGTTTCGGCGATGTCTTTATTAACCAGAACCAGCCCGTGTTTGCCGCGTTTGCCAAACAGCTGGTCAGGCTTGGCGACCAGCTTGTCGGTCTTCAGCCAGGGGTTGTCTTTTTTGAGTTTGTTCCAGTCGGTGTCTTTGTCGACCAGAACGATGTGACCGTCGTAACCGACGCTTTCTTCACAAAAACCGTCAAGGTGCCTTGCAAGCATTCTTTTGCCGTGGTACTCACGGATTCCTCGTTGAGCCATCTTTATCTCTCCTGAAAAAAATTAAACAGGCAATGGATACCTAAAGGGTATATCTCTGTACCAAATTTCGTGTCAAGCAAACTTTTCGCAAACAGTTAATTCGAGAACCTTTCCGAACGCCGGGTTAATTAATGGCGACAAATGTGACGCATTCGCGGTACACTGCGACGTTGCTGCGACAGCCCCCTGTATGGAAATTGCCGGTCGACTTTCTGCCGTAACCAGCCCTCAGTGCTGCTCATGACTGGTCATCATCAATTCTGGCACGCCGTTTGCAAATACTTGAATCAAATTATCATCATTTTTTACGAGGTGTTCTGAATATGGATATCAACAGAATGACACAAAAATCACAGGAAGCGCTGCAGCTTGCCCAGAACATCGCCGTTCAGCACGGCCACCAGGAAATCTCTTCTGAGCACCTGCTGGCAGCAATGCTCACCAACGAAACCGATCTGGTTCCGCGGCTGCTCAATAACATCAATATACCGTTGTCGACGATGCGTGACCGCGCCCAGCTGGCAATCAGCCGTCTGCCACGCGTCAGCGGCCCCGGCATGACCCCTGACAAGTTCTACATCAACCGTGAACTGTCACAGATTCTCGTCAAAGCCGAAGAAGAGATGAAAGGTCTCAAAGACGAGTATCTCTCGGTCGAGCATCTGGTGCTCGCAATGATCGAAAGCGGTTCTTCAACTGCGGTCGGCAAAATCTTCGCTGAGCTGAATCTGACCCGCGATCAGTTTCTGCAGGCACTGACCGCGGTGCGCGGCAATCAGCGCATCACTTCGGCCAACCCCGAGCAGACCTACGAGGCACTTGCCAAGTATGGCCGCGACCTCGTCGCCATGGCCAAAAGCGGCAAACTCGACCCGGTCATCGGTCGCGACGCCGAAATTCGACGTGTCACCCGCATTCTTTCACGCAAAACCAAAAACAACCCGGTGCTCATCGGTGAACCCGGCGTCGGTAAAACCGCCATCGCCGAAGGCCTGGCGCAGCGTATTCTGCAGGGCGACGTGCCCGAAAGCCTGCGCGACAAAACTATTTTTGCTCTCGATATGGGCTCACTGATCGCCGGCGCCAAATACCGCGGTGAATTCGAAGAGCGCCTAAAGGCCGTACTGGCCGAAATCAAAAGCAGCAACGGGCAGATCATCATGTTCATCGACGAACTGCACACCATCGTCGGCGCCGGCAAAGCCGAAGGCTCGATGGATGCCGGCAACATGCTCAA
>DAOQWI010000178.1:3462-6963 GCA_035342015.1 Candidatus Ozemibacteraceae bacterium | reverse complement strand
ATTGTGACTTTTTTCACGGGTAGCGGTGGTGCGACTAAAATGAGTAGGCATGAAATATCCATTTCTTTTTCGGTGGAGAAAGGCTCAAAACCGATTATGCCGGCTGAGCGAAGGGGCCAGGTTAATCCGCCGGAAAAAAACCGCCCGGGTATTCAGAGGGGGCACCGCGAAATTACGTGCCGATCTGAAACTGCAATAATTATAACATAACATCCAGGAATGCGCAAATTTTAAGATTTTCCGAAAAATAGCGTTGCTATTTTTTGTGGAACGGGTTTTAGAGTTTTCGGCCTGTTGAACGTCCCGAAAAATCTGAAAATTGGAATTTTTGGGACCAGATCGAAAGAAAAGTCGGTCATTTTTGTTCTATGCGACTGATATTTCTGTGCTTTTTATGGCATCAGCAGTATTTCAGGCGCAGTAAATCTGCTTTATTCTCCTTTCTTATTGCGTTTTTAGGCTTAGGCAGTCGATTCTGCGAATTCTTTAATTCGTGATCTAACCTCCTCAAAGAGGCTTAAACAAGTTTTTCTGACTTTGAACCATGCCTGCCCTGCATGCATTATAAGCTTTCCTGCGGTCTGGTAAAACTTCCATCTGAATGTTTGAACCGTGTGTTTAGCCCATTCTGTTGGCATTGCCGCCATTTTGAACAGCCTGAAAAGGTTATAGGCCAGAACACCGATTCTGAAGAACACGGCATTGGCTTTTGTTGTACCGCAGGGCATATATTCCATTGAGAAACCGATTTTGAGTTCTTTTATGCGATTTTCGCTGGCTTCGCCGCGTTGGTTATACCATCGAACTATCGAGGCAGGCTTCCCTTTTATGTTGGTTGCAACGATCACATATCTTTGGCTGTCATCAGCATTTGGATCAAGTAGATCTGGCTGCCACGGTCGACGGATGATGATGAGATTGAAAGCTTTTTTAGTTTTCTGCATACTGTGTGTAACGCAGGCAATGCTCGAGGAATTTTCGTAGGGAAGCCACTGAGACTCATCAAGATCGCTGATAATTTCCTTGACCGACGAGTCCATGCGCCCACCGACAGCGAACTTAATATTGTTTTTCTCGCACCAGTTGAATATTTCAGCCTGATAACTGGCACTGTCAGCACGAAATCTCGCAATCTTTTTTCCCTTCGGCATTTTTGCGCAACATTGTTTTATAAATGCCATGTTTCCCATGTGCGGGCTGATATTACCGTCACGGAATTCTTCGTGGATAACCATGCCGGTTTCCTGGATATGACCGACTATTGGCATATAGCCTTGCTCGCCTTTGTATGTGGTTCTGGCGGATTGCTTTTCTGCTATGATCTGGGTTGCATCGATATCAAGAGTGAATTCCTTTTTGCCGGTTCGTTTTAGAGCCTTTTTCAGAATCGCTCGATTGCAGTTTGAAAGGCCGGACATACCGCCTCTGGCATCGCCAATAAAACGCAGCCAGTCGCCGATGGCACTACTGCTGGGAATTGCGGATATCTGTAACAGTTGTAAAAGAGCTTCGTCAGCAGAAATTTCACGGATATCTTCGATATATCGACCGCCGCCATGCAGCATTAAAAGCATTGGAACTATATATTCAGAGGGTTTATAGCTGTGGTTGCTTTTGAAACCGCGAATGTTTTCATCAAGAAGCTCTGAAAGCCGCTGGGAATAAAGGAATTCACCGAATAAACCGAGACCGGCGTTTGGGGTGATTTTATCTTCGGTTGAACTGAGCTTGAAAGGAAGAAGTGGAGATGTTATATTTTTCATCGAAAACCCTTTGGGTGTTTAAGTGGGCGCTTGGTAACTCTCACTAAAACACATTCCAGAGGGTTTTTCAATTCCCCACATCTATTTCAGGGATTTTCCGAAAAAGTCTGCCAATTAGACTTTTTAAGGCAAGAATAAAGATTGTTTCAGCAAACGCAATTTTTAGTAATTTCTGTGCATCAATTTCAAGCACAGATATCTAACAATGCAGCTGCATTATTTATAAGCCAATTTAAGGCCGTATGAACTACGGGTAAGGGTTATTTCAGGGTGAGGAGATATTGACTTACCTGGAGAAAGCTCAAACCATTGAGTAATAAGGTCCGGTTTGCCTGTTTTGACAAACTGTGGTTTTTCGACAATTATGTCAGGCCGAAGAGTGGTTATAACGCTTACGAAGTCAATTGAACCATCCGGCAGGAAGAGCATGGGGGTGTCAGTTGGCCAGGTGCGCCCATCAAGGCTGACGACCCTGATTCTTTCATCGTAGTCAAAACGACATTGTACCTCAATGCAGCCAATGCCTGTTACTTTATCGACAGGCACATCGGTCAGGTTATGCATACGCAGAAAAGCATCTGTGGCAAGTTTTCTCGATTCTTTCCGTGATGCTTTCAGAAGTGCCTCTATGGTCGTGGCCGGCTGTTGTCGGGGGTCTGATCGCCGAAGATACCATTCGACGGTATAAGCGGGGATATACCAGAGACTGGACAGCAAAAGAATGACAATGAAATATTTTGTGGATAATGCAAACTGACGCGAGAACAGGTGAATAGCGTAACCAAAAATTATTGCAAAGCAGGGAAGAATAGGAATGGAATACCGACCAAAATGTGCTGCTCCTGTTATGAAGGCATACAATGCCAGGGAAGCAAGTGTAAAGATAAACCCGCCAACAGTCTGAAGTTCATTAGTTGAGTCTGTTGATGTATTTTTCGGGTTTTTGCGCTTGTACTGTAACAGAAGCCATGGAAAAAGTAACAACCCTGCGGTCATTGGGAAATTCGCGATACAGCGAAACGGAACCTTCAGGTCGATAAACAAAGTATCAGGAATGATTTCCCGCGAGAGAATCCTGGCCTGCATTACTCTAGCTTTTGCTGAAGCTCCACCAAAGAGTATTCCAGTTTCCCGATATAAGAAGCCAAAACCAAGGACAATTGGAATGAAAGCCGCCAGAGTTATAACTGCCAGTAAAATGACTTTTTTAGTCAGAGCCTCTCTGATTTTAACAAGTGAAATTATGGCAGTTAAAAGCGCAGCGGCAATCAGGATGATTCCCTCTGGGCGTAATAATGTCGCTACACCTAGAATCAGACCACTGATGACAGCGTCAATCCAGCGGGTTTCAATAGCCCTGATCGCAGCAAATTTACTGAAGAGGGCAAGAAGAGCAACAGCGGCAAAGACCGGATTTTCCATACCCAGGGGTGCGTTATAAGCAAAGCTCGGGTTAGCGGCGACCAGCAGGCTACAGAACAACGATAAATAGAGGGAGTTGGGAAGCAGGCGTCGCAAAAAAAGAAACACTGTGATCGGGATTGTGACAACTGCTACCCATAGAATAATTTTTTGAAAAATAAGACCTGTTTTCATGCCAAAAAATCTGAATAGAAATGCCATCAGGTAGGTCCAGCCAATACTTGTGGTGCCGACCGATTTTTCTCCAGGATTGAATTCGAACCATTTACCAGCAGCCGCCTGTTCGGCATAAACCAGGTGAATGATGGCATCGCCG
>DAOQWI010000178.1:0-3452 GCA_035342015.1 Candidatus Ozemibacteraceae bacterium | reverse complement strand
GGACCAGAAAGGCCAGAAGGCGGCTGAGCAGAGACTGCAAACCGTGATAATTAAAAACAACGCAAGTAGGTTGCCGTGTTTTAATGCTGGTCTTGAATTTTGCTGTTCCATATAAACCGACTGTACACTCCGAAAATTATTCTGTGAGATAGTCTTATAAATCCTGAGCAACTACATTAACCGAGCCAGCGGCGTGCCCATGAGGCAAAAACGTACAGAAGCCATATTTGAAATTCGTTTCCGGAAGAGCGGCGATAAAATTCAAGTTCGCTTCTGACTGTTTTTGTGTTCAGGCCACATGCGCCCTCAGCGATAAAAGCATCGATTTCAGCCGCTATTTCGCGGCCGGTTTCGCTGGTGCGCCATTGCACCAGAGGTATCGGGAAGCCGCGCTTTGGCCTTTCAAAAAGCTCTGAAGGCATATGACGGCTGAGCAGGCGGCGAAGAACCGATTTGCTTTCTGTGTTGCGAATTTTCATTGATTCTGGCAACTGCAGGGCCATTTCTATGACCCGGTGGTCAAGAAACGGATCGCGCCCTTCTAGGCCGGTACTCATTGTGGCACGGTCGACTTTAGTCAAGATATCATCAGGAATATAATAAAAAAGGTCCCAGGCCATCATTTTTTCTACCAGAGAAAGATTGTCTGTAAGGTCATCAAGCAAAAATCTTTTTTCATGATAATCGCCGAGAAGATTTTTTATTTCGTATGGCTGCCAGATTGCACGCATAAAGCGGTAAAAATTACCCGAAGAAGATGATCTGCATGACTGGACTATCTGTGCAGCATTGCGAAATAATTTTTTGAGTCGGCTGGAGGCAAGACTGTTTATATTGATTTGCAATCCAGGTCTGCTGATTATTTTTCCGGCCCCCGCCAGAAATTGTTTGGCAGCCTCAGGAAAGCTGGTAAAAAAGCTGAAATCAGACGGGAGTTTACGGTAATAGTCATAGCCGCCAAAAAGTTCGTCTCCGCCATCGGCCGAAAGTACCACTTTGACTTCTTTGCTCACCAGGCGTGAAAGCATCAGGGTAGATACGGCAGAATTATCTCCAAATGGCTCATCATAAACATCTGGAAGTTCTTTGATCAGTTTCTCTGCTTCAGAAGATGAAAGGCGAAACTCTGTGTGGCTGGTTCCAAGGTGAGAAGCAATTCTGGCGGCCCAGGGCGATTCATCGATTTCAGCTTCATTGAAGCCAAGAGTGAATGTGCGAACTTTTTTCCCGGCACTGCGTGTTAGAAGGGCTGTGACCAGGCTTGAATCAAGACCACCGGAAAGGAAAACGCCAACTTCAACATCGGCAACCATTCGATAGGAAAAGGCTTCGCAGAGAAGTTGCTCCAGGCGGTTTTCCAGCTCTTCCGGGTTCGACTGGCCTTGTGATCCGGTCAGAAAACTTCTGATATCCCAGTAGGAGGTTACCACCGGGGTCTTTGTCTCGAGGTCGATCTGCAGCCATGAGCCCGGCGGCAGTTTTTTCACATTTGCATAAATGCTGTCTGGCTGGCTGATATAGCCATACTGAAAGAATTCTGCCACTGCCTGGTGATTGAGGTTTTTTCTGAACGGCGGGTATTCTCTCAATGCTCTTATTTCTGAGGCAAAAGCAAAAAAATGACCATCCCAGAAATAATGCAACGGCTTGACGCCGGCTCTATCCCGGCAGAGAAAAAGTCTTCTAGCGTGCAGATCGAATATGGCAAAGGCAAACATGCCGATAAAGCGGTTGACGCATTCTGTTCCCCAGCTGGCAAAGGCTTCGATGACCACTTCAGTATCACTGTGGCTTTTGAAAATCGTTCCACAGTCTTCAAGCTGTTTTCGGACATCAGAAAAATTATATATTTCGCCATTGAACGCTATGACAAATCTGCCATTTCCGGAAATCATCGGTTGGTTTGCAGATTCAGACAGGTCGATAATGGAAAGGCGTCTGTGCCCGAGCCCGGCTAAGTCAGTGTTGGCCCATGTTCCGGATGCATCCGGGCCACGGTGGGCAAGCGAATCCGTTGCTATTTTCAGAAATGGTCGAGGATCGAAATTCGATTCCGGATTAAAAAAGCCGGTGATGCCGCACAAGCCTGGTTTCTCCTGTCGCTGACTTTTTATGTGTTACAAAATTTGTTAAACTGAAGGTCTGCTTTTCGACTCTGGATTATAGTTTATTTCTACTGGACTTTCAAAGTGGTTTATTGTTAAACAGATGTTAGAAAATCGACGAGGTCAAGAAATGCCGGAAATCAGTGTGGTTATGTCGGTATACAACAGCAAAGCCTGGTTGCGGGAGGCCATTGCGAGCATTCTTGCGCAGACTTTCACCGATTTTGAATTCATTATCATCAATGATGGCTCTACTGACGGTTCGTTAGAAATAATCAAGTCATTCAGTGATCCCCGCATCGTTCTGGTCGATCAGGAAAATGCCGGCCTGCCAGCTGCTTTGAATCGAGGTATACAGCTGGCGAAAGCTCCTCTTATTGCAAGAATGGATGCAGACGATGTGAGCCTTCCGGAGCGCCTTCAGATTCAACTCGATTTCTTGCGGCAGAACCCTGAGATTATCGCGATCGGTTCTGCAGCTGTTTATATTGATGAGTCAGGCCGTGATATTGCGCCGGTGCAAATGCCATGTTCACATGCCGAGATTCTTGCCTATTTGCCAGAAAGCCCGTTTATTCATCCGACTGTGGTTTTCCGTAAAGAATTTTTCAACCTTGCCCAGGGATACCCGGTTGAATTTCTTGGCGCCCAGGATGCAGTTCTCTTCAACCGTATGGCCCGACTTGGCAAAATGGCTAATCTGTCAGAATGTCTGCTTCGCTATAGAATTCATCGCGGGGCGATAAGTCGCCGTACCGACAGGCAACGGCAGACTCTGGGTGCCATAATTTCCCGGACGGTTGCATCCGGAAAAACTTCACGGGAAGATTGCGCCACCATGGCTGCGATGCGAACTCAGACCGGCGAGAAAGAAAGAAATTATGCTTATCACCTTTTTCTTGCCAAGCTATATCTGCGGGCAAAAAAGCATGTCGAATCCCGGCATGAGCTGCTGTCAGCCTTAAGGCATATTAAAGCGTATCGCGAAATTTTGCCGCTTTTTGTATATGCCTGCCTGCCTGCTGATCTGGCTGCATGGGTCGGTAAGCTTTACAAGAAGGCAAAAAAATGGTTTTGTTGAATTTTCGGTCAGGCGGGTGGTCATGATTATCGTTGAATTATCTGGTGGGCTTGGCAACCAGATGTTTGAATATGCGCTTGGGCGTCATCTGGCAATATTAAACAACAGTGTTTTGAAGCTTGATACCGGCCGGTTTTCAAGAGATCCTTTGAGAAACTATGCTTTGAACTGTTTTCGTATCCAGGAGGAATTTGCCTCTGAAGCCGAAATCCGTATGCTCAAATATGGCGTTTCAGGTCGCCTGCCTTCAGCAATCTGTCATTATC
>DAOQWI010000177.1:0-6989 GCA_035342015.1 Candidatus Ozemibacteraceae bacterium | reverse complement strand
TAAGAGAGAATGGCTCCGAAAATGAAGCCGAGCACGCCGAGAACGAGAACAGCTGATACGATCTGTGTAAGCATGAGTGAATCCTTTATACCAGGCCGGAAAAGCCCATGAAGGCGGTTGCCAGCAGGCCGGCGGTGACGAAGGCGATCGGGGCGCCACGCATGGCTTCGGGGATTTCTGAAACGTCCAGGCGCTCTCTTATTCCGGCCATGATGATCAGGGCGAAGAAGAAGCCGAGCCCACCGCCGAATGAGTTAACAGCGCTTTCGACAAGGCCGTAGTTCTTTTTGATGTTCAGAAGAGCAACACCAAGAACCGCGCAGTTGGTGGTGATCAGCGGCAGAAAAACGCCAAGAGACTGATAAAGGGCCGGAGCGGTTTTGCGGATGACCATTTCGACGAACTGAACGAGAGAAGCGATTACCAGAATGAAAGAGATCGTCTGCAGATATTCAAGCTGAAGCGGTACGAGAAGAAAAGCCTGAATGCTCCAGGTTGCGACTCCCGCCATGACCATAACGAAGGTAACCGCAAGGCCCATGCCGACGGCCGAATCGATTTTGTTAGAAACGCCGATGAATGGGCAGAGGCCGAGAATCTGGTTGAGAACAAAGTTCTCGATGAAAATTGCAACAATGAAAATGCTGATGATACTGGCACTCATTTGGTAGCTCCTTTCGCTTCCATGAAGCGTTTAAGGGCAATCAGCAGGCCGAAAACCACGAAGCCACCGGGGGCCATGATCATTATCAGGGCCGGGTCAGCCTTGAAGAACGGAATCGGGAAACCATAGAGCTTGCCTTCGCCAAGCAGTTCGCGGAAAAATGCCAGGCAGGAAAGGGCGATGGTGAAGCCGATGCCCATGCCGATTGCGTCAAGAAGCGAATCTACCGGCCCGTTTTTGCTGGCATAAGCTTCAGCCCGGCCGAGAATGATGCAGTTTACTACGATCAGCGGAATAAAGATGCCGAGGCTGGCAGAAAGAGCCGGCGAGAAGGCGGCGATCATTTTATCGATCATTGTGACGAAAGTCGCGATGATCATGATATAGACAGGGATACGGATCTTGCCGGGCACCAGGTTGCGGATCAACGAAATGAAGAGATTGCTGCCCATCAGGACGAAGGTGGCCGCAATGCCCATGCCGAGAGCGTTGGTCATCGAGGAGGTTACCGCAAGGGTGGGGCAGATGCCAAGCGAAATGACAAAGATCGGGTTTTCTTTCCAGATGCCTTTGGTTAATTCGGTGAGTCTGTTCACTGATT
Organism: Candidatus Ozemibacteraceae bacterium; assembly: GCA_035342015.1. GTDB lineage: Bacteria > Muiribacteriota > Ozemobacteria > Ozemobacterales > Ozemobacteraceae > Rifleibacterium. The sequence goes on along the minus strand of DAOQWI010000177.1, from coordinate 5,724 downwards.
TCCTCCTGTAATAGAGGTCTGCGAAGCAGTTTCGGCTGAGACTGCAGGCAGGGCGGGAGTCTGTGGCATGGCTGTCAGCTGTGGCTGAACTTTTTTGAAGAGTTCCACCGCTTCACTGACACCTTTACAGAAAGCTCTTGAGCTGATGGTAGCGGCAGTAATACCGTCAACGTCGCCACCGTCTTTTTTTACAAGCAGCACCGGGGTAACCTTTTCAGCGACCAGTTTTTTGAAAGGTTCTGCAAAAACCGGGTCTGAAAGCTTGGTGCCGAGGCCAGGTGTTTCTTTCTGAGAGAGAACTTTGTAACCATTGATTTTTCCGGTTTTATCAATGCCAATAACCATTTCAATCGGGCCGGCGTAGCCCTTGGGGGCGACTTTGATCACGACACCGGCAACTTCGCCATTACTGGTAATGCCGGTTGAATATGAATAAGTCTGACTGGCGGCAGTGTCTGTAAACTGGCTTTCATTGAATTTATCAGCGCTCGGAAGCACTTCCCGGCGGGCGAGTTCTTCGGCCTTCTGCCGGTTTTCGAGAATCAGAGGGGCGGTGACGCTTTCGGTGTAAGCGAGCAGAACGCCGGCAACTGCTGCAATTACAAAGAGAAAAAGACCCATGTGCAGCATATCTTTCATGATACGGTCTCCTGAGAACTGGTTCCAAAACGTTTTGGAATCATAAATTTGTCGATGAGAGGCACGAAGGCATTCATGATCAGAATTGAGTAACAGACGCCTTCGGGGTAGCCACCCTTGAGTCTGATGAGAAGGGTTATAGCCCCACATCCGAAGCCGAACAGCAGATGCCCTTTATTGGTCATCGGTGAGGTGACCATATCGGTGATCATGAAAAGTGCGCCAATGATAAGGCCGCCGGTGAGCAGGTGAAACAGCGCATACTGCAGCGATCCACCAACAAGGAAGGCACCGGCGAAAACTGTAGCGGTCATTGCAACCGGGCCATGCCAGCTGATGTGGCCACGAACCAGCAGATAAATGCCGCCGATTATCAAAGCCAGTTTCGAAGTTTCTCCGAGCGAGCCGGAAAAATTAACTCCGAGAAAAAGATCAGAAAATGTGATCTGAAGTTTCTGCATGACATAACCGATCAGGTTGCCGCCTTCGGCGGCTATTTTTTCCATCAGCTGAGCATCGCGGGCGGTTTCTTTGAGCAGGCCGAGCGGGGTTGCCGTGGTTACCGCATCGGCAATGCCATAACCCTGACCGGGTTTGAGCCAGGTCGTCATATAAACCGGCCAGCTGGCGAGAAGAACAGCGCGGGCAACGTGTGCCGGGTTGAAAATATTCTGGCCGAGTCCACCATAGGCCTGTTTGCCCAGGGCAATCGCGACGAATCCGCCGACGAAGGCAACCCAAAGGGGCAGAGCAGCCGGAACGCAGAAAGCGAGAAGAATGCCGGTTACAACCGCGCTGCCGTCAGAAAGGGTTGAGGGTTTCTGCAGCAGGAACTTCTGAATGAGAAATTCCGCTGTAACTGCGCCGGCGACCGAAAGGCCGATGACGAGAGCGGCTCGCAGGCCAAAGTTGTGAATGGCCATTACCAGCGCCGGCAGCATGGCGAGGTTTACATCCCACATGACCCTTGAGGCTGAAAGGCCCGACTGGATATGCGGCGAGGTTGTTACCAGCAGTCTTGGAACAGAGGAGGTGGTTGCTGTGGATATTGCATTCATTCCAGCTTATCCTTTGCTTGTGGCTGACTTTTTTCGTTCAGCCATGACATTTTTCTTGCCGAGTTTAAAAGTTTGCACCAGGGGTAGGCCGGCCGGGCAGGCATAGGCACAGCAGCCGCACTCGATGCAGTCGAGCATGCCGATCTGGTCAGCCTTTTCCCATTTTTTGTGGTCGACGAGCTGTTTCATCTGCTGGGGGAGCAGGCCCATCGGGCAAGCTCTGATACAACTGCCGCAGCGAAGACAGGCAGTCTGCACCGGCACCTTTGCCTGTGTTTCATCCCAGCAGAGAACGCCGCTGGTACCCTTGATGATCGGAACATTGAGGTCGAACAGGGCAAAGCCCATCATCGGGCCACCCATGATGACTTTTTTAAGCGGTATGTCAGCCTTCAGGCCGCCGGCCATCTCAATGAAATCTCCTACGGGGGTACCTATACGAACCCGGTAATTGCCAGGCTTTGCTGCGCAGTTGCCGGCAAGCGTGACGACGCGCTCCATCAGAGGCTTCTGCAGGTTAACGGCGTCAGAAATTGCCGCGGCAGACGCGACATTCTGTACGACGACGCCGACATCCATCGGCAGTTTCCCTGACGGGATTTCGCGGCCGAGGCAGGCATAAATCAGCTGCTTTTCGCCGCCCTGTGGGTATTTGACTTCAAGCGGCTGTACCGAGAGGTTTTTTTCGTTTTTGAATTTTTCGCTGAAAAGGGCTATGGCATCGGGTTTGTTCATTTCAATGCCGATGATTCCCTTTTCAGAATTCAATACCTTCATGATCAGCTTAAGGCCGTTGATTATGCGGTCTGGTTCTTCGAGCATGAGCCGATGGTCAGCGGTGAGGGCTGGTTCACATTCGACACCGTTGAGAATAATCGTGTCGATATGCTTGGTTTCTGGCGGTGAAAGCTTGACGTGAGTCGGGAAAGTCGCGCCGCCAAGACCAACGACCCCTGACTGCTGAATGCGCTTTTTAATTTCTTCGGCGGGCAGGCTGAGGCCGTCTTCTGTTGTATAGGCGGGTTCAGGAACGTCTGGTGAGCGCTCGATGACGATTGCCGGGCTTGGAACCCCAAATGGGTGCATGAAATTACCGGCGCCGATTACAGTGCCGGATATTGTGGCATGCACCGGAGCGGAAACAAAGCCGCCTGGTTCAGCGATACACTGTCCGCAGGCAACTTTATCGGTTATTTTCTGGGTTGGTTTTGCGGGTGCACCAATATGCTGAGAAACATGAAGAATGACTTTTGAGGGTATCGGAAGATTGACTATGGCTTTATCTGCAGTAGCCTTTAAATCAGGCGGATGCAGGCCACCGGAAAAACTTTTGGGCTCAAGCATGATGCAACATCTCCTGCGAAACAATGAACTCCAATTTTGAAACGTGCTACACTAACACATTAAGGCTGAGTTTTCAATGTTTCCGGAATGCTGTTTTTATTTTGCCGGTTTGCTTTGAGCTGGTTTTTCGGCAGAAACGGCAGGTGGCGTTTCTTCGACAGCCGATTTATCTTCAAGCATGGCTGTTGCATTATCAGAAACGTCTTCGCTCTGACCCTGACGATTGGTTCCGGTGAATTCGCGGGTTTCGAGAACGAAGTGCGCAAGCATGCGGTTCATTTCGTCTGCAACCATACTGAGGTGCTTGGTGATTTTGGCCATATCCTGAATTGAATCGCGCTGCGATTTGAGTGATTCGAGAACGCCGTCGACTTCTTTGGTCGTAGTCTTGGTGGTTATTGAGAGGTTTTCGATTGAAAGACTGATTGCCTCGATGTTCTTACTCTGCTCAACCGATGATTTGCTGATGTCCTGAACCTGAACGTTAACACTTTCAGAAGCCATACCGATTTCGTCGAGATAACCACCAGCCTGGTTGATGATTTTAACGCCTTCCTGAACCTTGTCTTTGCCGAGGCTCATTTCTTCAACAGCTTTGTTGGTTTTGTGCTGAATTTCACCGATAAGAGCGCCGATCTCTTCGGCGGCCTTGGCACTCTGTTCGGCTAGTTTTTTTACGTTGGCGGCTACCACAACAAAGCCTTTGCCCTGTTCACCAGCACGGGCGGCTTCAATTGCGGCGTTTAGTGCAAGAAGATTTGTCTGTCTGGAGATCGCCGTAATGGTGAGAACGATTTTTCCGATTTTGCGCGACTGCCCCTTGAGTTCTTCGAGAACCCTTGAAGAGTCACCAACGGCCCTTTCGATTTCCTTGATCGTGGTTGAAGCTTCTCTGACGGCTTCCATGCCCTGAGTTGCCTTGAGGCGGTTCTGAACAGACTCTTCATAGGCCCGGTTCGAACGTTTGGCGATCAGCTGAGAATTCGCCGAAATTTCTTCAATGGCAGCAGCGGTAGATTCGAGCGTAGTGGCAGAATCTTTCGAGGCCTTGGTGATGCGCTGGGTGTTACCGAAAATATTCTGAATCGATTCATTTGACTGAAATGTCAGGTTCGAAATGCCGTTGGCCATGTGCGACAGACGGTTGATAACATCCTGAATCTGTAACAGCAACCGCTGAATGTAGCCAATGAAGCGGTTGAAACGTTCTGAAACTTCGGTCAGTTCGTCTTTGCCGACAATGGCGAGGCGCTTGGTCAGGTCACCACGTCCGCGCGAGATTTCTTCGAGGCCCTGAGATACCCCGCGGATCTGCTTAACAACGCCGTTGATGACCACCATGGTAATGCCGGTCATTACTACGAGGCCAAAGATGATGAGAAAAAGGGAAAAATTCTGAGCCTTGTTGAGTGCCCCCATCAGGCCCTGCGTGTCGACGACAGTCAGCAATACCCAGCTTGAATTCTGAATGGGTGCCGCAGCAAGCAGTATATTTGATTTTTCGGCAAGCAGAAATTCATGAAAACCGCTTTTGTTGGTTACAATGCGCTCTGCGTGATCCTGAAGTTCAGGTTCTTTGGAATTCAGGAAAATGCGCCTTTGCGGGTCAAGAACATTTTCTATGTCAGAATGTGCGAGATAGAAGCCATTCTGTGAATATTCACTTGAAATTACTGAGGTTTTGCCGCCAACGTTTGTCAGGGCACCGGGCACATTCTCGAAAAGGTTCTCAAGACTGATGGCCATGGCGATGGTACCAATCTTTTTCCTCTGATAATATACAGGTTTGAAAAGGTAGATTACTCTTTCTTTGTAATCTTCTGAGTTCTGCTGAAAGAAAACCTGACTGCGGAAAATGCCTTCCGCTTCCATGGTATCACGCATTTTGCCATTTATAAATTTTTCGTAAGGGGGCTCGTCTTTGCCTGGTTCACGACCATTGCTGATAAGTCGGAAGACTGTCTGGTCATTCGAGTCAAGGATTGCAATGTCTATGATATCGTTTATCTGAAGGTCTTCGCTCTTGGCAAGAAGACCAGAAACAGGTGCTTTCAACACCTGTTTCCATTGTTCAATCATCTGTGCTTCGTCAGGTGCCTGTTCAAGCCAGGAAAGGAACTGAACCGTTGAGTTGAGACGGGTCAGATAGGCCAGGGTCTGTTCATAACCACGCATGGTGGCGTTTATTTTGCTGGCCTCTGAGGTGAGGATCGTCAGAATCTGCAAGGGAATCTGGCTTTTAACAGCACTTCTGATACGCTCAGAAGTAAAAAAGGTCATCCCGAGAAGAATCAGAGAGACCAGCACCATTGTAAAGAACAGTCTGGTCTTGATTTTAAGATTACTGAAGAATTCCACTCTGCAAATCCTTTATTTTGCCGGAATAATAAGAGTCTGACCGGCTTTGATAACCTGTTTCGATGAAAGTTTATTGGCTTTGGCAATTGCAGCGGTCGAAACTCCGTGCCTGGAAGCAATACCAGAGAGAGTATCACCAGACTTTACTTTGTAGGTGCGAGTCTTGCCCTTGGCTGGTGTTTTTGCTGCGGCCTGAGTTCTGCGCAGAGCCGTCTTGCGGGCCCTTTCAGCTGCGGCAGTTTTTATGAAGTCAAGATAGGCGGTATCGTAGCCTTCTTCTATATGACCAAGAAGAAAGTCACGAACGCCGAAGTAAAGACCTTGA
>DAOQWI010000176.1:0-7176 GCA_035342015.1 Candidatus Ozemibacteraceae bacterium | reverse complement strand
GACCCTTGCTATTGCACTAAACAAAAAACCCGCTCCAGCAGCGGGTTTTTTGTTCGTCAGAATTCGTAAAATTACGCCAGATTTGCCAGAAATTTTCACTTTTAGGGACCAGATAGGTACCAGATTTTTGTTTTTGAGAATCAGCTTTCCTGGTAGAGATATTTCTGGAAGCCGGCGAAGGTTTTGCCGATTTCTTCAGGGCGGCCGAGGTCGGTGATGGCGTCGGCGATCGAGCCGTGGTATTTCAGGCGCAGCAGGGCGGTAAGTTTGTCCTGATCGAGCTCTTCGACGCCGACTTCAACGTAGTGCGCGAGCACGAATTCCAGAAAGGTCTGCTGCTTTGAGTCGAACTGATTTTTGATGAGCGCTTTGGCTCTGGTGGCGCGCTCTTCCCGGGTGAGAGTCGGCATGGCATAGGCAATGTAGGCGAGAACGTCGAAAAGGTCACTGTTCTCGGCGTCTATGATTTTCTGCATCTCGGCCAGCTGCTGGTAGCCAAAACCCTTTTCAGATAGTCCGTCGAGAAGTTTGCGACGGGTGTCGGGCGCGCTCCATAAGGCCCGCAATTCATCTTCATCCTGGAAGAATTCCGGCAGCTTTCCGTAGAGGGCTTCGAGAAACTGCTGTGCTGACATCGGCGTGCCGTCCGGGTGCCAGAAGCTGGTGCACATCATGTGTTGAATGGTTCGTTCCTTGCCGTTGGCCAGCTTTACTTTCGCTTTTTTTATGCAGACGCATGGCCGCTGGCCGCACTTCGCGCAGGGTTCCTTCGGGCACTCGCACGGGCGCTTCCCGCATATCTGGCAGGGCTGCTGCGCTTCCTTTTCGCAGACGCAGGGGTAACTGCTGCATTTGCTGCAGGGTTCAGGTTCCTGTGGTTCGCCGTCCCATTCTTCATCGTGGAAATGATGATGGGCCTTCACGAAGTCGTAGATGGTAAAGTAGTCCTTGCCTTCATATAATCTGGTGCCGCGCCCGATGATCTGCTTGAACTCGATCATTGAATTTATCGGCCGCATCAGCACAATGTTGCGCACGTTGCGGGCATCGACGCCGGTAGAAAGCTTCTGCGAGGTAGTCAGAATCGTCGGCACCGTCTTCTCGTTATCCTGAAAATCACGCAGATGCTGTTCGCCAAGTTCGCCATCATTCGCAGTTACGCGGTGGCAATAATCGGGGTGTCTGCTCGTCTTCATCTGATTGATCAGGTCACGCACCGCCAGCGCGTGCGCCTGGGTAGCGCAGAAAACCAGGGTTTTTTCCTTCTGGTTGATCTGGTTCATGAACAGGCTGACGCGGTATTTTTCGCGTTCCATGATTTCGATGATGCGGTTGAAATCCTGTTCTTCATAAAGCTTGCCGGCCTCGACCGTGCCTTCCATTACGCGGTCGTCGCTGGTGTAAACATATTCATCCAGGGTAGTCGCAATCTGCTTGAGCCGGAAGGGCGTCAGAAAACCATCGTTGATGCCTTCCTTGAGAGAGTAGGAATAAACCGGGCTGCCGAAATACAGGTAGGTGTCGACGTTGTCTTTGCGCTTCGGTGTGGCTGTAAGGCCGAGCTGCACCGCCGGGGAAAAATACTCGAGAATGCCGCGCCAGTTGCTCTCGTCTCTGGCGCCGCCGCGATGGCACTCGTCAATGATGATCAGATCGAAGAAATCTGCCGGATACTCGCCGAAGTTATACCAGGGCGTGGCCGGTTCTTCGACGTCGTCACGCGATCTTTCGGGTTTCTGGCCGGTGTTCTCGCACATGAAAGTCTGAAAAATCGTGAAGAAAATGCTACCGTTCTTCGGAACCTTGCCCTTCTTTCTGGTATCGTCGGGCGAGATTCTGACCAGCGCATCTTCAGGAAAGGCCGAAAAGGCGTTGTAAGCCTGATTGGCGAGAAGATTGCGATCGGCCAGGAAGAGAACGCGTGGTCGCCGCACCGGTTCGCGTGAGAGGTTCCAGCGGGCATGGAAGAGCTTCCAGGCGATCTGGAACGCGATGAAGGTTTTGCCGGTTCCGGTCGCCAGGGTCAGCAGAATGCGCTTTTTGTCGGCGGCGACTGCCTGCAGCACGCGCTCGATGGCGATGTCCTGATAATAGCGCCCCGGGTGAGTGCCGCCCTTGTCTTCGTAGGCGACTTCAGCAAAGCGGTCGCGCCAGGCGTCCTGCTGCGCGAAAGCGCGGTCCCAGAGTTCCTGCGGCGTCGGGTAGCGCTCTATTGTGCGTTCTTCGCCGGTTTCCATGTCGATTTCGTAAATGCCCTTGCCGTTGGTGGAATAGGCGAATCTGATCGCCAGCTTTTCGGCATAGTTTTTGGCCTGGGCGACGCCTTCGGTCGGCTCATGCTGCACGGCCTTGGCTTCGATCACCGCCAGCCGGGTATTGCGGAACTCAAGAATATAGTCGGCGATCAGCGCTTTGGCGTTCTTGCCCGGCCCTTCGATGCGCCCCGGCGAAATCGAGTATTCGCGCCGAACCCGGCTGTTATCGACAACTGCCCACCCGGCCAGCTTCAGCGCCGGGTCGATAAGTTCAGCCCTGGTTTCCGCTTCGTTCATTCGTATTCCTCATTTTCCGCGTCGACGCACTGGTTATCTGATTATTTTTTCTCAATTATTCTTAAAAATTCTTCTGCATCAAGGACTTTGAATTTATCATTCTTAAAGTCTCTTTTGTTCCGTGTTATGAGGAAATCTACATTGTTTTCTGCGGCAACAGAGCTGTGTACATCGTCTTCAAAGTCCTTGAACCTGCCGGAAACCGCTTCTTTTACATTCTTTAGAGAAATGCCTGGCACTGAAAAGATTCGCAAACTATCGATGATGAATTCATCGGCAATTTTTTTGTTCAATTCTTTTGCGATGATGTAATAGGTGTTGGCTAACGTAAGAGGCGAAACAAGGCCTAAAATCTTCCTGGTTTCAGTCAATTCAATTATTTTGGCGGAATATGATGAAAAAGGCTCTCTGTCCAAGAGCCAGTCAAGCAGAATATTGCAGTCAATGTATGCCTTGATCATGCCAGGTGTTTGCCTCGCAGGTAGCTTAATTTCTGGGTTTCTGCGTCAAAATCGGTGCTGCTTATTATGCCTTTATACTTTTTTGCGATTGGAGAGAGAATTTCTGATTCTGAATTATCCTTGCTTTTCATTAGAAATGCTTTATACAATTCTTCGGTCAGCGCACTGAGTGACTTCTGCTGCTTTGAGGCGTAAATTTTTATTCGTTCTATTATTTCTTTATCAAGTCTAAGCGTAAGCTTTGTATCCATATTCACCCTCCCTTGACGTATCTATGCTAATCATACGTCAATCTACCCGGTCGGTCAAGGCCATTTTTTCTCAGATAACAGCAGTAATCCGGAATTTCCGGATTACTGAGCCCTGCCGCTTCACAGCGGCAACTATCAGGAAATTCCTGATAGTTGCTTCCGGTTGTGGCAAGTTGCTGTTCATAAAGGATCTCAAAGCTCCCCCGAAAACGCCTGATGCAGCAGCGACTTCTTCAACTCATCCAGCGCGGTGAGCTTTTGCTGATGAATAGATTTGAGGCGCTGCGTCTCTTCTTGTAGTAATTCAATATTTTTAACAACCTTTGCTAGTGTTTCGATGGATTTCGGAATCGGAATGGGAATAGAGTTCAAAGCCTTTTGGTTGAGCTTAGGCTGTGCTGTACCGGTTATGTAGTCATCGAGTTTGATGCTTTCTAAGTAGAACTCAACGAATCGCTGGGTTGCCATGCTGTCAAACTTAAGGATGTGTGCGTGGTTGTTGACCCAGTATTTGCCTGTAACAGAGAAGGCAATGGGCGTCGATCTTGCCAACAAGTTTGCGCCATCCTCCGAGACAAGCAAGCTGTTACCTTCAAAGATATAGTCTGAAACGTAATCGACGATACCGGAAGCGCCATAGTATGGATATTCACCACAACATCGGTCGCTCTTTGTAATAGGGACACGCTTACTGTCAAGATTGCTTGAAATCTTGTCTAGTGTTGTCATTACATACTCGTGGCTACGTTTAGTGAAGATGGCATTAAGGTAACTCTCGAAGAGGGCGCGGGCGTTTTGCAGGTTTTTTTCGGCGTTGGCTTTGGCGGTGGCGATGCCGGCAAAAGCTTCATCGAGAATAGCGACGATGCGCCGCTGCTCGGGGAGAGGCGGGACTGGAATGGAATAGCTTTCAATAAAATCTTTTGAAACCCTCTTGTGGCCAACAGCTCCCATCATTCTCGCTGCCCCTTCTTCTCGGAAACTGCTTTGAGATAAGAAATAGAAAAGCCACTCATTTTCTAAGCTTGCATCTGGCCTGAAAACTATATATTCGCTAGAACCAAATCCGACACCGTTTGTCAGGTCCTTTGCAATGCCTAACTTGCCATTTTCAAAGCACGGTGTGATTTTTGCCAAGAGAACATCGCCTTCTCGAAAGTATGTATAGCTCCCTTGAACTTCTCCAAGTCTCCTCGTCTGCAATGGTAATGCATACTTTTCGCTTATGCCCAAATCTTCCATTGGCATGAAAGAGACAAAATCATCGTTTTTAAGCTTTTGTCTCGCCTCCAACTTTGGAGGCTTTATGAGACAGACCTCACTTAAATTTCTCAACTGCCAGCCGCTTTTCATTGCACCACCTCCGGCCGATCATTGTCGGTGGCGGCATTGGCAGAACCGGCCCACAGGCGCGGGCGGTCGGCGATGGCCTCGGGGCTGGGGAGCTGGTCACGATAGGCTTCAGCAAGTTGATTAGCCGGAATCAGCGGATTTTTCGCCAGGTTAATTTCTCCGATCAGCGGCTGTAGCCTTGTTTTAAAAACGTCATTGCGAGGAGCGCAGCGACGAAGCAATCTCTTTGCCAATAAGATTAGCCTCAGAGCTGGGCTTATGCCTTCGACATATGCTTTGTCAGGCTGATTTTCTCCGGCCAGTGGCTGGAGATTTTGCTGGTGTCTTAATCCCATCAAATTCGATGGGTTTGCAGTTGTAGATTCATCCAAATACTTTCTCAATTCTGCACACATTGTGTGCTTAATTGTCTCCGCAGTGCGGAGACAATTAAGCAAAGGCTTTGAACCAAGTGTTTTCGCATGAGGGAAAGCTGATGAGTTCTGTTTGCTTTCTAAATCCGTCGAATTCGACGGATTTAAAATCTGGGTAGCGTTGCAATTCCGCAACCAGTGGTTGCAGTCTTGGATGGTCTCAGGAATAGTCTTCATAATAATTCCTGAATCTTTGCCAGAACTTTGGCGCTTTCGGCGTCGAGAGCGGCGATTTCGGCCATGATTTCCTGAGGGGTGCGATGCACTATAACTTCGCCGCCGTCGGGGTTTTTGACCGACAGATCGAAGGTGGTTTTGTCGATATCCTTGATGTCGACACTCCAGCTTTTCGCTGAATCAGCGCAGGTTTTCTGGAGTTTGACGAATTCGGCGAGGTCGTCGTCATTGAGCGGATTGGTTTTGCCGAGATTGCGACCGGGGTCGAGCTGGTAATACCATACTTTGCGGGTTGAGGTGCCTTTTTCGAAGAACAGCACGACGGTTTTGACGCCGGCACCCTGAAAGGTTCCGCCGGGGCAGTCGAGAACGGTATGCAGGTTACAGCTTTCGAGCAGCAGTTTGCGCAGGCTGACTGAAGCATTATCGGAGTTCGACAAAAAAGTGTTCTTGATGACGACACCGGCACGACCACCAGCTTTGAGCATTTTGATGAAATGCTGCAGAAACAGAAAAGCCGTCTCGCCAGTGCGAATCGGGAAGTTCTGCTGAACTTCCTTGCGCTCTTTTCCGCCAAATGGGGGATTGGCGATGATAACATCCATGCGGTCCTTTTCCTGGATGTCGGCGAGGTTCTCGGTCAGCGTATTGGTATGCAGGATGTTCGGGGCTTCGATGCCATGCAGAATCATGTTCATGATGGCGATGACGTAAGCCAGCGACTTCTTTTCCTTGGCGTAGAAGGTCTTTTCCTGCAGGGTTTTGAGGTCGGAAGTGGTCAGCCTGTTGTGCGCCCTGAGATAGTCGAAAGCCTCGCAGAGAAAGCCGGCCGACCCGACAGCGCCGTCATAGATACGCTCGCCGATTTTCGGGCTGACCACCTTGACGATGGCTCTGATCAGCGGGCGGGGCGTATAATACTCGCCGCCATTGCGGCCGGCGTTGCCCATGCGCTGGATCTTCTCTTCGTACAGAGCCGAAAGCTCGTGCTTTTCAGTCTGCGAGCGAAAGCGCATTTCGTCGATGTGCTCGATGATGCTGCGCAGGGTGTAACCGCTGGAAATCTTGTTCTTGATCTCGCCGAATATTTCGCCGATCTTGTATTCAAGCGTGGCCGGGCTGGCGGCGCGCTTTTTGAAGCCGTGCAGATAGGGAAACAGCTTGAGATTGACGAAGTCGCGCAGATCGTCACCGGCAAGTGCCTTTTTGTGGTCGAGCCTGCCATCGGCTCCTTTGGGGGCGGCCCAGTTGCTCCAGCGGTAGGGTTTGTCGAGAATGTAGCTGTAGCTTTTGCCTTCGAGTGCGGCTTCGTCGGCTTTGTCCTGTTCGAGGCCGTCGAGGTATTTGAGAAACAGCAGCCAGGAAGTCTGTTCGGTATAGTCGAGCTCGGTCGTGCAGCCGGCCTCTTTTCTGAGTTCATCGTCGATGTTTTTGAAGGCCTGTTCGAACATGTGCTGTTACTTCCGTTTCGTAGTTGTGGTTGTCGCTCTCATTGATTCTCTGACGCATCAATTTAACCACGATTGTGGCATTCCTGCAAGGAATTGTCGACCGGCAGGTTCCGGCCCCGCCAACCGCACGGCTGGAGTCGGCACATACAATCAGCCATGTTTTTCGCAATCTGGCAGGGCCCAGTCAAGGGGCCCAGTCGATGCGCCAAATTTTAAAAGGGCAGAAAAATTTTGATGTTTGCCCGGTCACTGAGTGCACGAAGAATTACCCCCTCAAGATACAACTCAAGTTACAACTCAAGTTACCAGCCAAGTCGCCAGTCTAGTGGTCTGTCAAAGTTGAATTTACGCTAAAAATAGTCATTGCGAGGAGCGTAGCGACGAAGCAATCCCTCTGATGACAATGGGATTGCTTCGCTTCGCTCGCAATGACGGAAAACCACACGTTCAATGTTGACAAAGCACTAGTCCTCTGTCACATAAGAGTTCAAGAATTAAATCTTAGAGTCTCCGCTTAT
>DAOQWI010000175.1:0-7217 GCA_035342015.1 Candidatus Ozemibacteraceae bacterium | reverse complement strand
GCGGCGATTGCTTTTTCCCAGTCGCGGGCGAGATAAAGGTTTATGCCGTCCTTGTAGGCCGATTCAGCCTGCAGCCAGAGCTCAGCTTCATCGCGGCGGTAACCACGCACTTCGAAGACCTCGACCGGGCGGTCTTTACCTTTTACCGCGAGAAAATCCAGGAATCTGGTGCTGATGAGCCCGCGGTCAATTCGGTTGTGAACCGAGTCGGCGATCATCATCAGGGTGCCGTAGGCCTTGTTCGCACCTTCCAGGCGTGAGGCGAGGTTGACGCCGTCGCCGAGGCAGGTAAAATTCATCTGAATCTCGCTGCCGATGAAGCCAACCATACATACGGCAGTGTTGATGCCGGCTCTGACCTCGACGCGGGGCAGGCCCTGCTGCAACCATTTGCGGCGCAGTTCGGCAAGTTTTTTCTGCATGGCGATGGCACACTCAACGGCACGCTGTGCATGGTCGGGCTGCGGGGCCGGGTGGTTCCAGAAGCCCATGATTGCGTCACCGATGTATTTGTCGAGGGTGCCGCCATGTTGAAAAAGAATGCGCGTCATCTCGTCGAGATACTCGTTCATCAGCTCGGTCAGCTGCTCGGGAGCGAGTTTTTCTGAGATGGTGGTGAATCCGGCCAGATCGGTGAAGATTACCGTGAGTTCTTTCTTTTCGCCACCTGGCTTGACTGCATCAGGGTTTTTGAGAATATCGTCGACAACTGCTGATGAAATGAAGCGGCCGAAGGTTTGACGGGTTTCCTGTTCCTGGCGGCGTGAGATTGCCCACGCCAGATAGCCCCGCACCACCCCAAAGCTGCCAAGCAGCAGACCCGGGAAAAACATCGGCAACAGTCTAAGGTTGAGAAAAAGCAGGGTGCCGGCCGCGAACCATGCGGTAAAGGCGGTGCCGGTGGCGATGCCGCCCCAGATGGCGCCGTGGCGTATAAAGATCAGGTTTATCAGCAGAAGCACTGGCAGAAGCAGGAGCATCTGTGCCAGCGGCCATACGGTTGGCAGGCGGTCGTGATGAAAGAATACCGGGTATAAAAAGCGATTCTCAGCAAGGGCTGCAAAGAGATTTGCATGCAGGTTAACCCCCGGAAGTCTTGGTGAAGCCTTATCCATAAAATTGATCGGGGTAACGATAAAATCCTGATCAGAGGGCAGGGCGCTGCCGATAAAGACGGTTTTGTGAAGAATCGCGTTGTTTCTGAAGATGCCGCGGACGCCGTTCTGTTCGTAGAGGAGCAGGTATTTCCCTGGAGCCATGCTTATGGTCTGGTCGCTCATGCAGGTAACTCTGGCACCGGTTTCCCCGAGCAGTGTCAGGTTGAATGGCTGCAGACCGGGGTAATCAAAACTGAGCGTGACGCTTGCATTGTGAAATTGTGAGAGAGCAGGCAACTGTGTCATATCTGCTTCGACGCCGGGCAATAAGGTGAGATCGACAGTTTTTTGCGCAGTCTCTGAGGCGGCGGCGCTAAAAATGGCAATTCTGGAATCGAGAGCGGTTGGCAGCGGGGTTGGTCCGCTCGTTGCAGCAGCCGGTGGCCAGGGAATTTCTGTCAGAAATCTCAGGGTCCAGCTGCTTTCAGGGCCGAGAAGGGCCACTGTCTGATCAGGCGCAGGGTTTCCGGCGGTGTCGTGAAGGGTGCCTGAGGCAAAGCTCAGATTGATTTCTTCGTCGAGGGCCGAAATGCTGAATCCTTCGGGCAGGTTTTCAATCGGCAGTCGGCCTGCGGCGTCAGAGATAAGCATTGGCAAAGGTTCGCCAAATATGGCAATTTTTGTTGTGGCCGCCGGCGCCTGATCAGAACTCATTCTGACAGGGGCTGTCGAATCGGCAAACACCAGAACCGGCAGGTTTGTATGCCCGGCGGCGGTGGTTCTGATCGTGCCGCGCTGCCAGCCAGAGCTGCTGCGCGCAGTGATCTGCAGAGTGCAGCTGCCTGCAGGTATGCCGGAAAGCTGGTAATTACCGGCCGAATCAGTTTTTGTAAGTTCCCAGAAGCCAGAATCGAAATCCAGCAGCAGCACTTCGGCGTCTGGCACCGGTTTGCCGGAGGCTGATTGAACTTTGCCGGCAAAGGTTGAACTGCCGTTTACTGCCTGCGGTTGAAAAAGTCTGATTCTTCTTTGCTGACCCGGGTCTTCGATCTGAAGAAGGTTTCGATGGTTCAACAGAGTTGATTCACGGTCAGCATCGGTTTCGAGAAGCATGCCCATCGATATGGTCTCTATGCAATCGCCGGTAAACGGGGGCACGGCTTTGCGGAATGGTAACCGCAGGCATGGCAGCTGGTAACTGCCGATCAGTGGCAAAGGCCTGATGGGCAGTTTAAGCCAGGTGCGGGCAAGGTCGGCCGGCAGTTGCATCTCAGCTGCGGTCTGTTGGAGATTGTCAGCCATTTCAGGTTTCTGCCTGCCGGTCTGCCGTGCCAGCAGTTTGAGTTCGAGGCGGCGGATAGCAAGATCGAGGCCGTTGTGCCCGGTTGAGGAGAAACTGAAAGGGGCTGAAGCGAGCAGGTTGAGCAGAAAGCGGTCGGGCTGCAGCTGGCTGAGCTGATCGGGTGCGGGCAGCAGCAGCAGATTGTTAATTGCGTTTTCGACCGGCTCACTGCTGGCGTCGAAAAGAGAGGCCACCCATGCAGAAGCGCCGAGACTGAGAATGAATTCTTCGCTGTCTGCAGGGTAAAAGGCGAGTGGGGCAAAGCGCACGGTGGCGTCGAGGTCGGCAGCAACATTGATCAGGCCGGTGCCGGCCGCCCGTCGTGCCAGCGGCTGATAAAGCGGTAGAGGCATCGGGGGCCGGCTGGCCCCGGTGTCGGCGAACTGCAGTTTTTCAAAAGTGTGAGCCCCGCGGCCGGTAAAATGCGAAGCAAGAAAGGGCCATGGGTAGGAAGCCAGGGCAGTGGCGAGTTCGTTATCTTTTTCGGCGGTCGCGGGCTGGTCGTAGATAAAATCGAGGCCGGCGACCCGGGCTTCTTCATCGGCCAGCAGGCGCAGCAGGCTGGCAAAATCAGCGCGGTCAGGGTCGCGCCCGAAGCGCTGAAAGAATGTCTGGTCCTTGTTGATGACGAGAACCGGCGGTTGCGAATCTGAGCCTGTGCCGGCCAGCTGTTGCAGCATTGGCTTGGCAGAAAAGAGAAAATCGCTGATTTTAAGGTCGAACCAGACCAGGGTCTGGTTAAAAACAGGCAGCAGGGCAAGCAGTCCGATAATGACCGGAATGAAAACGGCCCTTTTCCCGGTGCTGGTGCCCTTGCCTGCCTGGTTTTTAAATACCCCGGCCATCGATCAGAAGCGGAATTTCTTGAACAGATTGCCCGGATTTTTTATGACCTTTTTGACCGCGTCAACTTTCTTTTCGGTGTTCTTCTGGTCATGTTCCCCTTTTTCACGGGCAATTTTTTCTTCAACTTTGAAAACGTGCCCTTTGAGCTCTTCAGGTATGGCGCCGGCGGCAGCCTGCAGCCACTGGCCCTGACCGGTGGCGGTGTTGAAGGCATACGACATTTCGCCTTCAGGAATTTTGAAATATTTGACATCGCCGGGGATGCGGCCATAGAGTTCGCCCTTGACCGGCCTGACCGTAGTGACCAGATCATTGCCGTTCTGCTGATAGCTGGCAAGGAATTCGATGACCGGCGAAACATTTTTGTATCTGCGAACCTTGAAAATGCCATTGCCATCGTTGAGCATCAGGCCTTCACGGTTTGGTTCGACGCGGGCAGAGCGGCTGCCGGCTGCGGCCCGGCAGGCGGCAAAGGTATTGCCGCCAAGATAGACTTCACGAAAATTCCGGTCAGAGACTGTAAAGGGCTGTGATTCGGGATTATATTCGGCAAAATCAAATTTGAATTTTTCACCGACGAGATCACGGCCCAGCTGTTCAAGCTCTTTGATCGAGTCGACAACTTCACCGGCTCCGCGTGAATATTCTTTGGCTGCCTGAAGCTTTTCGACCAGAGGTTCGCTGAGACCGGAAAGCATTTCGGTAAAGCGGTTGTCGCTGAGATTGGTCGTTACACCGCCAAAGCCACCAAATTCGGTCAAACCACTGAGAGTCGGATCGGTAGACAGCAGACCAAGCGCGCCATCGCCGAACTTTTCGCCGAGCAGGGTGGCCGGGTCGAACTGGCGCAGTGGGGTAAAGCCGTCTTCGAGAATTTTGTCAAAGTTCAGAAGTTTGCTGCCAAGTGCCGCCAGACCTTCGCCCTCTTTGAGAGTGCGCTTTTTGCCGGTCTGGGCATGTGTCAGCTCAACTTCGCCTTTGTAGACGTTGACTACTGTGCCACCGGGAGCAAGAGTGCCGATCTGCAGGCCCGGCGTTTCGAGCAGGCAGTCGAAATTGTCGATGATATCGAGTTCGAACAGGGTGCCTTTAACGCCGGCGATGACGTCGGCGGTCTGCACCTGAAAATTGCTGCCACTGATTACCTTGAAAAGCAGAGCGCCCTGCTGGGCCTTGAGTTCTGCAATAGCTTCCTTGCCCAGGGTTTTCGGAACTTCAAAAATGCTCTGTTCTTTAACCGCAAGTACACAGGTGTCTTTCAGAGCCATTTCGGCTGAACTTTCGGTATGGGTGCGCACTTTGTCGCCGCCATCGAGGCGCTTCATGGCACCGGCAAGTTTGAGATTGCTGTGCAGCTTTTTAAAGGCGGCATCGGCACCCTTTCTGACTTCGACGCGGCCTTCTATACTGGTGATTTCAGTTGCCGAGAGATCTATGGCAGAGCTGGTGGCGGGAAGAGTGAAAAACAGACCGACGGCAAAAACGCAGCCGGGCAATATTCTTGAAAATTTCATAATGACTCCTGTTAAAGCCTCAGATGTTTTTAAATCTTGAGGCAGTCTATGCAAAACCGTCTATCAAGTCAAATAACCCGTGATAAAGCCAATAAAAAAAGCCCGCGAAAGCGGGCTTTTTCTCAGAGGTGTTTTTATGCCTTGATTTGTTTGCGCGGCTTTTCGAGAACCGGTTCGCCGGTAAGAACGGGTGAATCTGCAGCTTCAGCGGCAAGCATCTGGCGCAGCATCGGTGTGCCGGCCGGAATCATGGTGATCTGAGCCTTGCTTTCGGCCAATTTCTGCGCTTCAAGAATTTCGAAAAGGGCCGAAGAAATTTCGGGGTCTTTCGAGATTTCGCGCAGGGCTTCGCCGACGATTTTCGGGCGTACAGCGGCGGCTTTGGCGAATTCTGCAGCAGCCTGGTTTTCGGCGGTGCTGGTAATGATGCTGACCTGGTTGGCACCATCCTGTTTTATCGCTGAAGTGACCTGGCGCAGGCGGTTTACGACCTTTTCCTGGATCTGGCCGATCATCCTGGCATCGCGGAAATGCACTTTGCGGATATATACCGAACCAACCTTGTAGCCCCATTCCGCGGCCTGGGCCGATACTTCCTGGCGCACTTTCTGACTCATTGAATGGCGGTCTTCAAGCATGTCGGCCAGCTTCATATTGCTGAGGCAGCGAACCGAGGCGCTTCTGACGTTTGTCGAGAGAGAGTTGCGCGGGTCGGCGTTTTTGAAGCGGTAGGCAACCGGGTTGTTGACGACCATTTCATACCAGATGCCGATGCCCATCGGTGCGCCTTCTTCTGAGTTAACCGGTTGGCTGCGCAGGTATTCCTGGTCGAGGCGTGTATCTATGACTTCGCACGAGCCGAGCATGTGCACAATCGGCGCTTTCAGTCCGAGGTTCCAGGGCAGAAAGTAGAGGCCGGGTTCTTTGAGAACGCCGATGACCTGACCGAACAGCATGTAAATATGGCACTGACCTTCGCGCACGATGGCATACAGGCCAAGAAAGCGGATAAAGGCAAGAATCAGCGGAATGAAAAAATACGAACCGATGAAGGCGAAAATGAAGCCAACAAAAAACTGATCCATTATCTTTCTACCTCCATGATTACCTGTCTGACCTTATTGAACAGGGCGAGTTTAACGTTGCGCACATAGGCACGCAGAACATCGGGCCCGTTCTTTTTCAGTTCGGCAAGTTGAATTGCGGTACTCTTGAGAGGTTCGACTTCTGACTTGGCGCGCAGCGTTTCAATTTCGGTGGCGCGGCGTGACTGCACGATCTTCTGGTCGGCAGAGGCCTGAGCCAGACTGATTTCTGAAGAGACTTCGTTGTGGGCAGTGTTAATGGCAGCGAGAGCGCTTTCGACTTCGTCAGGCGGGTCGATGCTGGTAATCAGCGAGGCTTCGAGAGTGATGCCATAGCGGGCGGCAGACTGGGTGCATTCCCGCATCATGTGTTCGTTTATTTCATGCAGGTTTTTGCGCAGATCATTGATCGAAACGCCGGCGGTCGCGCTGTTTTCTTCGGTCTTCTGAGCTTCGAAATTGGCAATGCGTTCGCGCAGAACCGAGATGAAATAGGCCATGACGTGCACGATCGGATTTTTAACTCCGAATAGATAGGCGTAGAGATTCTGGTCAGTGACCCGATAGCGAATCTGGCCGCTGAGCGCTGTATTGAGCTGGTCTTTGGTGACGGCTTCGAGATACTGGCCGGCATGATTGGCGGCCGGATCTTCGGGGTCGAGAGCCATGTTGAGTGTCTGGGTCGAGATGTTCACCTTGTGGACTTCTTCCCAGGGGAACTTGAAGTAGGGTCCACCCGGCGGAATGACGACCACCTGCGGGTAGGCGTAGCGTTCGCGCTCTTCGTCAATCAGATTGATGGCAACCGGCAGCGACAGAATCGTCTTGCCCTCGATGCGCTGGGCGCGGCCGAAAACTGTTTTAACAGCCAGTTCGTTTTGCTCGACGGTATAGATGCCCGACCAGAGGTAGTTATAGAGAAACCAGACGACAAAACCAATTACAAAGCCAGCAAAAAATGGCATGCAGACCTCCCATATCTAAATTTACTGCCCCGCCATTCTAAACCATTTTTTCCAACTTTTACAGTTTCTGATGATTTCTGAAATCAGCAACGCTTATTTGCAATATTATTGATTACTGCAGAAACAAAGTTGAACTGGTTCGTCGGCCCGGTCTATCAGTCGGGTTGCTTTTTTGCTGACAGGAGGTCAGCGATACTCGGCAGCATCAGGATAGATGCTGCCGGGTGCTCCAGCAGGAAATGTTTTTGTCAAGTTTTCGCTCAGCAGAACCGCTCTATCCTGCGCGGTTCTGCATAAGCACATCCTGTGCAAAACAAGCTTACGAAAAAGCAATCCCGACTTCTCCCCGTGCCTGCTATTACAAAAGA
>DAOQWI010000174.1:0-7219 GCA_035342015.1 Candidatus Ozemibacteraceae bacterium | reverse complement strand
AAACGGGAAAGAATCATTGGTAGAGCCAGTCTCCGCTGCATATCTGGTGATTGACCGGGTTGGTAAGGTAGTATCTGAATCATCTTCAGCCGCCGAACTGCTGAGGTGTGCATCAGATGGCCCACTTGCCGGCCGGCCGCTGTTCGATTTTTTTGTGCGCCTGCCCGCATCGGTAAGCAACTACGCTCCGCCTGCCAGCTATCTTGAATTTGAGGCCGAACTCAAATCTGAAGAGTCAGATTGCTTTTTGAATGTTGGTATTTTTCCGTCTGAGCACCAGAATGGCAGTGAGCCGGTAAATCTTGTATTCATCCGCGACGTCACCGCACAACGGATGATGGAAAACGAGCTCAGCCAGGCTTCCCGCCACTACTGGACCCTCTTCGACGCCTCTTCCGATGCTATTTTCCTCGAAACTGCCGATGGCTCAATCTTTGACTGCAACAAAGCCTGCGAAAAAATGTATGGCTACAGCCAGTCAGAAATGCTGAAAATGAATGCCAGAGACCTTGTTCCTGGCAACGTCGTCGAGATGCTTGAAAACTTTGCTCCCGAACTCGACAGTGCGCGGTCAACCGGTCGCAGTATTCAGCTTGAAGCCGCCGGCCGCCGCAAAGACGGCAGTGTTTTTCCCAGTGAAGTGATCGTCAATTTCATAAAAATCAACGGTCATGAATGCTACGCTGTCGCTGTGCGCGACATCACTATCCGTCGCGAGCTCGAAAACAGCCGGGTACGCTACGAAACCCAGGTGATGCAGCTACAGAAGCTCGATCACCTCGGTCAGATGGCCAGCGGCCTTGCCAACGATTTCAACAACCTGTTGACCGGTATTATGGGCTATTCAGATCTGATGATGCGCGAATTGCCCTCTGACAGTGGCTGCCGCGAAAAGGCCCGACGCATTGTCGATGCGGCCCGCAAAGCCAGCGAAATCATTCAGCAGCTGATGGCCTATTCCGGTCGCATGCCGACACTTTATCAGAAGGCCGGCATCAAGAATATTCTGCGCGAACTGCACCCGGCAATGCTGCAGCTGACCGGCAGTGACGTCGATCTTCAGATTGCCGTCGACGAGAATCTGCCCGAAATCCACATCGATCCGCCCATGCTGAAACAGGCCATTCTCAATGTGGTTAAGAATTCAGTTGAGTCGGCAGTTGGCGAACGTAAATGCTCGATCTGCATCACTGCTTTTCCGGGGCTGGCGACCTATTATGGTAATGAACCGGGTTATTTCGGCCCGCCAATCAAGTCTGGCAGCTATATAGCCATTAAAATCACTGATAACGGCAGTGGCATCGACCCGGAAAATCTCAACCGCATTTTTGACCCGTTCTTCACAACCCGCTATGCTGGCCGCGGACTTGGCCTGTCGGCGGTAATCGGCATGCTTCGCAGCCATCGCGGTGCAGTAATGGTCACCAGCCAGCTCGGCCACGGGACCGATTTTGCCATTCTTCTGCCTGTCGATTCTGCCGGCAGCTTCGTTGATGCGGCTCAGAGCCGTCCGGTCGAAGAAAATTTCCCCAGTGGCTGCGCTCTGGTAATCGATGATGACGAAAACGTCAGAGAGATTCTTGCCGACAACATCCGCATGATGGGCTATGAAGTAATTCTCGCTGAAAACGGCAAAGACGGCCTGAATCTGTTTAAAAACCTGCAGCGTAAACTGACGATAGTGCTCACCGACCTGCTGATGCCTGGTATGAGCGGCCTCGATCTGATCAAGGAAATCCGCTGGATGAACCCTGAAATTCCAGTTATCGTCTGCACCGGCATCGGCAATGATGAAAAACGACCGGAACTGGAAAAACTCGGCGTATCTGCGATTCTCGAAAAGCCTTTCTCCAGCCGCGACCTAGAAAAACACCTGACACGCATACAGCTGAAGGCGCGCAATCGCAACAACCAGAGCTGATTTAATAATTTACCCGTAAAAAAATGGCACCCGAAGGTGCCATTTTTTTTATCGCAGCGATTTATTATTTGTCGAATTCGAAGGCAACGATGCGGCTGATGCATGATTCAAGCTCGATGGCACGCCACGGAAACAGGCCGATCCAGGTGCGTTTGTTGTTCAGTTTGTCGATGTCGCCGCCGATGTTTTCGGCATGCACGATACCCATCGGGAACATCTTCAGGTGCATAACCTGATAGTATTCTTCCTGTGGGTAGTATTCATCCCAGGCTTTACCATGGGTTTCTTTGAGCTTGGCTTCGGCTTTGGCGAAAAGCTTCGGGTGCCAGTCACGCAGAATGGTGTTCATCGGGTGGTCGGCTGAACCGCAGTCAACGCCGATCCATTTGAATTTCATTTCCTGTGCCCATTTGTGAAATTCAGCATCGGGGCCCGGGTGCTTGACCATATAGCGCACTTCGTCGGCCTGGGGCTGATCCCAGCCGTATTTGTGGTAGCCGGTGTTGATGATGAGAATGTCACCTTTGCGGATATCGGCTTTTTTCATCAGCATTTCGGGTGAATACAGCGAGAAATCGCTGACTTCATCTGAAATGTCGACGACCACGCCGTCGCCACACCATTCTTCGAGCGGCACTTCGCCGATGGTTCTGCCGTTGGCGCAGAAGTGAATTTCGCCATCAATATGGGTGCCGACGTGGTTGCTGGTCTTGATGATCTGACCGTTGGCACCCTGGCCCATGTGGGCGCCGGCGATGCGCTTGAAATACTGAACCTGCAGGGGCATATAGCTCGGCCAGGGCGGAGTGTGGATACTCAGTCTCTGGGTAAGGTCATACATTTTTACTTTTGTCATCAATTGACTCCTTTAATTGTTCGTATGGTTAAATGATACTAATTTTGGCAGTACTTTTCAACATATGCTTCGAGGGCGTCTTCGAAGCACTTCATCGGCGGGTTGACCAGCCCGGCACCGACCTGGCCGACGCCGGCATCTTTGTGGGCGATACCGGTGTTGATCTGCGGCAAAATGTTCTTTTCACAGACTTTAAGCAGGTTAATACCGGTCGGTGAACCACGGAAATCCATCGCCGGAATCTGGAACGACTGCGATTCACCATCGGTGATCTCATACATTTTACGGGTGAAGTTCATTGCATCGCTGACCGTGCCGCCGACAAATTTAACGATTGCCGGAGCTGCTGCCATCGAAAAGCCGCCAAGTCCGCATGTTTCGGTAATGGCGCTGTCACCGATATCGGGGTTGCAGTCTTTTTCTTCAAAGCCTGGGAACAGAAGGCCCTGCACGATCTGGGCCGGGCCGGTGAACCAGCGGTCTTTCAACCCGGCAACCCTGATGCCGAATTCGGTGCCATTGCGGCACATGGTGGTGACGATCGTCGAACCTTCGATCCATTCAGCCGCCTGCAGCATTACTTTAGCGGCCGGCATGCTGAGATTGAGGAAAAAATGGTCGTTGGAATGCATGAATTCAAGCACGCGCGCCTTTTCTTCCTGGCTGAACGAGGTTTTGGTAATGGCCGCGGCCAGCTCGCGAATCAGCATCGAAGTGGCGGCCTTGTTGCGGTTATGCACTTCATCGCCCATCTGCAGCGCCTGCGCGATCATGTTTTTCAGATTTATCTCGGCCGCGAGCGGGATCGCAGCTTTGAGAACCGGTGCCAGCGTCTTTTCCATCCATTTCAGGCGGGTAATGACTTCGTCAGAAAAGGCGCCATAGCGCAGAACCTTGCCGAGGCCCTCATTGAGGGTGCAGAAGGTTTTGCGGCCGTTGGTCTTGTTCTCGACGATCCAGACCGGCATGCTGGCGGTGGCAACGCCGGCCATCGGCCCGACGCCGTCATGTTCGTGCCAGGGCGAATATTCAATCTGGCTGCTGGCTGCGAGTTTTTCGGCTTCTGCCGGGTTGGCGGCGAGGCCTTCATAGATCAGACCGCCGATTACGGCGCCTTTGAGCGGGCCAGACATTTTTGCCCAGGTGATCGGGGGCCCGGCATGCAGAATCAGATTCTTTTTCATACCCGGAACCACATTAATGGCGGTATCGATACCCTTGATGATCGGCTGGGCGGCCTGAATGGCGGCCAGGGCTTTTGCATTGGCTTCCTGAATATCTATAAGCATTATCTGGCTCCTTTTCCGGCTTTAACTTTGCTCTGCCAGGCTTCTACTTTCGCGAGCAGAGCCTGAATCTTCTTGTTGCCGCCTGCGGGCGGGCGCCATTCGGTGTGCATGACTTCGACACCCTGTTTTTTCAGATCTTCAGCGAAACTCGGAATTCCGAGGTTGATAACTTTTACCTTCTGCCCAAAAAAGCTGACTAGTTTGCTCATCGATTATTTCCTTTCCAGGCAATGCTGAACGAATTTAACCATCGCGACATTGGTCGGGAAAACGCTGACGCCGGCCTCTGCCAGTCTGGCCTTCTGCTGCTGCCAGCCCTGCGGGTCTTCTTCGGTGCCGCAGATGCAGGCGGCGAGAACCGGGTTGCGTCCGCTCTTTTTGCGGCCACGCTCGATGGCGCCAACCATTTCGCCGGCCATATCTGGGTGTGAACCATAGCCGAGCACGACATCAAAGCAGATGATGCCGACTGAGGGGTCAGCAAATTCCTGCACCAGGCGTTCGGAACGGTAGTCGGGGTCGATCATCGGGTGAGCTTTGCCGCGGGTGAAGTTATCGTCACCGAGGTCGATGATGCAATGCCCGCTGCTTTTGTAAACATCGGGCATTTCTTTGCAGCCCTTAACCGGAGTGTTCGAGAATATTTCACCGATGACCGGCTGCAGCAGACGCTGTGCTTCATCGCAGAGGGTGCCGCCGCTGTAAAGGCCACGTAGACTTGCTGCCGGCAGTTTAACTTTGTCGGCGAGCTTTTTAATTTCGCTGTCGGCCATTTCGGGGTTATGCTGTTTTTTATTGCTGAGACGACAGGCCTGTATCGCTGCATCTTCGAGATTGCGGGCGGCGACGAAACCCTGTTCTTCGATCATTTTCGGGTCAGCACCGATAAAATAAACCACGACCGGCTTGCCGATGTTTTTGAATTCGGCAAACAGCGGTTTGAGAACCTTCTCTGCCGGCGGTTTTGAAATCATCACGATTACCCTGGTGGCCGGGTCGGCTGCGAGGGCGCGGGTCGCCATTATTGTCATGCGGCCGCCGATTTTTTCTGAGAGGTCGCGGCCACCAACGCCGATTGCCTGCGAAATACCGCAGCCGAGACGATGGATCGTGCTGGTGACTTCCTGCAGGCCGGTGCCTGAAGCTGCCACAAGGCCGATGTCGCCGCTGCGGACCGCGTTGGCGAAGGCGAGGGGAGTGCCGTTGATGATGGCGGTGCCGCAGTCTGGGCCCATTACCAGCAGTTCTTTGCTGACGCCGAGAGTTTTCAGCTCAAGTTCTTCTTCAATGCTGACGTTGTCAGAGAAGAGCATGACATGACGGCCGTTGTTGAGCGCCTGCGCCGCTTCACGGGCGGCATATTCGCCAGGCACCGAAATCAGCACGACGTTGGCTTCGGGCAGGCGACGGGCGGCTTCTTCCTGAGTCGCGGGCGGCAGTTCAGCACTGGCACCTGATGCCTGTTTGCGCGATTTAAGGCGCTTCTCGACTTCGGCGATGCCGCTTTCGGCTGTGGCCTTGTCTTTGCCCATGATGCAGATGATCAGATCATTCGGGGTGAGGCCGTCGAATTCGGGCTGATACATGTTCAGCCGCTTGAGGCTGTCGATGTTGTAGTCGGTACACATGCCGACGACCGCGTTTTCGATGCCGTCAAGCTTCTTTACCTGTGACCCGATGAGCATCAGCGTTACCGAGTCAAAATAGGTCTGTTTCCTGATAAGATGGCAGACAACCATTCCGGTTTAGCTCCTTTGCTTGCTGTGTAAATCTATTGTTGAAAATGATAGAACTTTAGCCCGCGAATGTAAAATAATATGTGAAATATTACTGAAAAGCCTTTTATGCGTGGCATCTGCCATGCAGATATTTATTCCGGGCGCCTGTTGGTGAGGATTTAATCAACTGCCGGAGATTGAATAAAAAACCGGAAGGGCCTGCTGGCCACTCCCGGTTTTTGTTTTTTAGAGACGAATCAGTTGCTGGTGTCTTCTTCGGCTTTCACTGCATCGCCATTGAAGGCTCTTTCGAGTTCGGCATCTTCGACCGATCTGTCACTGCCGAATGCCGGCGGTGGCGGCATTTTGTCTTTAAGTTCGAGAGGCAGCAGATCGTAGATTTTCTGCAGATACATGCCGGGCATGTGATTCTTTACCTTGCCCGGGCCCTTCATTTCGCCGTCGGCAATGGCAAATTTTCCGTCGCCGTAAATGTTGTTCGGGGCGACGATGTGTTTGAATTTCATGATCTTGAACGGCACTTTGGTTACGATGTCGTTATCGAGCACCCAGCGCTGCATATCAGGAAAACGTTTCTTAATGGCCTTGGCAAAATTGTCATTGCCGATTCTCGGGCCGGCAAATGTGTAGACGCCCTGAACATCGAGGCCGTCACCAGCAAGGCGATAGGCTGCCAGCGGGGCAACTCCGGCACCCAGGCTGTGACCGGTGATCCAGAGACGCTTCGGCACGCCCGCCATGTGACGGTCGACAAGAGATTTGAGGTCGTCATAAACGATGTCGAGAGCATTATAGAAGCCGCTGTGAACTTTTACGCCCCAGCCCCACCACGGAACACGTTTCTTGAAAAAGTTGAAGTCGGTGAGAACCCAGTCATAAACAATCTTGACCGGGCTGACTTTATTGTTGGTCGAGCTTTCAGAACCGCGGAAAGAAACAATGACGAGCTTGTCGTTCGACATGACCACTGCCTGAGTGTCTGCGGTCTTTTCTTTTTTGTTGATGAAATCGAAGCGACTGATGCCGAGCGGCGTGAAGATCTCCTTGAACTTCTTCTGAAATTCATTGAAATTGGCAACGCCCATGCGGTTTTCATAGGTATTATAGGCGGCATACATCAGCAGATAGGTATTTGCCAGGCTGTGCCCGATTACCTTTTCTTCAAAAACTCTGCTGTAACAGTTTTCGCCCTGAACCGGCGGCGTCTGCGCACTGACATTGAAAGTCAGGGCCAGCAGCATCAGAATCGCGATACTTATTTTCACTCTTATATGTAATGACATAAAAGAACGACCTGCCTTATTGAGATTATTTTCTAATTCTAATGCCGAAACCCTTAACCCGCAAGGTACCCTCGCAACCGAAAAATAGCGTTGCTATTTTTCGGAGGGCGGGTTTGGAAGTTTTCGGCCTG
>DAOQWI010000173.1:0-7249 GCA_035342015.1 Candidatus Ozemibacteraceae bacterium | reverse complement strand
ACGTCGAAGATGCCGCCGCGATGTTTGTTGGCGGTGATCCAGTTCTGGTATTTCTTGATCAGAACGTAGTCGGGGTTGAAGAAAACTTTGAGAATATTGTATTCATCAATGGTTTTCTTGTAGTCGCGTGACTGAATCTTGTCGCCGGCCCAGCTGACGTAGGTCATCGGGTTGATGGCATGCCCGACCTTACCCCAGAAACCGCGTTTAGAAGCTTTGTCGGCTTCGGCTTCGGTTGGTTTCCATGACATGTAGTCGGCTTTCATCGACCAGAGTTCCTGCAGGCGTTCCATGCCGAAGTCGGGCAGAGTGAAGCCCTTCTGGCTGTAGTAGCTCATCAGAACGCCCTGCTTTTCAAGCTCAGCGTAGACGCGCATATTCTTTTCCTGGATGGCGGCCTGCTCTTCATCGGCAGGAGTCTGAGCCTTGAGGAAATCGCCGTAGTTGCTTTCGGTGACGAGCAAAGCGGCTGCCTTTTCCTCGGCTTTCAGCTGTGCGCGGTTGTCAAAGAAAGACTTGAATTCGGGATCGTTTTCGTAGAGATACCAGTAAGAACCTTTATAGGCGGCTTTCCAGCGTTTGTTGTATTTGCCGAGAACGTCGCCGAGGGTAGTGAGGGCAACCCAGACAAGAGCGAGAGCGCCGATTACCTGGCCGACGATCGGAATACAGAACATCGCGATGAGAGCGGCCGAGCCAAGCGCCAGGCCGACGTAGTTCTTAACGAGCGAGTAAGAATTGTAGCGGCCGCCTTTGCGGTCTTCTGATTTGTAGATACCATATGAGTCGAGAGCGATACCAACGACGCACAGGCCGATACCGACGGTGTGGCCCCAGCCCTTGGCGTCGCCGATTACTGAAGCACCGCGGTTAGTGCTGATACCGGCTTTTTTGGCAACCTTGCGGTAGGTTTCGACATTTTCGAGACCGGTTTTGCGGGCAACCCAGCGCCAGTATGAATAGAAGCCTTCGCCCGGGCCGGCTTTATAGCCGCACGGTGGAGCCATGTGGCTGAGAAAAGTGCCGACGTTTTTGGCGCTGAAAGTTTTCTGAGCTTTGTTGGCGATATCGCCCATCTTCTGGAAACCGCTCATCAGATTGGCTTTGCGCTGAATGAAGCCGACACCTTTCTGATACAGGCGGGTGTTGGCGATCTTGTCGCCGGTAAACCTGGCTGCGGTAGAAACCTTGGTTGCGGCCCACTTGGCACCGCGGCCGACGCCTGAATCAGCAACGGCCTTGCCGGCTTTGCTCAGGCCACCAACAAGTTTCTGCAGTGGTTCTGAGTTGGCGATGAACGAGAAAGCCAGAGTGGCTTTCGAAGATGCCAGCGATACAGCCTTGAAATAGTAAGGCGTATTGGTGAAATGGGGCGACATGTCGCTGAGGGTGCTGTAAAAACTGAATACGTCAGTACAGCCGTCATCCATCAGCGCGTATGCGCCTGAAATGCTGGTCATCCATTCGCCCCAGGCAATTGCCTCGGCCTCTTCTTTGGTGCGGCCGCGCAGGGAAAGCATGTATTCGAGATAGTCAGCCGGAGCGACAATCTCATCGATGCTTTCGATGCCTTCAATGCCTTCGGTGTTCAGTACCGGTTTCGGCACATCGTCATTGGCTCTGACGACGCTTATGGCAAATGGTTCAAAGGCCAGCCAGAACGCCAGAAAGAAAATCAGAAAGTTATAACGACCACGAATCTTCATATTGCCCTCCAGTTGAAGACAAACATTGCAAGGGTACAGCTACTATAATACCGTAATTCTACCAGATAAGTTTATAAAACCGTAACCCCTTATCTTCTTATTCTTCTCTCAGCATCTTTTCCTGGTTGGCGACAACGTATGTACAGGTCAGATCGCCGGTAACGTTGTTCATGGTTTCGAACATGTCGAGAATCGGGTTGATGCCGAGCGCAAAAGCGACGACCTGCGAAATCTGCTGCTCATTGAGGCCCATGCTGTTAAGAATTATAAAGAGAAGCATCAGACTGCCGCCGGGAATACCGCCAGCGCCAACTGCTGCCAGAACCGTGGTGACGACGAGAATGAACAGATTGCCAAATCCCAGTTCGATGCCAAAAATATTGGCTGCCAGAATTGCGAACATTGGCAGATGGATGCAGACGCCATCCATATTCACGGTAGCTCCGAGCGGCAGGGCGAAGTCGGCAAGCTCACGCCTGATTTTCAGTTCATCAGCGGTTTTAAGAGTAATCGGCAGAGTGGCGCCTGAACTGCGGGTAACGAAGGCGGTTATCATTGCTTCCTGGGCGTATTTGAAAAAGCGCAGCGGGCTGGTACCAGTAAGCAGTTTTATCATCAGAGAATATACGACGAAGATCATCAGCATGATACCAACGATAATGCCAACGCCGATATTGAAATACGGGCCGGCGAGGTCTGGGCCATGCTGAGTAAAATTGACGATGGTAAGAGCAAGAATGCCGATTGGCGCGTAGTCCATGATCCAGTCTACAAGAACAAAAAGCACCCGATTAACTGCAGACGCCAGGCCAGGCAGACTTGCCAGCACCGAGGCGTCTGGGTCTTTCTGATCACTGTCTTCGAAACTGTCAAGCAATGAGCGCAGCGCGAGGCCGGCAAGAATGGCAAAGACGATAACTGCAAGAAAGTTGCCTTCTGCCAGGGCTTTAAACGGGTTTTCAAACATGCTCATAAAAACTGCGGTCAACGAAGCGGCACCGGAATTGGCTGCAGCAGCCGGGGCAGCTGCAGAGTCAGAGGCGGCAGAAAGCTGCATACCGCCTTTCCCCGGGTTGATTGCCAGAGCGAAAACCGTGCCAATTACCGCTGCCAGCATCGAGGTGACAAGATAGAGAATGACGACGCGCAGGCCGATGCGCCCGAATTTTTTCAGCGGCAGGCTGGCGGCGCCCTGAAACAATGAGAAGAAGATCAGCGGCACAACGATCATTTTCAGCATTTTCACCAGCACCAGCCCGAATGGCGACAACCAGGCGTCAAGAGTGCCCTTGAGGGCCACGCCGTGGCTCGATTCGGCATACCAGCAGATAATGCCCACAAGTGCGCCGATTATAAACGCCCCAAGCATACGATAAAGAATCGGAATACCGCGATATCTTGCGATCAGACCCATCAAAACACCTCGTCGTTAATCAGATGAATTATTTATATCACACCCGCAAAAATAAACGCAGGGGTTCCGCCTTCGCTGGTCCAGGTTAACGCCGGGCTCGGGCCTTATTTTTCTTTACGGTATCAGACTTGTTTCCCGGTTCGTATTCCGCCGCCGGCTCTGAAACTCTTTTTAAAACCGGTCTGGATGGCAGACGGATTCTGATTCGGCTTTCATCGATCACGACCAGACTTCCGGGTTTGATATCCACAGGAACCTCAAATAGCTTTTCCAGGGTTTTAATTACGTTAGAAGCGCACGGAGACTTGAGTCTGAGATATAAAATGCCGAAACAGGGTTTATCACACTTTATTGCCAGAGTTCCAAAGTCGGCATCATGTGTAAGAATGAAGCGGCAGTCATCGAATGCCTTCTGCAAAAGGAATTCGTCTGATTTCCCATGCCAGTTCTGCTCTTTGGTATCGATAACATCGATGTTTTTCTGCCTGAGAAAAGACACCACTCTCGGAGAAATGTTTTCATCAGCAAGAATTTTTGCCGCCACAAGGCTTTTCATGCAACTTCAAGATCGATATAAATATCGTTTTTGAGAAAACCAACCGCATATTTCAAACATGCCTGAATATCTTCTTTTGTCAGATGCGGGTAATCCTGAAGAATCTCATCTTCGCTGACGCCTGAAGCAAGCAATTCGAGTATAAACTCAACCGAGATTCTCGTACCACGGATAATCGGTTTCCCCCCAAGAATCTTTGAGTTGGCGGTGATTCTATTCATGCTTAATTCCCCCTGAAGGTAAATTATACATCAGCGCAATTTCCTGAGCAATAAATCAAAGGCATAGAACCTAAAATGAACGCAGGGGTTCAAAATATTGAACCCCTGCGTCGGTTATCAGATTTTTTACAAAATCAGAAGGGAATCTCAGAGGAAAGATACGGCAGACCCTTGGTGATTCTCCAGGTGCCGCTTTCGTTAGTCCAGGTGACAACCGGGTTCGGGCTGATAACAGTCGAGACCTGTTCGTAACCAACGGTTACACCAGGTTTTCTGGTTACATCGATAGCCATATAAGTTGTTACTTCAATAGTTTTGTCGGCTTCAATTACCTTATGCGAAACCGGAATGAAGGTATATTTGTTGATGGTATAGCGGGTCAGACGATCGATAGTTATATCGCGCATTTCGGTCTTTGCCGCGTTGCCTGCTGCATTTACAAAGCTGTCGGAAATTTCTGGCATGAAAGAATCAGCTCTTTCAGTCGGGGTTTTAGCGCTATTCTCTGCCAGAGAGCTCTGCATATTCTTATAAGAAGCAGCAACAGTCGGAAGATTAGCCTCAAGAACTGCGTCAAATGCCGGATCAGCAGCAGGTGCGACCGGGCTGCCGCCACCACCACCGCCACCGCAACCAAGAAGAGCTATGGCGATGCAGAAGACTGCGAAAAGGCTGATTATTTTGTTCATGCTTTAACTCCAACAATATCGAAATTTAGATCAGACGAGACATTATACACGACAGACAGCCTTTTGCAAAACCTTTAAAACCGTACCTGAACAGCCTGAGCATTAAAACACTTCACTCAGGCAAAGCTGTAAATTCTCAGGGAAATTACAATAAAATGCTAGTATGCTCACCAGAACAAGATTCCCACCTGTGATCTCTGGAACATAAACGCGGGAACGGATATGAAATTCGTCATTCCGGGCGTAGACCCGGAATCCGGAAGTTTACTGCGATTGCCCTGAGCAACAGCAAGAGTCGCGCGAACAATCAGTATGTACGGCTTATGTTATAATTCAGTTATTGCAAAAGCAGATCGGGCACTTGTCGCCGCTCCGCCGAGGTGACCTTTCAGCCAGGCTTTTTAGTGAGCTTTTGTATGGCATTGCCTTTCTGGAGGAGTTTTTAATGACAGCAGACGGCATCTGCAAATTTTGCCAAAAAAGTGTGACTATCCCTGACAATCTGCAGGGGTCGCTGCTGCGCTGCCCGTTTTGTTTGAGAGATTTCGACGTATTTGAGCCACAAAATCCTGCGCAGAACATCGGAAACAGTCTTGTTCAGAGGCAATTACAGAATTTGCTCGACACAACTCAAGCAGCGACCGAATTTTTGCGGATACGCGCGGCAAAAAAGTTTGCAGCAAATTTCGGCTGCATTATGGCACTTCTGATGGCAGCGACACTGGGCGGCCTGCTGTTTTCTGAAAGCTGGTCATATTTTTTACTGACCAGTTTAACGGCCGGCATGCTCTTGTGTGGTGCCTGGATAATATTGATCAACAAATACTTTGCCAGAAGTATTCAAAATGCTTTTGCCACCCTTTTTAAAGAAGCACAAATTGCGGCACCGGGAAGCCGCGAGCTTTACATGAAACTTCTTGCAGATTTCAGTTCCAGGCTCAAGATCAGCGAAAAAAAGGTCATCAGCGACCCGTTTTTGCGCAGCATACTGAACCGCCTGTCTGACGGTCTTGAATAATGCAGCAATCAATAGGCAAAAAAACCGCCCGGTAAGAATTCCGGGCGGTTTTTTTGCTTAATCCGAGGGCTTTTCGAATACTTCAGACAAGTCTGTCTGTGTCAGACAATCATTGAAACTTGATGTCACGCAGGTCACCGAGGCCGCTGAAGATGGCTTCCCATTTGGTGCCGACCCGCAGCTTCATGAACTGCTCGTGTGTCAATGGCTTGTCACGCAGCTTTTTGATCTCGATTTCTTCGGGTGAACCATCTTTTTTCGCCTTCACAATATAGTTTTCAATTCTGGCCTTTTCGGTCAGATCGCCAACCTGTGGCGGCACATTATTGCTGACGCCTGAATCTGGCCAGCGCGGCTCATCGGTAGTACCTTTCAGCTCGATGGTGGCAAATGGGACCCAGCGCTCGATGTCATAGTAGACCATTTCGTCATAGATCGGCTCTTTGCGGAACTTCTGACGTTTGACGCGCCGTGTTTTCTTTTCTTCGCGATACTCAGGTACAACTTTGTATTTGACCTTAAAGCGGCCGTTACCAAGGTCGACTTTTCCGTCTTCGACCTGCTTTTCGCCAATCTTAACCTTTTCAGTGTATTCTTCGTTAACTTCTTCGAAACCATCTGGAATCTCTTTGTGAGAGCGGACCTGCCGCTCACTCGAGAACTTACGGGCGCCGGCCGGCACTTCGTTGGCCCAGGCATTTTCACGAACGGTTTTGTATTCAGCCCGTTCGATCTGGCGCACCCACTGATTGGCGGTAATCTCAATCTTTGCCGCTTTCTCGTGGCAGCTCAAGGCCATGAGAATGACGAACAGCAAGGCAAAAATGCCACAACCGGCCTTCAACCAAAGCGGCGCCGGTTTTGGCGGTTCAGCAGGCTTCTGTGTTTTTTTCTCGTCTTTGCCGGTTTCACCAGCAGCCAGTTCGCGAGTAGCCCGATTTTTGCCATCAGAGCGGTCTGAGCCGCAACCGGTGCATTTTGTTGAAGAAGAGGGGCTCATGTTACTGCAGAACGGACAGACCCAGTCTGGGCCAGCTTCGGCCTTTGCCAGCTCAGCTTCGTCGTTTATAACCTTCGAATCTTCATCGACATAAAATTTTACATTTTCGCTGCGGATTGCACCGCAGCTCTCGCACTGCTGGGCTGAACCACGATTTTTCGCATTGCAGTTCGGGCAATCCCAGAATCCTTCTACTATTTCCTCGATAATCCGGATTCTTCCGCTGTCGCTGGTATTACCAGCAGAACGTTTTTTGCCGTTCTCATTCATCTCAACTGCTCCATTTTTTCTCTTAATAAAGAACCATCCGCACAACTTTGCTCTAAAAAGCAGAGCAAAAGCGGAAGCAACACTACAGAAAATGAGGTCAGATCAAAAAAGTATCCTGTTTATTTCTATGTCTATATTTATAGCACAAAACACTTAAAAAATCACAAAAATAATGCGGTGCAATCCATAATTTAAATCAAGTCTAAAAAGAGCATCCCCGCCGTAATGCGAGTTGCCCGACCGTGATTTATCGTTTCCGGCTGCCTGACTGCCGGCCTGTTGAATCATGCTGAAGACTGCGACAGCCGCGAGATATTAATAAGAGTCCTGAGGTGGTACCGGGGGCGGCAGAAGCTCTTCAATTTTTTGCGGGGG
>DAOQWI010000172.1:0-7303 GCA_035342015.1 Candidatus Ozemibacteraceae bacterium | reverse complement strand
CGGCTCGAAATTTCGTCGATCTGCTGAATGGTAGTGCGGGCAAAAGCATTATTCTTGTCAATTTTCTGAATTTCGCCGCAAAGTCTTTTTGCTTCAAGATAAAGCCTGTCGCGCATTGCAGTCGTAACAAGGCCCGTCAGGCGCTGAATTTCGCCGGCCCGTTTCAGTCGTTGAAAAGCACGTTCAAGATCAGGATATTGCGCATCGAATTCCCGCACCTTTTCGAGAAGCCCGGCGGCAGCTTCGAGGTCTCCCAGAGCCATTGCTACATCGGCCTTGCCGATAATCCTGGCGGCATTCGCCCGGGCAAGAATCGTCATATTTTCGACCTGCGGCCGGTATTCTGCCGCTGTCACGTCGATGCCCGCAAGAATACGAAACAGCTGCAGCCGGTAGAGAACCTGCGTGTTCGAACTCATCATTTTTTCGAGATCTTTAAAAGTCTTAATCCACTGTTCGTCAGGTTTTATCGGCATACCGGCATTAATGCGGTCAAGCAGGGCTTCACCGGCAACGACAAACTGCTGATTACCTTTGAATGCACGCGCCACTTCGATCAGCTGTCGCCAGTCATCGGCTGACGAAGACCTGAACGAGCATATCTCATTCTGCAGCGCCAGAAAGTCACGCAACTCTTTTTCGCTCAGCTGTGAAAATCCGCGACCATTGGTTATGGTCGAGATTTCTTTGCCGATATAGGCCTTGAGAAGGTTTTCGACCTCATCGATATTGACGCCGGCCAGTCGACACAGCCTTAGAAGTCGGGTCGCCTCAGATGCATTTCCAGATTCGTGAGCTGCCAAAGCCTCAAGCCAGAGTGAGTCATTAATGCCCGGCTTTTTTTCGCCCGGTTTTGAAGCATTCGACTTGCCGGAAGATGTATTTGCAGCCTTTTCGACTGTTTTTGTGGCACTATTGTTGCCCGTTTTTTTCGCAGCAGCGGCAGGAGCGACATTGGGCAGAGACAAACCCAGCAGCAGAGCGAGAAAAGTTGCAAAAACCTTCATTGTTCTCACCAGATTTTCAGTTTTTATTTTTTATGTTTTCGTTTTCACAGGTACATTGCCATGGTAACATAGACTCTGACCGGAACCAAAAAATTTAGACATGATACAGAAAGCCGGTCAAGCCAACCGATCAGGAGAGCCTTTGTGAGCACGAAGTTTTCAAGCTTTGACGCAATGACGCGCCAGAATAAAATCAACGCGCTGATGAATATTAAAAAGACCGAGAGCACCAGCCAGGTCGATTATTATCTGGTGCTCCACGCAATGCTCAACGAAGATGTTCAGGTTGCCATGGCCGCCAAAATGGCTTACGCAAATTTCTCTTCACAAAGCTGGTTTCAGGATTTCGGCAAGCCGTCAGATCCGCAGACGAGCGAAAAAATAGCTGATTTTCTGCGACAGAATATTGGTTATGGCCCCGAGCTGGCCGAGATCGAAAACCCGCCCGAACGCCAGCAGATGGCGCAAAATCTCTCGCGGCGGCAGAAAAGATTCGAAACCCTGCAGGAATGGGACGGCCCTTTCCCCCAGTCGGTCAAGCTTCTCAATACTCTGCGCGAAGACACGCAGCAGATAATTCAATCGCTTCTCAACCCTGGTGAAAACATCGAAAAATGCTGGCTGTGCCTTTACACCGAAACGCTGCAACCATTCAAAGAATGCGCTCGCTCGCTCGAAAGCAACGCAGCAACGATGGTAGTCAATCTGACACGCCTGCAGAACCCTGCGCAGATCGACCCGTCACTTGGCGTCATGTTCGGCATGCTGAACCGGCCGGCCTACATGCTTGCTCTCGCTACCGGTAAACGCTGCATTCTCTTTCTGAGAGACGAGATCGGCACTTCACAGGCCTGCGTCAGGGTTTTCAACCTGCAGAACATCGCCGGTGTAAACCTTGCTAAAGACGGAATCCTCGCCAGCATCGAAATTGAAACACATCAGGACTTCATCAAGATACCCATGATGTCACCTGATGACGCCGATGAAGCCCATACATTTCTGCGTCAGCGCAGCGTTGAAGCCATTGAAGCCTCTGAAGAATTCATCGAGCGCGACTTCGAAAAAGAAATGAAAAAGCTCGACATGCTGTTCAAGGCCCGCGCCATCAAAAGCAGCGAATATCTTTTCCGCAAATCACGGCTGCAGAAAATGGAACTGGAAAAATTCTCGGATGCAAACATAGAGTTGCTGCTGGCCCGGCGATTTTCTGACGGGTCGAAGGGTGACCGTTTCGACGAGCAGCTGCTGAAAAAATTCACCTTCGAAAAAACCGTCATGTTTACTGATATTGTGGGCTTTTCGAGTCAGGCATCGCAAAAAATGCTGCTCGACACCATGACATTGCTGGCGGTACACGACAAACTGTTGATGCCGGTTATCAAGGAAAACGAGGGAGTTCTGATCAAAAAAATCGGTGACGCCCTGATGGTGCGCTTCGATGACCCCTTCAAGGCCTGCAGCGCCGCCCAGGAAATGCAGCGTCGACTTTTTGAATTCAACGGCAAAAGCAACGAGAAAATATTTATCAGAATCGGCATCAACACCGGCACGGTCTTTGTTAAAAATGAAGACGTGTTCGGTGACGCAGTCAACATGGCCGCCCGCATGGAATCGCTGGCTAAACCCGGCCGTATTTTTATCACCGAAATGACCATGCAG
Source organism: Candidatus Ozemibacteraceae bacterium (assembly GCA_035342015.1). GTDB lineage: Bacteria > Muiribacteriota > Ozemobacteria > Ozemobacterales > Ozemobacteraceae > Rifleibacterium. Next base: position 4,637 of record DAOQWI010000172.1, on the reverse strand, counting down.
CGCCTCGAAGGGCGCCTGCCGCTCGAAAATCTCGGGCCAAAACAGGTCAAAGGTCGCGATGAACCGATAACCGTCTATTCGCTTGTCGATTCTACCAACATCGGCGATGAAATGGCAGCCATGGCCGCCGAATTCATTGGCGGCAGCACAGATCCCCAGGCAGATGAGCACGGCAGTGCGGTTCCCGCCAGCCAGGCCGGAGTAAAAGCCCCGTCAGCAGTCATCTCTGATGGTCAGAATAAATTTCAGACATCTGATTCTCCGCAGTCGACATTGCCTGATTTAAACAAAGAAATATCCGCAGCCACAAATACAGTCGACCACGAGTCTTTTCCTGAGAATCTTTTGAACGCGGTTGATTATGCACGGTTCTGCTACATCAGAGCGGTAAAAGAAGGTCGAACCAGAAATCCTGATCTGGAAGACTGGTTTGCAAGATTTGAAGCCCTTCTGAGGCCAGACATAACGGGCGGCTGAAGAGGCAACTTTCTGGCCAATGCCAATTAACATTCATATCCAATTCCAAGCAAATCGAAGATTTTTTGAGCAATTAGAATTTTTTCGCCGACAGTTGCAAGATTTTGCTGAATATATTAAAATATCTTCAACTGCTTATTCTGATTCTCCGGGCCGTCTTCATCGAGAGCTTCTTCAGCCCGGCATAAAAACAGGTTTTTAATCAGGTTTTGCAGCCGTTGGTCTGACAGCCAATTCAACATAAGACACGTTTGTCAGACCGGCAGAAAGTCTCGAAAAGCTTCTTAACGATAACGGTTCACACAAGAGTCTGGAACTATGTACCTGCGGTGCGCTTTTGCTGCGGGTAACAAATTTAATGTACAGGGAGTATTGCTGGTGGAACAGGTAGTAGAACAGATTGCCAAGCTTCAGTTTCTAAACCATTTCTGGATGACGCTTTTTCTGATCATTCCGATCGTACTGATTTCACGAACCGTAGTGGCCGGCAGCCGCTATTCGCCGATTCTGATCATCGTACTGTTCGGCCTCGGAATGGGCTATGCACTTGTCAAGAGTGAAATTGGCACCCCCGGCCTCCCAGAATTCCCGCTGGTGGCATTGATCAGTCGCGTCACCATCGTTGCTCTGGTGGTTTCGTTCTTCGTCGGCGGTCAGGAACTGAAAAAAATCATCAAAGGCGAGCACCTCGAGCTTGACGAAATCGTTGTCTATTCAAGCGAAGAAACACTGCTTGGAACCAAAAGAACTCAGCTTTACTTCATCATTCGTGCTTTTTTCATTCTGATCGGCATCGAAGGCGTTCTCAAGCTTCTCTCAGGAAGCCCTGCCTCAGACCCGATCGGGCATTTTTACCCACTTATCGCTTATGTAGGCCTTTGCGGCGCGGTGATCCTCATTGACAACAAGGCAACAATAAAAGAGAAAGGCGCCTATATCCGGAAGGGGATTTTAGAAATTCTTCTGATTGTTGGAATCCTGCTGCTTTCAGGCTTCATCGCCAACACCATCAAACCAACCATTGCTCTGCCGCAGATTTTCTTCGCCATGCTCATCTCTTCTGGTCTGGGCATGATGTTTTCAAAATGGATAATGGGGCCAACCGGCCGCTCTCTTCTATTCGCCGGGATTCCAGTGGTCCTTGCCGCCAATTTCATGATCGGCGGTTCACGCATCGTTGAAGCTTTCAAGATTCAGGGCATGACCGCAGTCATGGCCTATGGCTTTTTTGGTCAGGTTTTCTGGATGTTCGGCGGTCTGGCACTGCTGATTTTCCTTGGCAATGCCAACAATGTCCGCAACCTCGCACCCGGCATGGCCGGATCGCTTTCACACGCCGGTTTGACCGGCGCCTGCACCGCCGGCGACCTTGGCACCGAAGCTGCTGCCAGAGCCCCGATCATGATCAACGTGCCTTTCTTTGGTCATATCTTCGTATTCACTATTCTGGCCATGAGCGTGCAGCAGGGCAAACTCATGGTGCCGGCAGCAATGATTATATCAGCAATCGGAGTGGCGCTGACCGTCTGGTCTCTAAAAACTTTGAGAAAAGCCGAAGGCAAAGAGGCCGAAGAAGTCAAAGGTCTGATGCAGTTTTCATTCGGCTGGCAGCTGGTAGCTGTATTTGGCGGCTTCTTCATTCTCTATCTCGGTGGCCTCGACATTTCAAATTCGGCGATGGCCAAATCTTCCGCCATTTCTCACTTCGGTCTGTTTGCTGCCACTCAGGGCGGCATGTTCGGCGAAACTGCCGCCAGCCTGATTCCGTTCATCTTTGCGATGCCATTCCTGGTACACCCGCTGGTATTCGGCATATTTGGCGCTGCCATGGAAAAAGACGGCGAAATGCCGAGAATACCGGTTCTTGTCCTGGCAGTAATCGGCACGCTCGGGGTCATCTACTCACTGACCATGGCCTGATAATCGACTTGAACACGAAGGGGCAGAACCATTGTGGTTCTGCCCCTTCTGTATTTAGCCTCTAAGTCAGTTTATCGGCCGACCATGCAGCTCTGCCGATTTCTGCACATAATAATCATAATCTCCGTCATAAATTCTCAATGCACCGTGATCAACTTCAAAAACGCGGTTTACCAGGTGTTTAAGGAAATAACGGTCATGGCTGACAATCATTACCGTGCCCTCGAATTCCTGCAGTGCCTCGAGCAGTACTTCACGACTGGTGATATCGAGATGGTTCGTCGGTTCGTCGAGGATCAGAAAATTTACCGGTTGCGCCAGCAGACAGGCAAGCATTACCCGGCTCTTTTCGCCGCCCGAAAGAATCGAAACCTTTTTCTCGCTGTCATCACCAGAGAAAAGAAAAGCGCCAAGCAGGTTCTTGATTGTACCGGCATTAGCCATCGGCAGCCGTTCCTGCAACTCTTCGAAGATGGTGCGCTCGGGTCTGAGAACATCGCATGAATACTGGCTGAAATAGCCAACCTGCACGCTTGCCCCCAGGGTGCACACACCTGCAGTCGGCTCGGTCATACCGCTGATAATCTTTAACAGCGTCGATTTACCGGCACCATTGATACCGGTAACCGCAATCTTGTTGGTGCGCAACACTTTGCCGGTAACTCCTGAAAAAACCGGCAGCATCCGGCCATCATGCAGTGGCCACTGCTTTGCCAGGTCATTGAGTTCGACTACGATATCGCCACTTCTTTTGACCGGCGGAAAACGAAATTTAATGACCTTTGGATCAGGCGGTACAACTATGCGCTCAATTTTCTCAATCGTCTTAACGCGCGACTGCACCTGGGCAGCATGCGATGCTCTGGCGGCAAAACGGGCGATAAATTCCTCTTCTTTGGCCAGCATCGCCTGCTGGCGGCGCTGGGCCGACAAAAGCTGTTCACGCCTGATCACCCGTTCGCGCAGATAAAATTCGTAATCGCCACTGTAGGTAGTTATGGTTTCAGCCGCCACCTCAATAGTTCTAGAGCAGATCCGCGTCATGAATTCACGGTCGTGGCTGGTCATGACGATCGAGCCCTTGAATTCCTTCAGCCAGGTTTCAAGCCAGAGAATCGATTCGATATCGAGATGGTTGGTTGGTTCGTCGATGAGAAGAACATCAGGGTTGAGGAGCAGAATGCGCGCCAGCGCGATGCGCATTTTCCAGCCGCCCGAAAAAGTTTCTACCGGGTGATCCCAGCGGTCGGGGCCAATGCCCAGACCATTGAGAATCGTCTGAGCTTCGCTTTCCTTTTCGTAGCCGTTCAGATGAATGAATTCTTCCTGGAGTTTGCCGTAGCGTTCCATAAAATTGTCATCGCCACAGAAATCGGGCTCGGCCATCTGGTGTTCAAGATCGTGCAGTTTCCGGCCGATTTCATAAACCTTGCCGGCACCGGCAAGAACTTCTGCCAGAGCCGAACGGCCTGACATTTCGCCGACATCCTGCGAAAAATACCCGAGAACCAGGCCGGCATTGATGTTGACTTCGCCCTCATCGGGCTTTTCGTGCCCCATTATCAACCGGAAAACCGTAGTTTTACCGGCACCGTTCGGGCCTACCAGACCGATCTTGTCGCCGGGACGAACAAGGAAGTTGGCATTCTGAAAAAGGACACGATTTGAATATGCGACTTTTACATTGGCTAAATTAATCATGGTGCCTGATTTTAAGCGACCAACAGCCGCAAGTCAACCAAAAAAGCCCTGCCCGACACCAGGGAACTTATTTGCCTTCTGCAACTGTCAGCGTTAATTTTACCCGGTATTTTCGCGCTGGCAAAATTTCGCTTGAGTTTGTGCGGTAGAAAGAACATCTTTATCTCATGGATATGGAGGCCGCAATGACCACAGAAAATAAACCCGACGCCGATGAAGACAAAAACCAGAAGGCCGTGCCCGCAATTAAAGAAGAAAAAGTTGATGTATACAAGCGACTCAACGCCTTCCGGCCACCTGAAAGCCTGTTGAAAAAGCACCCGTGCAAAGACTGCTTCAACTGTCTCTGGTGCAGTGATGCAAGATGCGAAGTCTGTCTGCGGTCTAAAGGCTGCGGCAAATGCGGCCAGACGCCCCCAGAGAAACCAGAAGAGCAAAAATAACTGTTCTTATATAACACCCCGCAATTCAGGCTGGTCGATTTGCCCAGGGTAAACGCAAACTTAATTAACTCTAGACGCTGCTTTCGGCAGGTCAGG
>DAOQWI010000171.1:0-7548 GCA_035342015.1 Candidatus Ozemibacteraceae bacterium | reverse complement strand
AGCGCGCGACTTCGGTTTCTCGGCTGGCGGCGCCAAAAACATCAATAATTTCCGGGCCAATATTATGGCTGGCTATCTGCCTAAACCATCTGACATCACTTATGAAGGGCTTTTCTACGATTACCATTTCGACACGGGGAAAAATGCTGCAGTGTCTTCAGAGAGTTCTCCGAAGCTGTTTGCGCCAACCTGGTCGGCAGCCAGCAGCCGCAACCCGCTGACCGGCGAAACCGAACACTTTCTTGCGGTTGGTCTGAGTTCACAATTAGACCGCGTCGCCGCGGCCCGCAAAAAGCTGAATCTGGTTGTCGTTCTCGACATTTCGGGCTCGATGAGCAGCCCTTTCAACCAGTATTATTACGAAAGCTATCGCCGGCGGCCCGACATGAACGCTGAGTCGGCGAAAATAACCAAACTTCAATCGGCATGCCGGTCAATGATCGCCATGTTCGAGCACCTGCGACCGGATGATCGCATCGGTATCGCTCTGTTCAACCATCGCAGCCATCTGGCCAAGCCTGTCAGCACAGTGCGAAGCACCGACATGGAAGCTCTGAAGGGGCATATTCTTGCGCTCGAACCCACCGGTGCCACGAGCATGGAAGAAGGGCTGGAACTCGGCAGAAGCATGCTCGCGCCCTTTTCCCTGTGTAATCCTGATGAATACGAGAACCGCATCATTTTCATGACCGACGCGATGCCGAATACAGACGACACGAGTGAATCCGGGCTGCTCGATATGACGCGCGAAATGGCGCGAAACCGGGTTTACCTGACCTTCATCGGCATGGGCATTGATTTTAACTCGCAGATGGTACAGTCGATTTCGCAGGTGCGGGGCGCCAACTATTTTTCAGTGCATTCGCCCGCAGAATTCCGAAAACGGCTTGCCGACGAGTTCGACTGCATGGTTAACCCGATGGTTTTCGACCTGGCGCTGCAGGTGCAGGCGCCAGAATGCAGAATTCTCAAGGTTATCGGCTCGCCCGAGGCCGATCTGGCAACCGGGCGCATCATGCATGTCAGCACACTGTTTCCTGCGCCCACAAATTCAGACGGAACAAGGGGCGGCATCATTCTGCTGCAGCTCGATCGGCCAATGGTCGACACCTGGCTGACCCTGACGCTCAGTTACGAAGACCGCAGCGGCACCATTCATGATGCCCAGGAAAAAATCATTCTGCAAGCCCAGTCCGGAGACTTTTACGACGACAATGGCATCAGAAAAGGCATACTGCTGGCCCGATATGTCGATCTGCTTAAAGAAACCTCAACCGGCCGGCACGGCATCAGAGTGGCGGCGGCCAAAGATACAGATGCCGACGAATCTGGCTGGTCATACTGGGAACGCCCCGGCCGTAAACTGCAGGTTTCAGCTGCGGCAAACGATGCGCTGAGCGTATTTAGAAGGCATTTAAGTTATGAGGCAGAAGCGATTGGCGACCCGACGCTTCTCAAAGAACTGCGACTGCTCGACAACGTAATGGCCATCATTCCCGCCGGCCAGATTGAAAATTGAAAACAACAACGACCAACGATTTACCGGACAGCATCAGTTATACGAAAAAAGGCCTTACAACCAGATTGAATAATGGTTCGCACGAAAAAATTACGATCAAAGGCCTATGGATTGATGCAATTCGGTAAGATGGATGAGCGCGACCAATGCTCTTCAACAGCCTGAATAAATTCCGGGCGGACAAGCTTTGCTCTTTTTTCAAGCCAGTCGTTACTGTCTATTCTCAGATAAATGCCTTCTGCGGGCTGATCAGTGAGTCTGGATTCTGCAAGGAATTTTTCGATCTGAGAGAATGAAAACTGCCCGGTTGCAAGATGCGGCACCTTGTCGATACGCATCTTTTCTATCATGTGATCTCTTCTTGCGGTTGAAAGAAAACGACGGGATTGCCGGTCATAAAAATCAAAGGCTAAAAACCAGTCCGGCAAGCGGTTGTAAAAAATTGAGTGTCGGGCATAGCACCATTCGCCAAAAAGAACGTAACGATCCGATAAATGCTCAAAAAGTATATCAGTGCGTTCTGCCAGCCATCCGGCAAGTTTCTTCCATTGGCCGGAACCTGGTAGATTCAACAAAGACCCTCGATTCTGGGCTTTTAAATTTCCACTCGCATCAAAAGAAATACCCAGATTAGCCCCGTCGATTTTTTCTTCAACAGTGACCACATATTGTAAAAATTCACTGCGCTCATACTCTGAGAAAACCTTGTCGCTTCTGACGTCAACACCGGGCAAGACTGCCAGATGAGGCGTTGACGGAAATTTGAAAAATGTCTCTCTCACTTTTTCATTTTTTCGGCATACTTTGCCTTAACATACTTAGGACAAAGAAACTCGACAGTTACACCAACCTCGGCAAGAGCCTTTTTCCAGCCCCACCACTTGCTGTCGGTAGCCTGCAAAATCGTCGGTTTGTCAGGGTGGGCATTGGCCACAGCAATAAACTTGCGGTCTGAAACATCAAAGTCACGCAGTCCTTCATGGTCTGGAAATTCAGCGTATGTGTCGCCTTTTCTGGTGATAATGACCCGTTGTGACGCATCTAAATTCCAGCGATGATCGTGAACCCACTTCATGAAACGATCACCGATACCCGGCTGACCTTTCATTGATAATTGTTGCCGGTATTCATCAAATATTTCATCACCGGCATCGATGATCAGACCGCGTTGCCTTACAACATGATCGATCGCATCGACGCATGTCATTATACATTCGTCTGATACGTCAGAATGCTTGTCTGATTGAGTAGCTAGATTAGCCGTTTTGGGCACGTTTGTGTCCACCAGACATTTTAAGGGAAGTGTCATTCGCCGGTCTCCGATTTTTCATTCTGCATTCTTCTTTTCATTGCCGCCCTGGCCTGCCCGGTAATGTCGCCCATTTCGTCGCCGAAAAAGTTTTCAGGCCAGTTCTGAATGTTGCCAAAAAGATCTATCTGCAGCGGTTCCAGAGTTGCGGGGGTCTTGTCTACATTGGCAAAATAAGCCGAAACTTTATTCTGAGAAATAAAATCTTCGGCAATTCTTCGCTGTAAACGCCTGAGAAAATGTTCTGAATGGGTTTCGATAACCAGCTGAATATTTCTGCTGACACCGTTTTCTCTCGAATTGATCACATCGATCATCACATCTGCCAGGGCTGATTGCGCCCCCGGGTGCAGATGTATTTCAGGCTGTTCCATGATAATAATAGAATTTGCCGGAGCATAGAAACATTGTACCAATACAGGTAGAACCTGTGAAATTCCGAAACCGACATCGGGCAGATCGACCCAGTCTTTAGAGCCTCTGGTGCAAAGCTTTACCTCGTATTCCTGGCGCTGTTCTGATATCGGGTTCACCTTGAATTTTTCGATCAACCCCATTTCCTGGAGTTTGAGAGCAATGATTTCCTCAAAAGGCTTCGCCGTTTTTTTATAACCTAAACTGATTTTTCGTTTTCTCGCTGCCAGAATCGCCGCGACCGTGCTTTCGCCCGAGTATCCGACACTTTCCGGTTCGTTGCCAGCCCAGGAATACAGACGCTCAGCCTTGGTGCGCAGTGGTCCGAGATAGCAGATCGATCCAAACAGCTTTTCATGGCTCAAATTCAGCTCTTGAACGAAATCAGCATTTTGATGGTAAGCGACGACTTCATCAGGAAAGCCATAAAAGCGCACTGTGGCAGCAGGATACCATGCCCTGCCCTGTTTGCGCTTCAACTTGTATCTGACAGATTCAACGATATAATCAAGACGATTCTCTGATTTGCGTCTCATTCCAATCGCCAGGCTCTTCTCATCATTTTCGAGCATTTCGTAATTGAGCCGATCAAGAATAAGAGTCTGCTGATCCTTTTTATCCAATCCAACTTCAGCTTGAAATGCAAGAGCGTTACCCGAAAAAATCATGTCAGAAATTGGATCTTTAACTTTCAGGGTTTCCGCTAATTCCCAGCAGTAATCGAAGCTGATCTTGTTTTTCGGGTCACGGTGAAACACTATTTCCTTATAAGAACCAAGCTGAACCGCAGTGTTCTTGCCGCCAGGGTAAAAAACCGCCTTTCTGTCGGGCGATTCAACTGTCTGTTTAAGCATCATCAGAAAGTGGCCGATGCTTGATTTCCCAGAACTGTTGGCACCGAAAAACAGTGAAATAGGCGCCATGCGGATTGTGCCGGTATCTTTCCAGCCCTTGAAGTTTTTTATTCTCAATTCTTTAAGCATTTTTCTCAGTCTCCAGCCAACATGGTTTTAAGTCTGGACAGGGCTTCTGAAATTACCTCGCCCTGCTTCTCGATGCTGTCTATAACCTGCTGTGGGGTACGTTCATCGACTATGGCAACAGCATTGGGATTGACCGCCTTAAGATCGAACACAGCCGCATCGATTGCAGAGACTCGATTTTCCAGCTCTTTGACGGCTTTCTCTTTTTCAAGTATTGCACTTTCAATTGAGATCAGCTTTTTGGGGTCGCATTTTTCTCGCTTCAGCTGCTTGAGCTGTTCTTTAAGATCGACCATTTCAGCTTTTATTGCCGCCGCATCAGTCAGCAAGGGCTGCATTTCCTCACGCGCCTTCGCCCGACGGGCGGCAAAATCGACTGTCCATGAGCAGCAGCTTTCAGCCGCAGGGGTGCCGCGTTCAGGCAGCAAACTGGCATAGCTCGGAAATGGCTTTCCGGCATTTTCGCCGTTTTCCTTCCACTCTGCTGTCAGACAGGCTGCCAGCTCAGAATCGTCAAGAACCGAACCGTCGCTGCCAAAACCGAAGTGAGCCAGGGTAAGCGGCGTTTTTTTGCCGACCTTAACCTGAGAAAGGTCGTAATACCAGATTTTTTCGGTCTTTTTGCCTCTGGTGAAGAACAGCAGGTTGGTCTTAACTCCTGCGCCGGCGGTTGAAAACACTCCCCCCGGCAAACTGACGATGGCCCATAGATCGCATTCGTCGACAAGTTTGCGCTTTGTTTCGACAAAAGCGCTCTCGTTGGTGCGAAACAAAAGCCCCTCATCGAGAACTATGGCACAGGTACCGCCGGGAGCCAGTTCGCGCAAAATAGCCTGGAGAAACAGAACCTGCGTCGAGCTCGTTTCGAAAGAAAAATTTTTCTGCGCATCTTTGCCCTCTTTGCCGCCAAAAGGCGGATTGGTGAAGATGTAATCGAAAAATCGCGGGGCGTTCTCGAACAATGCCGCATAGGTGGCACGACCGGTCAGGGTGTTGCCGTGCCAGAGGTTGGGCTGATCGATACCATGCAGAACCAGATTGGCAAGAGCAATGGGAAAAACAAGATTTTCTTTTTCTCTGCCAAAAAAGGTGTCATGTTTGAGAGTGTCGAGATCGGTGCCGGTGAGATTTTGCCCGAGTTTGCGGTGCAGGTGCTCGTAAGCTATGGCAAGAAATCCGCCGGTGCCGCAGCCCGGGTCATAAACGGTTCTGCCGGGTTCGGGGTCTACCGTGTGTATCATGGCGCGAATCACTTCGCGCGGGGTAAAAAACTGACCGCCGTCAGAGTTCTTTTCGCCCATCTTCAGCAGCAGATCTTCGTAAACCTGAGAGAGAGTGAAAAAATGGGTATCGTCAATATGATCGATCTGAATTTCGTGAACTTTGTCGAGAATGTCGCGAAAATTGGTCTCACTGTCGACCCGCACCCGTTCCACAGCGGTCATGATGCGTCCGATAATGCGCTGTTTGCGTGAAGCCGAATGATTCGGCAACCCGGTGCGGGCGTCGATATCGAGCCCGTGCAGGTGTGGCAGCAGTTCTTTGTTGATGAAGTCGAACAACCTGCCGTCACCGGCGGCGAACAGCTCCTGGCGTTTCCAGCCGCATGGTTTGCCTTCACAGGTTTTCGTGTGATCGGCCTTGTCAGAAAAGGGCGCAGCCCAGTCCTGCCAGCGATAAGGGCAGTTCAGCGCCGGGGTAAAAGTCACGCCCACGCCTTCGGCCGCTTCGCGGGCCTTTTCTTCCTGGGCATCGAGAATGCGCAAAAAGAGAATCCAGGTCAGTTCTGGCACATATTGCAGGGCACTGGCGCAGTTCGACCGGCGCATGATGTCGCAGATGGATTTAACAAAGGCTGATAGCGACTTGGTCGTGGCGATTATTTTGGGTTGTTTTTTCTTTGTTGGTTTTGTCATGATTGTATCTCAAATGCCTGCGCCAGAATCTTCTGAGGCAGAAGGTCAATTTCTCTGAGCTGAAATTCTATAGCCTGTCGCATTGGTTTGATTGCGGCGAGGGCCATTGAGGCTTTTTGCTGAGTCTTGAAGGAAGGCAAATCAATTTTTCCCTCTGCAAGACGATTGAAAAGCATGCGCTCGCGAACCGCACCACGGGCCAGAGAGAGAATACATTGTTTGCCGAGCGGTGAACGAAGCCAGTAATAAAACCATCTCGAATCGACCAGGCCGCTTTTGCCCTTAAGAGCGACGTAATCAGGGCTGGTAATGCCCGGGGTGTCGTCATCATCGACCATAGCAATCGAGCCGATCAAAATACGCATCGGGTTGTAAAAAACAGTACCGGGAAAAACCGGCTTGTAACGCTGGGGCTTCTTGCCAGGCGGTTCTTTGGCCGGTGCCAGACCGTCGCGGGTCGCACCCAGAACCTGATAATCAGCCCAGCTTTCACCGACGCCATTGCTGATCTCCTGTAAAACACCGCCGAGGCTTGTCGAAGCCGTCTTGCCATTGCGAATGCTTTCAAAGATAATGGCATCAGCAAGGTTAACGGCTTCACGCAGTTGCGCCTGTGCCGCCTGACGGGCGCGGTCTACTTCAGCGAGCTGAGCCTTCAGCTGGGCAGCAATTTGCCGTTGGTCAGATAACTTTGGCAAGACCAGGTCAATTTGTTTCAGTTTTCCAGTTGGCACCCTCGCTCTTGTTGCACCTTGTGCATGAAACTGAATGCCTTTTCTTATTCGAGGACTATTCAAGCAAAAAACTAGCCAATCTCGGTCAACCAAAGTTTTGTTTGGCCGAACAATGCATATATCAACCGCTGTAATCGCCGGGGTGTTAAGCTTGGGAAAAACACAAGCACGCCCCAATGGGTCTGGCATTCGTGCAATCAAAATATCGCCTTCTTGCAAAAAGGTGCAATTCAGCCGGCTTGCTGTTGCTTCATTTATGAATTTCTTTGACTTGTTGAGAAATTGGCGGTCTCCAATATCTGCCAACTGAATTAATCTAATGTTTCCAGCAGGGTCTTGATCTCGGGTTTCGATCCAGTCGCCATCAGCAATCAGACCATTATCCTTTGTTATTTCTTCAAGGGTCAATTTCATACCCCAAACAACCTTTCTTTGGCAGCGAGCATCACTTCAGCTGGGTTGCCGAGCATTTTAAGAGCTGCCAGACCGCCGGCCATTTTTATCTCCGGCACTTCCCACAGGGTGGGGGTTTCGAGAGCGTCGGTACCGCCACGGGCGAACTGCCAGCCCAGACCTTTCAGAACATTGGCGGGCTTCGCATTCATGCCTGCAAACCAGTCAGCATGAGCGTCGAGGTATAATTCGCCGCGTTCGCTGCGTTTCAAAGCCCTGG
>DAOQWI010000170.1:0-7570 GCA_035342015.1 Candidatus Ozemibacteraceae bacterium | reverse complement strand
CGGTGGATCGGGCGGTGTTTTGATGGTTCCTGTCAGATGGCTTTAAAAGGATGGTTCAGTAGTAATGCGGTATTGCAGGGCAATTGCATTAAACTTCCGGATTCCTCGGGTCTAACCCGGAATGACGAATATCAATCGCCTCATTCCCAAGTTTCTGCTCCGGAGGGTATAGGCGGAAATCTTGTTTTGATCAGGGCTTCGTGGCGTTCTGGTATGATTGCTCTGTGTGGCAATATTGCAATACTGGATTCGAGTTGATGATCTTTTACGTTGTTACAAGCATACACCGGCTGGAACTGGCATAAACACTGGCGGCGCAATCTCTGCGCCACCAGTGTTTTGTATAATGCCCATGCATGACTGTGGCTGAATGTGGAATGATCAGCTGTGGTTTTTGCCCTGCCGGTCGATGTAATCAAGGGCGGTGGTAATGATCTTCTGGCTGGCTTTGCCGTCGCCATAGGGGTTTTGCGCGTTGGCCATCGCCTGATAGCTGTCTTCGCTTGTCAGAAGGTCGCTGGCGGCTTCGATTATGCGGGTTTTGTCGGTTCCGACAAGTTTCAGGGCTCCGGTATCGAGGCCTTCAGGGCGTTCAGTCGATTCACGCAGCACCAGAACCGGTTTATTGAGGCTGGGTGCCTCTTCCTGCACCCCGCCCGAGTCTGAAAGAATCAGACAGCTTTTCTGCATCGCCCTTATAAAACTCTGGTAGTCGAGAGGCGAAGTCAGATGTATGCGCGGGTGATTGTTCAGCATGGCCGCGGCTTCACGGCGAACATTCGGGTTCGGATGAATCGGAAAAAGGATGCGGGTGTCGTTGAATCTCTCTACCAGCTCAAGAAGCGCAGAAAACACCTGGCGGTGAGGTTCGCCGAAGTTTTCCCGGCGGTGGGTGGTAACCAGAAGCAGGCGGCCTGGCATGTCCAGTATGTCTTTGATGTCGTCGCGAACCGGGTAGTCCTGCTGCAGACTCCAGAGAAGAGCGTCGATAACCGTGTTGCCTGTAACTGCTATATGGTTGCGGGGTATCCCCTCCCCTGCCAGCATGTCGCCGGCCCGTTGGGTCGGGGCAAAATGCAGGCTGGCGAGTGGGCTCACCAGGCGTCGGTTCATCTCTTCGGGGAAGGGGCTGTAGCGGTCGAGGGTGCGCAGGCCGGCCTCGATATGACCGACCGGAATCTTGCGGTAAAAGCCGCAGAGAGCGCCGATAAATGCCGAGCTGGTATCGCCCTGCACGAAAATCATGTCGTAATCGTTGCGGCTGACGATCTCGCCGATGCCTTCGGTAATTCTCGATGTCAGCTGAAAGAGTGTCTGGTCGGGCTGCATGACCGCAAGGTCGAAATCGGGGCGCAGGCGAAAATGTCTGAACATTTCGGCCGCAAGTTCCAGATGCTGGCCGGTGTGCAGTATTTCTGTCTCGACCAGCCCGGTTTCGCGGGCAGCAAAAACGACCGGAGCCACTTTAATGACTTCCGGTCGGGTGCCAAGAACAAAAAGAAATTTGCGTTTATTCAAAGGTCAGATGTCCTTGATGTAGTTTTCCCCTTCAGGGTTTTTATTGTTAGCGCTTTTGGTCTCTTTTTTGTCGGCTTCGCCAGCCTTTTCGATGGCCTCGATAACATTGAGAAGCGGTTTTACGGCGGGCAGTGGCGGCAATTCGCGACCTTCTATAAGTTCTTTGAATTCCTCGGCGCTGATGGTTTCGCGTTCGAGCAGGGTTTTAGAACATTTGTCGAGCAGAGCCCGGTTGCTGGTAAGTATTTCGTTAGCCTTTTTCAGAGCGGTTTCTATCAGTTTTCTGATTTCGGTGTCGACTTTGCGGGCGGTTTCATCGGAAAGATCGTTGCGGGTGTTGAAATCGCGGCCGAGGAAAACAGTCTGGTTGTCGTCGCCGAGGTGCAGTGGGCCGATTTCATCGCTCATGCCCAGTTCGCAGACCATTTTGCGGGCAATTTTGGTGGCGCGTTCAATATCATTTTTGGCGCCGGAAGTCAGTTCGTTGAAAACGATCATTTCTGCAACACGGCCACCCAGCAGAATACAGATCTGATTCTGCAGGTGCGAGCGCGAAACGGTCAGGCGGTCTTCGACCGGCAGCTGCATGGTCAGGCCCAGCGCCATGCCGCGCGGAATGATGGTTATCTTGTGAACCGGATCAGCTCCCGGCAGAAAAGCTGCGACAAGAGCGTGTCCCATTTCGTGGAAAGCGGTATTCTCTTTTTCTTTTTCAGAGATGATGCGGCTTTTGCGTTCAGAGCCGGCGATGACCTTGTCGATAGATGCTTCAAAATCAGCCATGACCACGATTTTTCGGCCGTGTCTGGCGGCGAGAATTGCGGCTTCGTTCGTCAGGTTGGCGAGGTCGGCACCGACAAAGCCTGGTGTGCGGCGGGCCAGTACCGAAAGGTTGACGTCATCGGCGATCGGTTTGTCTCTGACGTGAATCTGCAGAATTTCTTCGCGGCCTCTGATATCGGGCTGATCGACAACGATGCGGCGGTCGAAACGACCGGGTCGCAGCAGGGCCGGGTCGAGAACATCGGGTCGGTTGGTGGCGGCTACAAGAATGATGCCTTTGGTATTGTCGAAGCCGTCCATTTCGACGAGCAGCTGGTTAAGGGTCTGTTCGCGTTCGTCATGGCCACCGCCGAGACCGGCGCCGCGCTGGCGGCCGACTGCGTCGATTTCATCCATGAAGATGATGCAGGGGGCATTTTTGCGGGCCTGTTCGAAAAGGTCGCGGACGCGTGAGGCGCCGACGCCGACGAACATTTCGACAAATTCAGAGCCGCTGATGTTGAAGAAAGGCACATTCGCTTCACCGGCTACCGCTCTTGCAAGCAGGGTTTTACCAGTGCCCGGGGGGCCGAAAAGTAGAACGCCGCGCGGAATTTTCGCGCCGAGGTCGGTGAATTTGCGCGGGTCGCGCAGAAATTCGACAACTTCAAGAAGGTCTTCTTTGGCTTCTGAAACGCCGGCCACATCTTTGAAAAGAACGCGCTTTTCGGTCGGGTCGACCATGCGGGCGCGGCTTTTTCCGAAACTGAGGGCCTTGGCGCCACCACCCTGCATCTTCTGCAGGATATAAAGCCAGGCGCCGATCAGTAGAATGAATGGAAACCAGTTGATCAGCAGATTCAGCCACCACGACATCTGTGCCGGCGGTTCGGCTTCGACAATAACGCCGCTTTTTCTGATGATTTCCATCAGGCCCGGGTCATCGGGAGTGACGGTCAGAAAATGTGAAGTCGGAGCTTCGCTGCTCGAGCCAAGGGTTACCTGCTTCTGAATGCGGCCGGTGATTTCGCGTTCATTGATTTTGATGCGCAGAATCTTACGCCCAGGGTCTTCTCCCTGCAGGATGCTGAGAAATTCAGAATAGTTCAGACGATCTACCTTGCGGGTGCTGGTGACATTGGTGAATGCCGTCAGCAGCAGGATCAACAGCAGGGCATATAGTGCCACAGTTTTCATTTTTGTAGGTTGTTCTTTCATATATTCCTGTGCCTGTAGTCAATTTTAGGTGATATTTTCAATAGTTTGCCATGTTAACACATTGGCAACCCCGAATCAATTAAGTGTGGCAGCTGCATCAGCAGCCGAATCTGCGCTGTTTTTCGCTTCAGTTTTGTCTGAAAAGTCGTTTTTGTTTGGTTTTTAGCCAGTTAATCCAGCCGGAGGTTTTTAAAACATGCTGCTCAAGCATGTCGAGCAACATCGATGCATACTTCCGACTCGATTCGCTGTGACCATTAAAGGCAAGAAGGCGGTTCAGGGCTGCGTCGCCCTGGCGCATAACCTTTTCGGCCACCATGGCGAACTCTTTATCGCTGCTGATTATTTCGAGCCAGTTCGGCAGGCAGTCGAGGTTGTCAATTTTGAACAGGGCTTCTCTCGCATTCTGCCTGATCTTCGGGTGTTCTTCCATGGCCATGACTGCCAGAAGCTCGATACGGCCCGGGATATTGACGTTGTCGAGCACGAAAACAGCCGAGGCTTTCATCCAGGGGTTGCTGTCGCTGGCCATTTCCTTGAGAACGTCGAGCAGTTTGCTTTGATCGTCTTTGTTCCAGAGTGCTTTGATGACATTGGCCCTGACACGGTTGTCTTCATCTTTGAGCATCGGAAGCAGCAGTCTGGCTACGTCAGGCAGATCGAGCTTTTCGATTGCCTCGATAGCGTTGGCGCGCACCCGCGCGTCATCTTCATGCAGGGCGTGGGTAAGAAAACCGACGATATCGTCATCAGGCAGGGCAAGCCGGCTGACCGCCGTAACGATGCAGGCTTTAACTCTCGGGTTTGTGTCGGGGTGATAGAGATTGCGGATTGCGTAAAGATTGCTCGGATCGCCAATGCGCCCGAGGGTTTCGACAGCAAGGGCCACCAGTTCAGGGTTGGCGTGGTTGAACAGGGCGATGATTCCGGAACTGGCTGACGCATCTTCGATGTCGCCGAGCGCCTTCAGACTGTTGTAGACAACATCTTCGTCGCCTGAAGAAAGCTGTGCCGCCAGTTCGTCGATGTGTTGCGGTGTCTGTGGCATGTCAGGCATGAGCTTCCAGATGCGGATGCTCTCGCGCTCAATTGTACGCACCCACGAGGCACTGTTGTAGTCTGCATACGAGTCGAATTCGCGTTCTGCTTTTTTCAGCGCGGTAATGCGGTCAGAAGCCTCGACGGTGTATTCTATCTTGAACTTCTTGCGCGGGGTCGCCGACTCACTGTATGGAATAATAACCTTGTATGTTTTTGCCTGTGACATCGTTGTACATGTTAGCAGAAAATAAAACCCGACTCAATCAGCTTCATTTTTTCTTTCTGCCGCCAGATTTTGCCACATAGACGGTTATTTGTGTCAAACACACTATCTGAAAGGCTTCAGATAGTGTATAATGATAGAAACGTCAAGCGTATATGGAGTACTTTTCATGCTACCCGAAGCAACAACTTTTATTTGCCGCAGCTGTGGTCTTGAAAAGAATATGGTCAGCGAAAAACGCCGTTTTATGGTCGAAAAGGGCTATAACAGCAAGCCGATGTTCTGCGAGGCATGTATCAATGCCCGTCTTGACCAGATCTGGGAAACACCGGGCGAACGACGAATGGCGATCTGCAGTGACTGTGGCTGTGAGACAAAACTGACCTTTGTTCCGTGCAAAGATACTCCGGTTTATTGCCCGGCCTGTTTTAAAAAGCGCAACGCCAACGCCTGAACCGCTAGTTGCGCGTGACTGTGCCTGATGCTGTCTTGACCGCTGCAGGCAAAACCGCCGCACCAGTTGCTGTTATGACCGTCGTACCGGTTGCTCCGGTGTTTGTTGTACCAGACGCCGGCATTGTGCCACTGGCCAGCGACAAAGAAGAACTGCCGGCAATGTTTTCTGCCGGCAGATCAGGGCCGGTGCTTGCAATGACCTCAGTCAGACTGGCATTTCCTGTTTTTTTCTGCTCCTGCAGAAAAAGATGGGTGAATGAGGTCGAGGCCGGCGGGTTTGCCAGAACTTCCTGGGCTTCACGGTCGAGCTCTTCGAGTTTCATGGCATTATGCCCGGCACCCGGCAGTTCCTCGCTGTAGACCGGGGCAGGTGCAGCCTCGGGTATTGCCCGGTTGATGAGACGTTCCAGTGGCTTGACCGGCGTTTTTTCGTAGCTGAATTGAAAGTTGAAGCCCGGCGACTGCGGCGCGCCGAGATGATGACGCAGAACTGTCGGAGGGGTTCTCCCGGAAGGTATTCGCAGCCAGCGCGAAATCGTCTGAGCACCAATAGCGGTGCCGGTAAGTATCAGGATGCCTGACAATGTAAACGCAGATTTAAACCGCATACCATACCGCCAGATTGTCGAGCACCCTGAACTTGACCTCGCCGCGTCGGTAAAGCGACGAAAGGTAACCGTTCACGGTGGCCCGGTAAAGATAATATTCCCAGCTTATTTTTTTAAGACCGAAATGGTCGAGAAACGCCTTAACAACCCTTTCCTGCGATAGCGGTATTTTGAGCAGTTCGCGCATGAACTTCATGGCCTCTTCGACATGTTTCTGGTTGCTCGCAATCATGCCCGCAATATTTGCGGTTGGCGTAAAATGACCGCCGACATAGATTCTGGCGCTCAGATTTCGCAGTTTTTCAAGAGTCTGCAGGTGCGCATGCGGGTCGTAGGTAAACGGCAGGCGTTGTTTACGAAAGAAATTATCAGGAAAAAGCGTGTCGGCAACGAAGGCGGTGCCATCGACCAGGAACCCCTTCTGATTGACCGAGTGCCCGGGCAGATCGAGAATCTTTATCTCGACGTCTTCTAGCTTCAGTTCGCTGCCGCTGAGAATTTCGACCTCGCTCGGGTTGGCCATGATGAAGCGGTTCATCAGATCGTTGATCGGTGCGCCGGCAAAAAGAACCGCTGACTGAATCAATGGCTGTCTGATTGTCGGGGCTTCAAGCGTCGATGCAAGAATCCGGCAGCCGCATTTTTCTCGAAAAAAATCGTTGCCACCGATATGGTCAGCGTGAGCGTGGGTATTTAAAATGTATTCGACTTTGAAACGGTAGTCTGAAAGCAGTTCGAAAAGGCGCGCCGCATATTTTTCGTCAATACCCGAATCGATCAGGGCAACTTTGCTGTTGCCAAGCGCAATAATGCCGACATTGGCCGGGCCGCAGACACATAAAGTCCGCTCGCTCAGGCGGGTCAGTTCCATGCTCAGGCAGACGGGTTTTTGCAGCGTTCTGAGGCGCCGACGACGACAAAGCCTTCGCTGCAGTTGCTCAGCACCTCGACTGTGCAGTCGGGTGTGCCTGAAAAGCCGATTTGTGGCGCGATAACTTCGATATAATACGGGTTATCATGGTATGGCGAGAACTGGGCTTTATAAATCCAGGCGTTGACTGGTTCGCAGCCATCGACCGTAAGTTTGATGCGCAGAAATTTGAAGACTTCTCCGCCTTTGACAATCTTGAAAGCCGGGTGCCAGGGCAGTGGTTCGGTGGTGAAGTCGGGCGAAAGAATTACCAGAGGTTTATCGAGCAGAATGTTGATTGTGCCTTCGCGACAATCGGTAACTTCAGGAAAACATCTGCGGAAAAACGGCATCTGCTCTCTGACGGTGTTTTTTGACTCGCCAAGACCCTTTTGAATCTTTCCTCTGATGGCTGCCATTAAGTTCTCTCCCTTGATAAATGCTTATAGCATCAGCATAGAACAGCCGGCGCCCGATTACAAGATTTTTTTGATCATCTGCAGGCAGGGGCAGTTCGGCCCCCACAGCGTCTGAAACTCTTCAAGCGGCCTGAAGCCCAGCGAAAGATAGAACCGGCGGGTGCTTTCATACGATGGCCAGTTGGTCGCCGGCCCCAGAGTCTTGATCTGCAGATACTCTATGCCCTGGTTGCGGCAATATTCAGTCACCGATTCGACCGCCGCCCTGCCAAGACCCTGGTGGTGGTATTCGGGCAGAATGCCAAGCACATAGAGCTCGGCCGATTCCTTGTAGTGCATTTTCAGACTGATAAAACCGCAGACCTGATGATGCATGTTGATCATGAAAGTCGGCAGTCCGTCTATCTCGATGCCG
>DAOQWI010000169.1:0-7573 GCA_035342015.1 Candidatus Ozemibacteraceae bacterium | reverse complement strand
GCAGCGAACATATTCTGAATGTTGACGAAACCGAATTTCCCGAAAAGTATCGGGAAATCATCAGAAGACTGCGTAAGGCTGCCGAAAGCGAAGAAATGCGCGAAATCATGCACGTCGAGGATGAAGTTTTCGAAGAACTTGCCGCCGGCGAGCGGGCTGCCGAAGAACGCGATCGGGCCCTGGCAATCATCGCCGAGAAAGACAGCGCCATCGCCGAAAGAGACAAGGCTCTGGCTGACAAGGATCAGCAATTGATACGCACCGTGCAAAACCTTGCCCGTGCCGGTCATGCCAGCGCAGAAATCAGCGAGATAACCGGCCTGAGCGCCAAGGCTATAACCGAAATTCTTACCCCATCAAACCGCGTCTGCTCGCCAAGGGCTACTTACAGCAGCAAAAAGAAGTCAAAAAAGGACTGACGCGAACGGCACTGTTGCGCTTGCTAAATTGATTATTGCATTATTCCCGTTTTTGCGCGAAAATGCATAAACAAATCAACATAGCAGGGTCACACAATGCCAACACTGGACTGGATAGGGAAAAAAGCCGTAGTCAATCATCATCGCCAGGTGCCGTTTCACCTTCTTAAAAAGCGTGAAGATCTTTCCTGCGGCGACCCTGATAGCGGCAATCTTCTGGTGCAGGCCGATAACCTTCTGGCTCTCAAGGCGCTTTTGCCCTATTATGCCGGTCAGGTTAAGTGCATATACATCGATCCGCCTTACAACACCGGCAATGAAGGCTGGGTTTACAACGATAATGTCAACAGCCCTGAGATGAAAGCCTGGCTCGGCAAAGCCGTCGGCAAAGAAGCTGAAGACCTGACCCGCCACGACAAATGGCTCTGCATGATGTATCCGCGCTTATCCTTGTTACAAGAATTTCTTTCTGATGATGGGGTAATAATTGTCAGCATTGATGACTTTGCTGCTAACTATTTGAAACTGTTATTGGATGAGATTTTTGGACCACGGAATTTTATAGCACAGCTGGTTTGGGACAAAACCAGGAAGAATGATGCAAAGCTTTTTTCTGTCGGTCATGAATATCTTCTTGTTTATGCAAAATCACTTCAATATTTGAAAGATCACAAAACCGTCTGGCGCGAACAAAAGCCAGGGGCAGCGGAAATTCTGGCATTTTGGAAGCAGCTTAAAGATTTGTATGGTGATAACTACGAAAAGATCCAGGAAGATCTAAGGGCTTGGTACAAAGAATTGCCCAAAAATCATCCGGCAAAGAAGTTGAGTCGCTACAAATGGGTTGATCGTTTCGGACCTTGGCGTGACAGAGATATCTCCTGGCCAGGTGGTGGTGGCCCTCGGTATGAGGTTATTCACCCAGAAACCGGAAAACCTTGCAAAATCCCTGAAAGAGGATGGGGTTTTGCCAGTTTAACCGAGATGCAGAGGCAAATTGACATTGGCCTTGTTGTGTTTCGTGAAGATCACAAGCAACCTCCCTTTCGAAAAGCTCATCTTTTGCCGACTCCAGAAGAAACCGGCAAGACAGAGGAAGAATTCGACGATTCGGTTGGCGAAGACGAAAGCGACGCTGAAGCTGGGTTGCTTGTTATGCCAAGTTTGATTCAAAAGCAGGCTCAGGTGTCTGTAAAGCTTTTGCGAAAAATTTTTGATGGAAAAAAAGTTTTTCCGAACCCAAAAGACCATGAAGTTATAATGAGATTAATCAAATATGTAACTGGTCCAAATGATATTATTCTTGATTCTTTCGCTGGCAGCGGCACTACAGCTCATGCGGTTTTACAGTTAAATAAAGAGGACTCTAGTTCAAAACGCCGGTTTGTTCTCGTTGAAATGCTTCCTGAAATTGCGACCAACATTACTTCAGAGAGAATAAAAAGGGTAATTGTGGGAGTAAATGGTCTTCCGCCTCTTGATGGTGGTTTTTCTTATTGTGAGCTTGGTTCTCCGCTTTTTGATGAAACTGGTAAGATCGAGAAGCGCGTGAAGTTCGACGATTTAGCGCATCATGTATTTTTTGCCGAGACCAGCACGCCTTTGCCTGCCCGGCCGGGCGGCAAAAAAACTCCTCTCATCGGGTTTTATCAAGGCGCAGCTTATTATCTTCTGTTCAACGGGATTCTAGGTGATCGTTCTGTTGATGGAGGGAATGTTCTGACTTCTTCTGTGCTGGCTGCACTCCCTTCTCACAATGGCCCCCGGGTTATTTTTGGCGAAGGTTGTCGTCTTGGGCCAGACCGCCTGAAAAGAGAAAATATTATCTTTCGCCAGATTCCTTATGATATCAAGGTGACCTAATGTCTTTCGTATTGAAACAATATCAGGAAACGTCTCTCAATCGGCTTCGAGAATATCTGCGTTGTGCTGCCGACCCTCTGTGCGGTTGTGACAAGGCTTTTACAAGGATTACTGGCAGACCTTATCTTTCTCAACATTTGCCCGCCGAGCTTCGCTCGGTTCCTTATGTTTGTGTCCGGGTGCCAACCGGAGGAGGAAAGACGGTTCTGGCGGCTCACGCAGTAGGAATCGCCGCTCAGGAATACCTTCAGATTGAGCGCTGTCTGGTACTCTGGTTGGCGCCAACGACGGCTATTGTTGACCAGACGATATCTGCCCTTCAGACTCGTTCTCATCCTTACTGGCAGGCTCTTGAGTCGGCATTTGGTGGTAACGTGGAAGTTTTGCGAATGGATGACGCTCACGCCATGACGCGAGGTACGGTCGAAGGTTCTACGGTTATCATCGTTTCTACTCTTTCATCACCAAGAGCTCAAGACCAGAGCGACCGCCGGATTTACGGGCAGAACGGGGGTCTTATGCCCCACTTTTCGGGAATTCCCGCAAATATTTCTGCGAACCTGCTGTGTGAAAACGGAGTGCCGGTATACAGTCTGGCAAATGTTATACGCCTTCATCGGCCACTTGTAATTGTTGACGAGGCTCATAACGCAAAAACCCCGTTGGCTATGGAAACTCTGGCGCGGTTCGCTCCTTCCTGCATATTGGAATTCACGGCAACCCCAGATCAGGAGAATAATCCAAGCAACATTCTTTATCACGTTTCAGCTTCTGAGCTTAAGGCAGAGCAGATGGTCAAGCTACCAATCAATCTCACCATCAGTTCGCAATGGCGGGAAGCTGTTTCTGCCGCTCTCGACCGTCGGCAGCGGCTAGAAAATGTTGCCATCGAAGAAGAACGCCTTACCGGCGAATACATTCGACCGATTATTCTTTTTCAGGCCCAGGCCAAAAGTCAGGATAGAGACACTATTACCGTAGAGGTTCTCCGCCGGGCGCTTATCGACGAATTCAATATTCCGGCCGAGCAAATCGCTGAGGCGACTGGTGCGAAGTCCGATCTTCCTTCTGACATTCTGGAACGAGTTTGCCCGATTCGCTTCATTTTGACTGTTTCCAAGCTCCGTGAAGGCTGGGATTGCCCTTATGCCTATGTTCTCTGTACAGTCGCGAATTCGACAAGCTCTACAGCTGTCGAGCAGATACTAGGCCGGGTTTTGCGGCTGCCGCGCGCCCAGAGAAAGACTCAGGAAGAGTTGAATTATGCCTATGCTTTCTCTGCTTCCGATAAGTTCGAAGAAGCAGCTAAATCATTGGCAGATGTTCTGGTAGAAAAGTGTGGTTTCGAGAAGTTCGAAGCAAAAACCTTTGTTATGCCAACACAGCCACTTTTGCCGTCGGTTGAATCCTCAGATATTTTATCATTGCCGGTTCCAAGAGGTGAGTTAATCATAGAAAAGGAGATCTCTGACGCTCTTGCCGATGTTATTTCGGTTTTGCCAGATGAATTGAAGTCGCGTTTTTACCCCGCTGCTCCAGAAGAAAGACTAACATCAGATAAGAAAACGACAACATCGTCGCCGGCAATATCTCCTGTAGTCTATCAGGGAGGAGCGCTGACCGATCAAGAAGCGAGCGAGCTTCGGAAAGCGGCAAAAACTCAGATTGAGAAGCAGGCGGCCGAAAAATTGATTCGCAAAACACGTAAGCAGCCTGTTTACCCTGCTGCTGTCGGTGTCAGACTGTCTGTCCCGGTTCTGGCTTATCGGCAAGGAACTTTTCTCGAGCGGTTTGAAGATCAATTTCGAGAAGCTCCATGGAATCTTGCAGAGTGTGACCCGGCTTTGTCTGAGAAGGACTTTTCTTCTGACCCAAAAGCAAAATCCGGATCGATCGACCTCGATGAAGCCGGAAAGATACGCCTTCAGCAGTTGGAACAACTGCGACAACAACTCACATTCAACGATATCTGTGGCCCCAGGAGCCATTCGGAGTTGGCCGCCTGGCTTGACAGTTCGATAGATCATCCTGACATCCTGCAGGCACAGTCCGGGTTGTTTTTATACCGACTGGTCGAGTATCTGATGAAGAGCCGACAGTTGTCTCTTGAATTTTTGATAGCAAATCGCTATCGCCTTCGTGACGCGGCAAGACAGAAGATCGACGAATATCGCCATTCTGTCATAACTAAAGCCTATCAGCTAATGCTGTCTCCAGATTTCAAAAGTCCACTGGAAGTAGATTCGGCATTTGCTTTTTCTTTTCCTCTTTCCGATTATCCCGCAAGCCGTTTTTATGAGGGTGTTTACCAATACTCCAAACATTACTACCAGTTTCCGGCAGCCATGAACGACGAAGAAGCCCGTTGTGCAGCGCTTATTGACTCTTTTCCGAAAGTTGAAACATGGGTTCGCAATCTGGAACGCCAGCCTGGCAACGCTTTCTGGCTACAAACCTCAACCGACAAATTCTATCCGGATTTTGTCGCCCGACTCAGCGACGACCGGCTTCTTGTAGTTGAATACAAAGGCGAAGCCTGGTTGGACACGGCTGATACGAGGGAGAAACAAGCGCTGGGCGAGCTTTGGGCAGCCCGAAGTAAGGGCAAGTGTCTGTTTTTTATGGTTGGGAAAGCTGAAGTCGAAAACGATTTCCTCCGCTCACTGGCTTAAATTGCCCTTTTCTATACTGCGGCTGATTTTGTTGTTCGCTCATTTGAAGAGCGCTTCAGACTATTTAAAGTCAATGACAAGACGTTTGCCAAATCTGTAGCCGCGTGACGGTTTTCTGGCGTTATCTCTTGTTTTTATGCGGCTGTGGCCCAGGGTTTGATTTTTTCTAAGGCTTCGGCAATCTGCTCTTTCTCGACTTCGAGATTATATCTGGTTTGCAGATTTACCCAGAAGCCATCGGAGAGACCAAAAAATTTCGACAGCCGAAGCCCGGTATCGGCGGTTATGCCGCGCAGGCCATGTACAATCTCGTTGACGCGCCGCGCCGGAACCCCGATCGCCAGTGCAAGACGATACTGCGAAATTCCCATTGGTTTCAAAAATTCTTCGAGCAGAATTTCACCGGGCCGAATCGGCTCTATTTTTCTCTTTGCCACTTCATACCTCACTCATTTGTTATTGTCGGGTTTCGCTGGTGCGCTGCGGTCAGCGGTCGTTGCTGAAGTCGTGGCTGGTGCGGTCGAGCAGGCGGTTGATGCTGCCGAAGATGCCCCGGATATCGGTGGGAAGGTTGGCACCGGCGCAGCGGCGGCGGGTTTCGCCGGTCTGGTGCTCAAGCAGGACGGTTTTGATTTCTTCGAGCGGTCGCAGCAGCTTGCTGTTGAGCTGCTGAATGAAGACGATTCCTGAAATGAAAACGAAGACTGCCATGAAGACTATGCCCCAGGCACCACCTCGGCCCAGCTGCTGGGCTTTTTTGTCGGCGCTGGCCATGGCGTCGCGATTGATTTTTGACAGAGTGATAATAGCTGCTGTTGTTGTTTCCAGCGATTGTTTGCTGCCGATAAGTGCGCCTTCATAATGTGAAGAGATGATATCCAGTGCCGCCGGCTCTTCACCCTCGGTGACATTGTTTTTTGCGCGTTCGAGAGCCTTTGCGAATTGCTGAATATGCTCTGATTTTTTACCGCCATGATCGTGCGCCGCCATGACCAGTGCGGTTAACATTTCTTCGCATGCCTGCAATGAGCGCTCGTTATTACTGATAATCTCTGCGATTGCCGGGGTCATGCGGGTAAACACGCCGATTGCACCGAAGGCCATGAGCAGGTTGATGATGACGATCAGCCAGGCGGCGAGGCTGAATGCTTGTGCCAGTCGCATTTTATTTTCCTTCCATGAGTTTCTTTATCGCTTCTTCTTTTGAGACCAGTACTAGATTGTCGTTTTCCTGCAAAGGCTCGTCTGGCGTTGGCTGAAACACGCTGCTGGGCATGCCTCTTCTGACGGCGACGACCATGATGCCGTATTTTTTGGGCAGAGCCAGTTCGATCAGGGTTTTGCCGATCATTTTGTCTTTGACCGTAATCTCAGAAAGGTGCAGACCGTCTCCAAGCGGCATATCGGCAACCAGTTGCCGGTAAATCAGGCGGTTGGCGAAACGTTTTCCAAACTCCTGCTCGGGATTTACTATCTGATGAGCGCCTACCAGTTGGAGAATGCGCTGGTGCATCGGGTTGTTGGCGCGGGCGACGACGCAGGGCGAGCCCATCTGGCGCAGCAGCGCGGTGCAGATAATCGAGGCTTCCTTGGAATCGTCACCGATGGCGCAGACGGTGGCATCTCTTTTGCCCGGTTCAAGACGGGCAAGTTCAGCCTCATCGGTAGCATCGAGCACCAGTGCTTCGGTTACGAAACTGGCGGCTTCTTCTACCATGTTTTTTCTGATGTCGGCGGCGATAACTTCGGCGCCTTTGCTGGTCAGAGTAGCTGCCAGCGACATGCCGAACTGTCCGAGACCGATGATAAGTATCTGTTGAGCCATATTCTCTTCCTCAGGTTAAGTTTATGCGGGCGTCGAGATAATTGGCCGCGTTGGAATGACGCTCGCGGCTGAGCAGGGCAAAAAGCGTTACCGGGCCGATGCGGCCGGCGAACATTGCCAGCATGATAATGATCTTGCCGATGCTGTCCAGTTTGTTTGTTGCGCCGAACGAAAGCCCGACTGTGCCCAGCGCCGAGGTTGCTTCGAAAATGAGGTCGCGTGAGCCGGCATTCTGGGTGACTTCGAGCATAAGAATAATTGCGAGCAGGACACCCATACCGGCAACAACAGTAGTGATCGCCTTGAAAATAGTTTCATGCATCACCTTGCGGTTCTGAATCGCGACTTCTTCATAGCCAAGCACTCAGGCCCAGAAAGTTGCAATCAATACGCCGAACGTCGTGGTTTTGATACCGCCGGCGGTGCCGCCTGGACTGCCGCCGATGAACATCATGCACAACATAACGATAAAGGTCGGGCCGAGCACGTTTTCGATAGCGACTGAGTTGAAACCGGCGGTGCGCAGAGTAACCGACTAGAACCAGGCATTGTGCAGACGGTCAGCAATAGAAAGATTCTTGAGCGAGTTGTCCCACTCCAACACCAGATAAAACAGGCTGCCGGAAAGGAGCAGAACTATGGTTGTCAGTAATGCCAGCCGCGCGGCCGCCGGCAGGGTTCTACCTCGAAACCAGGCCGGAATCATCATGACAACTGCCGGCGCCAGCCCGCCGATAACGATCAGAAAAGCTACCGTATGCAGTATCATCGGGCAGTTCTGATAGCCGATCAGA
>DAOQWI010000168.1:0-7585 GCA_035342015.1 Candidatus Ozemibacteraceae bacterium | reverse complement strand
GACTTCCTTTCTCGGCGGCCAGGTTCTCGCACTTTTTAAAGGTTGCCGCAACCCTGAAGCCGCCGCCCGCTTTATACGTTTTCTGGCGACCGCTTCAAATACCCTGCCGATTACCCGTGAGGCGATGGTGAGCTTTCCGGCCGACCAGAAGGCTTACTCTGACCAGTTTTTTCACTCTGACCCGAGAATGCAGGTTTTTGTCGAGCAGATCAAAACTGCCCGGCACCCGCCGGTGGTTTCGGCCTGGGTTGAAATCGAGAAAATAATCAACGAGGCGGTCGAGAAGGGCATGTATGGCACGCCGGCTGATAAAGTTCTTGCGGAAGCCAGCGACAGATATGCCGAGCTTGAGCAAAGACTTGCCAGCAGGCCAGTTGAATATAGCCGTTCAGCATTGCCGGCTGGCGGGCATGCGGTTGCGACCTCAAGGCATTCTGAGCCGGAGGGTTTGCGGCTTCTGGCTCTGTTTTCGCTGTTTGCCGTGGCGATTCTGATTGTCTCTATTTATCTGCTGTATATGAATAGGGCTGCCGGGGCAGGTATAAGCGGATTTTTATCTGCGGGTAAGGCCAGCCCGATCGAACAGGGGCAGAGAACCCTGTTGTTTCTTTCGCCATGGCTCCTGACCTTTCTGATTTTCTGGCTTTACCCGCTGGTTTTCTCGTTAATTTTGAGTTTCTGCAGTTACGATGCTTTTCACCCGGCATTATTCAAATTCGCCGGTCTGCAGAACTATGTGAGATTGCTGGGTGACCAGGATTTTGCCAGGGCCTTTCTGAATACACTGATTTTTGTGGTTGCGACAACACCGGTCACTACGGCTCTGGCGCTTGCACTGGCTTTGCTGGTCAATTCGCTGAAGCGTGGCAGTCAATTTTTCCGCTCGGTCTTTTTTCTTCCATCGATCATTTCGATCGTTGTTACTGCCACTATTTTTAAATCGGTGTATGCACCGGTCGGAATTCTGAATCGTTTACTGGCTGTTGTCGGAGTCCCGGCACAGGCGTGGCTGGTTGACAGTCAGCTGGCAATGCCGGCAATCATTGTGATGAATATCTGGGTGTATACCGGCTATTATATGGTTCTTTATCTTGCTGCCCTGAAGGCTGTGCCAGGCGAACTCTATGAAGCTGCAGACGTTGACGGCGCTTCTGACTGGCAGCAATTCTTTCACATTACATTGCCGCAGATCCGTTACATGACTGTTTTTATTCTGACCGTTAATACGATTCGCAACTGGCAGGTATTTGCCGAGATTTTTACGCTGACGCGGGGTGGCCCGGTTGGCAGCACCGACACACTCGTTCATCACCTGTATGAAACCGCTTTCCGTTATCACGAAATGGGTTATGCATCAGCGATGGCTTTTGTTCTTCTGGTTGTCATACTCGTCTTTTCAGTATTGCAGATGCGGGCTATGCAGGCGGTTCGACAATGAAAACGCATTTCTGGAAACAGTCTGGAACCTTGACGCTGCTGACCGCGCTGGGGTTGAGTTATCTGTACCCTTGGCTGTATATGGTGGCCCGCTCGTTCATGCGGCATGAACCAGGTATGGCTGACGGCGGTGACAGTTTTACCCTTGAATTTTACCGTCTGATAATCGGCGATGCCGGGTTTCCGGGTTTTCTGCTGAACAGCGTGGTGGTTTTGACCGCTGTTCTGATCGCCAATGTGTTTTTTTCTCTGCTGGTAGGGTATGCTTTCGCCCGCTACCGTTTTCCTGGCAAAAAAGTTCTTTTCTGGCTCATCCTGGCAACTCTGATGATACCCAGACAGACTCTGATGGTGCCTCTGCTGGATCTGATGGTCAGGTTCGGGCTGTATGATTCTCTTTGGGCACTGATTCTGCCGTTTGGCGTCGATGGTTTCAATCTTTTTCTCATGAAGCAGTTCATCGAAAATCTGCCAGCGGATCTTGAAGACGCTGCCAGGGCTGATGGTGCCAGCGAATTTGCGATTGTCTGGCATGTGGTTGCCCCTTTGAGCAGACCTGCCATTGCCGTTCTTATTATCAACACCGCTATCGTCAACTGGAATTCGTTCATATTTCCGTTGATTTTCACTGACACAGCATCTGTAAGAACCCTGCCGGTGGCACTGGCCTATTTTGCGCAGGGGCCGCACGCAACCGACTGGGGTGCTCTCATGGCTGGAGCTTCGGTAAGTTCTTTGCCGCTTATTATTCTATTCTGGCTTTTTCAGAAGCAGATAATCGAGGGAATAACCAGCGGTGCCCTCAAAGACTGATTTCAGCTTCTAATCGCTTCAGCAATTGCCTGACTGAGTTCGGCCGCGGTGAAAGGCTTTCTGATAAACCACCTGGCCCCGGCCTCTTTCATGGTTTCAACATCCTCGTTTCCGGAAAAGCCGGAAGAAACAAGAACCTTAACTGCCGGGTCTATTTTTTTCAGCTCGAAGAAGCATTCTTTGCCATTCATGCCTGGCATTACCATATCAAGAACTACCAGGCTGACCGATTCATGATGTTTTCTGAAGAGTTCTGCTGCCTGCAGACCATTTTCTGCTTCGATGGTCTTATAGCCAAGCTCAGAAAGAATATTGCCGGCAACGAATCTTATCATTGGTTCATCGTCGACAAGCATTACCGTGCCGCTGCCGCTCACCAGATGGCCTGAATTGTTTTTTTCGGCAGTCTGCTTCTGCGTAATGATCGGGAAAAAAAGCCTGAAGCTGGCCCCGGCACCTGGCTGGCTGCAGACATCGATTGCTCCGGAATGCTGCTGCATGGTGCCAAAGACTGCAGCCAGGCCAAGCCCTGTGCCTTTGCCCGGTGCTTTTGTGGTAAAAAAAGGCTCAAAAATATGTGGCAGATGCCTGGCCGGAATGCCACAACCAGTATCGTTAACTTCGAGCCTGGCATAGTGACCCGCTGCAATTTCAATCTGTGATGATGCCAGGAATGGCTTTTCCAGATATATTTTTTGTGCTGATATCGAAATGATGCCACCTTCTGGCATTGCCTGCGAAGAATTAAGCAGCAGGTTGAGAAAGGCACTCTGCAGCTGCGGAAAATCGCCGGTAATTGGCAGGTTTTCCTCTGTGGTTTCAAATGTGATCTTGATTCGCTTGTCGACCGTGCGTTGAAAGAGCTCGACAGCTTCACGCAGTGGCAGCAACACGTTCAGAGGGCTCAGATGGACCGGCTGTTTTCTGGCAAAGGCCAGCAGCTTTGCGGTGAGGTATGAGGCCCGGTTCGAGGCTTCGATAATTGTTCTGATGTAACCGGCAGCTTTTGTTTCCTGCTGAGGGAGCGTCTGCAATAGCTCGGCCGCGCCGATTATGCCGGCAAGCATGTTGTTGAAATCGTGAGCGATGCCTCCGGCGAGTTGCCCGATTGCGTCCATTTTCTGTGATTGTCGCAGCTGTTCCTGAAGTGTCTGCTCTTCGGTAATGTCTCTAAAAACGAGAACCAGGCCGATGAGCTCGTGTGCGTCATTTTTTATTGGCGCACATGAAGAATTTATCAGATACTCCTTGTGATCAGCGGCAAGCAGCAGGGCATTCCCTGTCGGCTCCGAATCGACTTGAGCGTCGATGAACCGGCTTACGGGGTTTTCAATCGGCAGGTGACTGAGCGGGTCGACCAGGCGATAGATTTCTGATATTGGTTTACCGATTGCGGCATCGGCTTTCCAGCCGGTAAGTTTCTCTGCTGCGGGGTTAATGCGGGAAATAATGCCGCGCATGTCAGTTGCGATGACCGCCTCCCTGAGAGCGTCGAGAGTGACACGCAGGTTTTCTTCGTTCTGACGCAGCGCCTGTTCGGCTTTTATTCTCTCGGTGATATTGAAAAAAGTCGCCAGCAGGCGGTCGCCAATGATACTGGCGCCGATCATGATCTTTTTTTTCTCTCCATTTTTGCAGGTTACTTCATACTCTTCGGCCCTTATTCTGCCGTTTTCGCTGGTCGCAATCGCTTTAGCCCATCGCTCCATGGCGTCCTGGCGATCAGCCGGGTCAGGGTAGGCCTGAGGCCACCAGTCGTCGATGGTGGGTGAATCTTCTACCCTATATCCAAAAGTTTCTTCGAAAGAATTGTTGAGACTGAGGACCCGGTTGTCAGAATCTAATTCGACAAGTGGCAGGGGTGCCTGCATAAATAGAGACCGAAATCTGAATTCATTGTTTAAAGCCTCTTTTTGCGCGGCCTGAAGCTTGATCATTTTGTCGTTGAGGTTTCGTTTCAGCAGTATCGAAATCAACAGCAGACTGAAAATCAAAACAACCAGAAACACGCCGGCAATTTTAAGAAGTTGAACGGTCTCGGAAGACATGCCATGCTCGACGCGCAGCGTTATCCATTGTTTTCTGGCTTTGGCAAGCTCTTCTGGCGCAATTCTGGCGAGCCCTTTCTGAATGGCAGAAAAAAGCAGAGGGTATTTTTTGCTGACGGCGATACGGAAAACGAAGTTGAAGTCTGTGGTTCCGACGACTTTCAGATTCGAGATTCCGTGATGGCTGATGTAATATGAAGCGACCGCGAGATTTTCTATGTAAGCATCGACCTGGCCGAATGCTACGGCCTGCAGGCCTTCTGTGACGTCTGATACGGTTACTACCTCAAGCTTTGCCTCTTTGAAGTCTTTAAGATAGCCCTCGGTGGCATAACCTGCCACGGCTGCAACTTTTTTGCCGGCAAAATCTCTGAGAGTTTTTTTTGAGCCAGAATTCAATGTTGAAATGATGACAACAGGCACCTGAGCATAGGCAGAAGAAAAGTAGGCATAGCGAGCTCGCTCTTCATTTTCGACAATAGTAGGCGCAATTGCACATTCGCCAGTCTGCAGTGCTGCCAGATGCCTGTTCCAGTCGTGGCAGAGTACCTGCGGAAAACTGAAACCGATTTCTTTCTCGATCGATCTGATGATATCGGCTCCAAGACCGGTGAATTCCTGGTTGCTGTCTGAAAATTCGAGCGGTGGAAAGCTGTCGTTGAACCAGAGCTGCAGATGTGCCGCATTCTTTTTCAGCCATGCCTTCTCGTCATTGGAGAGCAGCTGGATTTCTTCGGTATCAGCAAAAGCTGCGCCAAGAAATGTCAGCAGCAGAAAAAACAGAATAAGCTGTTTGACCGCCTGCTGCAGGAACCTGATTTTTGCCCTTTTAACGCTCATTTACGCTGCTTCTTTGTTTGTACCCTTGCTCCGGAATTTCGCCGGTGCATCAACCCTTAATGCAGATTTTATCATATCTCTGTCTGATTTATGAAATTTCGTTGCATATTCGGGTAAAGACACATTATCAGGAAAAATATGCTTAGGTTTGCTCTCTAATTCTGTGTGTTATAATACTCTGGTTAATTATGTGATTAAATTTTCTGGAGGATAAAATGCCGGCAACCAAAGTAGCACAGGAAATAGAAGGCCTTTATAAGATTATCCCGCTGAAGGTTCTGCGTCGCACACCCGGCGTGAATTTTGACTGCCTCGACAAGAAGGAATTACCGCGCGTTGACGCCTTTGACCGGGTTATTCATACTACCGGTGCGGTTTCGCCCGGGCCGGTTGGTGAAGTTAAACGGCCCTGGTACATGCACCCTTACCAGGCTGACAATCTGATGGTTCTGCATGGTGAGCGCCATGTCGAGATCTACACAAAGAAATTCGGGCGCGTTCTCAAGGTCGATGTTACCCCGGATCGCATCGTTATCGATGGTGAGCTTGCTTATGATGGTGCAGCCATGCTGGTCTGGCCATGTTATGTGTTTCACCGCATCCGCAGCTGCGAAGTCAAGGGTTCGGCCTCAGTGAATTTTGCGGTTCATACCGAAGGTTTCGATATTAAAACCAACTTCAATATTTACGATCTCAATACTGAGACCGGTGAATATAAGGTTGTCAGGGCTGGTCACCTCGACCAGCCAATCGCCGGCGAGTAAACGGCGTCGTCGTTTGCAGAAACTGCCCGTTGCCAGTTTAAAGAACTGGCGGCGGGCAGTTCTATTACTTCATGGCGGCGGCCATTATCTGCTGCAGCGAAGTTTCGCCCTTGAGAACCTTGGTGATGCCGTCCATTTTCAGGGTCCACATGCCTTCTTCGATGGCTTTCTGACGAATCTCGGCAACTCTGGCTTTATTGTGGATCAGGCGTTTGAGGTCGTCTGAATTGTGCAGGTATTCATAGATGCCAAGGCGGCCGATATAGCCGGTGTAATTGCATTTTTCGCAGCCATTGGCTTTGTACATTTTAAAATGGTTTTCCCATTCGTTGAGCGGCACTTTGATGCGCTGGTTCCATAATTCGGGGCCGAATTCTTCAATGATGGTGCGCTTTTCTTCGGCAGTCGGCGTATGCTGGGTGCGGCAGGCCGGGCAGAATGACTTGACCAGGCGCTGCGCCATGATTCCGATCAGGGCTTCGGCGAAATATATCGGTTCGAGGCCCATGTCGAGCAGGCGGTTGACCGTCTCGGGCGCTGAATTCGTGTGCAGCGTCGAAAGCACGAGATGGCCGGTCAGCGAGGCTTCTATGGCGATACTGGCGGTTTCGATGTCGCGCATTTCACCGACCATGATGACGTCGGGGTTAGCGCGCAGAAACGAGCGCATGGCGGCAGCAAAGGTCAGGCCGGCTTTGTTGTTGATCTGAACCTGACGTAGCCCATACTGTGTGATTTCGACCGGGTCTTCGGCGGTCCAGATTTTTTTCTGCGGGTGGTTGAGATAGCCGAGGCCGGCGTGCAGAGTCGTGGTTTTGCCCGAGCCGGTGGGCCCGACGACGAGAATCATGCCGTATGGCTTTTCAAGTGCGGCTTTGAACTGATTCATCGTCGGTTTCATCAGGTTGAGTTTTTCGAGCGGCCAGGGCTCGGCGCTGGCGAGAATGCGCAGCACGACGTCTTCCTGGTCGTTGACGGTCGGCATGGTGGCGACGCGCAGTT
This sequence comes from Candidatus Ozemibacteraceae bacterium, assembly GCA_035342015.1. Lineage (GTDB taxonomy): Bacteria > Muiribacteriota > Ozemobacteria > Ozemobacterales > Ozemobacteraceae > Rifleibacterium. The sequence continues at coordinate 681 of DAOQWI010000168.1, read as the reverse complement.
CAACGATCCGGCCCTGTACATTGGTTTTGATTTTGCCGTCCTGCGGAATACGTCGCTGCGAAATATCTATGTTCGCCATTATCTTGAAACGCGAAATCAGCGGCGCACCCTGATTGTAAGGCAGGGTTTTAGCTGTATAGCATGAGCCGTCTTTTCGGTATCTGACCAGGGTTTCCTTGTCGCGGCATGGCTCGATATGAATGTCTGAAATGCCATGGGTGTAAGCTTCTTCGATAATCTGATTGGCAAGTCTGACAATAGTGCCGTCAGTCTCTGCATCATCGCCATCGATCATGGAATCGTAGGCGTCGACCTGGCGGCCTGACTGAGTCTGCGAAGCTTTTGCGCCGGTCGCGCTTTTTCCGGAAACAGACTTGCCCGGCTGAGAAGACGAGGCGCCTGCGGATGCTGCTGCCCGGCCGGGCTGCTGGCTTGCACCGCCAAGTTCCCAGTGGTCGATGAATCTGAGAATGTCTTCGTGTGAGCTTATCAGCAGGGTGTAACGGTTGCCGCGCATAACAGCCGCAACAGAATCCATGCGGTCGATTTCGGTGGGATCAGTTACGAGAACAGCGGTTTCGCCGTTTTCGAGAATTATCGGCACCCAGAAATGTTTGCGCAGATAATCGGGTTTAACATCGGCAAGCAGAGGGGTTGCGATCTTTATATCGGTCTGGAAAG
>DAOQWI010000167.1:0-7655 GCA_035342015.1 Candidatus Ozemibacteraceae bacterium | reverse complement strand
ATACTGTATGCATGAACTTGGCAGCCCAGTCATCGTCGAAGCGTTCGTAGCCATCGACAGTTTTAAGGTCTTCGACCTTGATATAGGCAGGCACGCCAGCCCGCAGCGCCTGAAATGGCACGTTGTCGAGCATGGCGTTGAGAATTTCAGAAGCTCGACTGATCGCGAACATGCGCGAAACGTTGAAGTCTGTATCTGTAGCCCCTTTGCTCATGAAATAGAATATAGGTACCATGGTCGCGGCAAGTATTGCCATGGCAAGAATGACTTCAATCAGCGTAAAGGCTGCAGACGATTGCTTTATTTTTTTTGCGGGCATATTATAAAGACAAGTTAACAGAAAAACTCTCCGGCTGGCAACAATTGTGTAACCGGGCAGGCTTTTCAGGCGTATATTTTAATGATCATCATAAAAGTTATACGCAGTAACAGGTAACAAAGTAATGAATAAAAGCAATATCTGGTCTTTGAATCGACGCCGGTTTCTGCAATGTTCGGCAGCAGCGGCCGCCGGCTGTCTTTTTGGCAACCCGGCAAAAATTCGCGCAGAAAGCGGCGAAAGCAACTTCCCTGCCGAATACATAACAAAGCTCGATAACGGCAGTCTGCAGTGCGGGCTTTGCCCGAATGCCTGTGTGCCGGGTGAGGGGCAGAATGGTACCTGCCGTGCACGCGGTCTGCGTGACGGCAAGTATGTCAGTCTTGTTTACGGCCTGCCATGCGTTCTCGCCATCGACCCGGTCGAGAAAATGCCGCTGTTTCACTACCATGTGCACAGCCCGGCGATGTCAATTTCGACTGCCGGCTGCAATCTCACCTGCCAGTATTGCCAGAACTGGCAATTCTCGCAGAAAACCCCGGGCGAGACGTCAAATTTTGCGTTCAAACCAGAAGAGATAATTGTACGGGCCCTTGATTTTCAGGTGCAGAGCATCGGTTTTTTCTATACCGAACCGATCATCTACATCGAGTTTATGAAGGATATCGCCCGGCTGGCCCGCAAGAGTAATCTCAAAACCGTAATGGTGACGTCTGGCTACATAAATCCGGAGCCGTTACACGATCTTTTCGAGCTGATCGACATGTTTGTTGTCGGTTACAAAGGCTTTACCGAAGACTTTTATAAAGAAGTCATCGGCGGCAGCCTCGAACCGGTAAAAAACACACTCAAGCTTATAAAAGGCTCTGGCCGGCATCTTGAAGTGGTGTCGCTGCTGATTCCGGGCAAAAACGACAGTGAAGAACATCTCAAAACCGGAATCGACTGGTTCGCCAATAACCTCGGGCCTGATGTCCCATGGCATTTTTCCCGGTTTGTGCCCGAATTTATGCTGAAAAATCTGCCGCCGACACCCAATACCGTGCTCGAAAACGCTCGAAAAATGGCAATGCAGGCTGGCATCAAATTCGTTTATACCGGCAACAACCCGGGCCAGGAAGGCAACCACACCTATTGCCCGGGCTGCGGCAAGAAAGTCGTCGAGCGTCTTGGCTTCAAGGTCATGCGCAGCCATCTGACCCGCGGTAAATGCCCTGACTGCAATTATCAGATGCCAGGCATCTGGCTCGACGACCTGCCGAACGGCAATATCTGACCTGGCCGGCGTACCGGCTCAAATTTGTTTATTTAATATCGATCTGGAAAAGTTTGAGGCAGGAGGAAAGTATGAAAAAGCTGTTGATAATACTGGCGCTGGCCTTGCTACTGCCCGTATCAACTTTACGGGCGGCCGACAATTATATCGATAAAATGGGTGACCTTGTCGAAGAAATCTCGCTGCTCAACGTATTGCGTGGTATTTATCTCAATGAACAGCAGGCCCGTCGTATCGCCGAACTGGCTTTAGAGGCGGAGAAACTTCGCAGCGATGCCCGCGCTGAAGTCGAAAAACTCTCAGCTTTGCCAGCTTTTTCACAGCTGCGTGACGAGCTTTATACCGCCCTTGCAGAAAATCCACCGGCAGTGCGCGCGAAGGTCGTCGAACTTGACAATAAGGCCCATCAGATTACCGGTGACGTTCTGCACAAAATCGCTTTAATGGAAGACGAAATCAAAACCATACTCAGCCATGGTCAGCAGAACATCTTCTGGAGCTTTGTGCCCTGCATCGTTCCTGAAGTCGATTTCGAAAACCCGGTAAGAACCGGTCAGGCAGCCGCCAGCAGTCGCCTGATGCCGGCCTGCGAACTTATCAGAACTACTTCAGAAGAAATGTGGAAAAAGCATGGTCAGGCCTATCTCGACCATATTCTCAAGGTAATCGAGCAGGATGCCGGCAAAATGACCGAAGATACCCGGGAAGACCTGCGCCGGCGCCTTGTTAAACACGCCTGGAAGATCAGAAAAATGAAAGAGGCTGATTACATGATCAACCGCGACAAACTCGCTGAAGAGCTTTTGTTGATCAACCGTGAGCACACGATGCGCAGCGGTTTCAGAATCACCGGCAAAATCGCGAGATTCTTTCTTTCGTCTGCCGCTGCCCGCGTTATGCCGAAATGGATCGAGACTCATTTTTCTGCTGCTGCGGCTTCAGGTTCTTCTGTGCTGCCGCCTGCCGATCCTGCTTCCGGGCCTGAAACCGGCAGTAAAAAGGCAGATGATAAAAGCTCGATCCCGTCTGCAGCCCAGCCAGCTGCCGCCGATCAGAGTATGGCACCCACTACCACTGACCTGGATCGTGAATTCTGGGAAACGCTTGTGCCAAAATCACTGGCCCGTCTCAGCGAAACCCCTTATTACGACCATATTCTGCATGCCTACGGCAAACCGCTGAGTCGGAGCCTGTTTGACGAAGAAAACAAATATGTCGAAACGCTGAAGTTGTTAAGAGAGGCCGGCGTTATCCTCACCCGTGAAGGCGACCTCAAATACTACACCCTCACTCAGGGCGAACCCTGACTTTATTTTTTTCTGATCAGGGCGGGGCCTTTGTCGGTGCCGACGAGCAGGTTGCCGTTTTCGTCGATGGCGAGCGCGGTTATATTACTGCCCGGCAGTCCATCAGCTTCGGTAATCAGCTGCCCTGGCTCGTTGATGCTCCACAATTGCAGACCGACCGGGCTGCCAAGCCAGACTCTGTCTCCGTCACGCTGCAGAAAATTAACCGGCAGGGCTTTGATTCCCTCAGTCCGACCGCGCAGAGACCATTTTTTGCCGTCGAACAGGGCGATACCGCGGCTGGTGCCGGCAACGACCACGTCGTCAACATAATCGCAGACGCTGAAGGCTTCACGGGCTGGAAATTCAGGATACAGCCAGGTATCGACATTGAGTTCAAAATTTGATTTAAGCTCAGTGCGAAGCCTTACAATTCCGTTGGCAGTGCCGATCCACAGGTGGGTTTTTTGCATAAATGAACTCTGCAAAGCATTTTCGAACAGATGCAGCACCTTGTTATATGATTTGAAGGTTGGATTTACCAGATATACCAGCCGTGAAAGGCCATGATATCGGTGACCGAACCAGATATTTTCGTCAGGGTCTATGTGGATATCGACAACTTCATTGTTCAACAGCCCGACCGCATCCGGTTCACGAAACTTTTCCCATTTGCTGCCATCGAATTTTAAAATGCCAAGATCTTTAGAAGGGGCCGTCTGTGCGACCCAGATATCTTCATTCACTATGCCGATATCTGAGATGGTCCCTTCTTCCGCCAGAGGTGAGTTGGCTGGCGAGAATTCCATGGTTTCATTATTACTTCTTTCAATGAATATCCGGTGCTGAAACCCCCAGGCTCTCACGCCATTGTTGCCGGCAACGGCATAAACATGATTATCTGTTGTCGAAAATGGAAGTATTATCGTTTTGATTATGAGGTTTTCTGTTGTTTCGGATTGCGCCGGCAAGCATGTGAGAAAGAGGATACAAATCAGAGCAATGATATTTCGGGGCATGTAGATCTTCTCCTGCGGGCGTAAAAATAAAGCCTCTGTGGCGGTTGCCGCCACAGAGGCTATCATGACATCAGGGGTTATTTGCTGTCAATAGATCTTGTTCTGAAGCTTGCGGGCAGAACATTGATGTTGAACTTCATTTCGCGGGCCTGGCCGACGCTGCCGTCTTTGGCGCGATCGTAGGCTTTGACTCTGAACTGGTACCAGCCGGCGGCTCTGAAGATATGATAGAAGCTTACTTTGGGGTCGAAGTCGTTGAGATCGAACTTGTTGAGACTGCTGCCGTCTTTAACGATCTTCGTGGCAGTGACGATTTTGCCATCGGCTTCGTGCTCGATTTCTTCAAATTTACCGGTGGGCTGCTGGTTGGCATCGAGGGCTTCGATTTCGACTTCGGTCTTGAGAACGCCTCTGAACGGAGTCAGGCTGTCGATGTTGTCGTAGGGAGCGAGACTGAAGCGCATGCGCTGGTCTTCTACCGGGATGCCGTTTTTATCCGGACCTTCGGGATCAGTCGGAATGCGTGACAGCTTTTCTTCGGTACCGTCAGCCTTGATGATTGTCCATTCTTTGCTGGCCATATCGAAGTCTTCTTTGCAGCCTTCTTCACCGTGATTTTTAACTTCACCGGTTTTGAGGTCTTTGCAGACCAGCTGTGAGCCGGCTTCGAGAGACTCAACCGGCGGTACGCCGATTTTGTGGGTGACGCCATTGTTCATATCTTCGACTTCAGCTTTGATCAGAGGTTTGCTGAATTCGGCAACGTCGTCGACTTTGACGAGAGAACCGGCCGGTGCTGAGTTACCGCAGCAGTTCGAAACCTGCTGAGTCATCAGACAGTCAGGCGGAGTCTTCATGATTTCGCTGTAGTAAGCCTTCATGGCTTTCGGGTCTTTGGCGCTCGGTGCGGGCGGGCATGAATGGTCGTTCCATTCGATCGAGTTCATGGCGAAGTGGCGCGGCATGATGATGCGTTTGCCGGCGACTGTCCAGGAACCGCTCTTCACGTCAATGTTTTTGCCGGTTGCCGGGTCGACCTGTGAAACGGTTTTTTCGGTGTGCTGGGTCGGGATGTTTTCGAGAGTGATCGGCCCGACGATGCAGCGGCCGAGGTGCGGTTCGAAACCGATCGGGGCGAAGCGGGTGGCTTCGCGGGTGCCTTCGTTCGAAGAGGTGATGAACTGCTGCAGTTCCTGCATGCAGGTGCGGGCTTCAACGGCTGCTGGAGTGGTTTTACCGTTCAGATCCGCCATGATGTCGTTGAACACCGACAGTTGGCCGGCATCTTTCTTTTTCCAGGCTTCGTTGAGTTCGTTGGTGCGGGTGACCGGATCGCCATCGAGATAGAGGCAGTAGTAGACAACGCCTTTTTCCCAGGGTTTCAGGAATTTGCCTTCCCAGCTGTTGGTGCGGCGGTCAGCAAGAAACTTGTCGAGTTTTTCTTTCGGCTGAGATTTCCAGTAGGGGTGGTGAGCTTCAAAATAGGTCTGTTCGCGTGAACTGACTGATTTGCCGACGTAGGGGCCATAGGTGTCGTTAGACTTCAGGAAATAGAAGAAAAGAACCTGTTTGTTATCTGCGGCGCCGTCGAAGAACGGGTTCTGCAGCTGATAGAGTTCGTCAGAGCTGAACTGATATTCGAAGGCATTGGTAATTGCCGGTGAGGTCGGTGAAAGATCCGGGTTTTCGTTGGTGTAGCTGACGCTCATGCCGTCTTTACCACCATTGTAGCCGAGGTATTTACCAACAACGGCTTCATATACCGAGCCCTGCGGGTTCAGGAAATCCTGAGAAATTTCGGGGTAAGAATAGTCTTCGACGTAAACCACGTTGTAGTCGGTGAATTCGCTATAGGTTTTGCCGTCGATTTCGGCTTTGAGGTTCCAGGAGGGTTTCAGATTTTCCGGAATCGGTTTGGCGGTCTTTTCGGGGCCGAATTTTTCAAAAGAAGAATCGGCTGGTGCAGCGGCGAGATTGGCGGTACCGGGGATTTCACCGGCGGGGTCAGCTGTCTGCATGGCGGTTTCGGGGTATGCATTGCCTGAAACGGCTGGAGCCGGAACTTCGGCGCGTTCATAGGTCATGATCATGCCGACCTGCTGCAGAAATTTGGAACCGGCAACGTCTTCGCGGCCGCGGATACCAGAGTCGAAAGCGGTGGTGTGGCGGTTGACGTAGAGTTTTTTGTCCCAGACGTCTGATTCGCTTTTGCTACCGCTGACGACATCTTCAAAGAACTTAAGATCTGCGTCTTTGAGATTCATGAACGGTGACCAGACTTCGCCGCCTGAAACGCCGTTTTTGTTACCTTCTGCGAGAGATTTTTTATTGTCGCCAGGCTGTTCGAAGAACCAGTGGTATTTTACGTTGCGGTAAACGTAGAATTTGCCGGTGGCCTTTTCTTTAACGATGAACGGAAACTTGTCTTTGCCGGCACCGGTGTTGCGGAATATCTGGGCGGCATCGGTGATCATGTTGGCGCCGTTCTTTTCGATTGGAGCCGGTTCGTAGAAAGGCATCCAGACAGCAATCTGAGCTTCGGGTTTATCGGTGTGGCCAGAGACGCGTTCGACGTTCATGCCGTCGGCGAGCACGCCGCCTTCCTCAAGCTTCGAATCAAAAAATCTGATTTTTGATTTCGGGAAATAGCTTGATTCGCGGCCTGGTTCGACCTCGACAGCCGGCAGCTGCGTGGTGAGACCAAGCAGCATCAGCGAAGCAACGCAGAGCGGTTTTTTAAGATTCTTCAAACTCATAATTCCTCCTGATAAAACTGGGGATTTTTACTCGGTTTTGAACTGACTCTGAACGAAAGCGTCAAATTCACGGGCATTGCGCAGGGTTTCTTCGTTTTCGTCGAGCCAGCGCCTGGCGCTCTGGGCTTCAGGTGCGTCAGGCCGTTTGGCGACGAAAGCAGAGAGATGTGCGTATGCGAGTTCCTGGTCATTCATCGAACTGTAGGTTCTGATATAATTCGGCCGGTCGGCAACCAGCAGATTTCCGGGAAAAGTTTCGTGGCCGATACCGCCATAGAGCTGCCCAAGTCTGAGTTTGGCGCGGTAGGCGATGTCGTCTTCATACATGGCGAGCAGGCTGTAGATGCGTTTTGCTTCTTCGAGGCGCTCGTCGAGTTCAAAAAAGATGGCTTTCCAGTATTCAACGCGCGGGTCACCTTTAAAGAACTTTTCGCAGCGGGTAATGTGGTTATTGGCGCGGTAGTCGCCCTTGCGCGCGAAAATTTCGAGCAGACCGACGTTGACGTCGAAATTATCAGGGTTCATGTCGTAGGCGAGGTTGAACATTACCAGTGCAAAGCCATAATCGTTGTTCTTCAGATAGGCTTTGCCAAGACCGACGAGCGGCATAAAGCTGTCGGGCCACAGATCGCGGGCTTTCTGCAGCACTTCGATGGCCTTGGGAAACTGCTGCATTTTCTGGTAAGCTTCGCCAAGACCGAGATAGGCCTGCATGGCATTCTTGTCGAGTTTGATCGCCTTGTCGAACTTTTCTACAGCCTGCTTGTAAAGTTTGTTTTCGCTGTCGAGCTGGCCCGAAAGAATTATGGCTTCGACGTTGTCGGGGGTGCCCTTGAGAACGTCGGCGAGTATGGTTTCAGCCTTCTTATAGTCGGGTTTGTTGGCAAAGATGCAGGCCCGGGCATAAGAGGCCTTGTGTGCCGGCGTCATGCGCGCCGGGTCGGCTTTTTCGAGGGCAGCGAAAACGGTCATCGCCTTCTGGTAGTAGCCGCTGCCGAC
>DAOQWI010000166.1:0-7675 GCA_035342015.1 Candidatus Ozemibacteraceae bacterium | reverse complement strand
ATTGAACCCAGAACGAACAGCACCAGAAATATCCATGAAACTGTGAATGGCCCGAATGCCTTAAGAATGGCCGGGTCGGTTTTTGCGTCAAAGTAGATTCGGTAATAAACGAGCACCTGCAGACCGCATATGGATAGAAATGAAACCACAAAAGCATCGAGCCGCCGAAAAATAAGTCGGGCAATCGCTGCAATCGCTGTAATCAGAATAGCCAGGCCGGTTTGAATGACTACCGCCACAATTGTCGAGCCCAGATGCGGAAAAATCCCGCCCATATCGTAATCGAGCCCCTGCGAGGTGATAACCAGATTCGGCAGCATGTGAAGAAAGCGGTAAGGCGCGTGCAGAGACAGCAGAATGAAGAAAAAATTATAAAACCAGAGGCCTGTCAGCGAAATCGCCGCAGACTGTTTTGCGATGGGCAGTTGCTGGTTGCTCTCACTGCTGCTTTCAGACCTGGATTGACTTAGTTCGTTTTTTTCCTGGATTTCCGGCATCATCAATTTCTCCCAACCTTGATCTTATGCTACGATAAACCGGTCCTTTCATCAATCTGAAACAAAGGAACGAAAAATGAACCAGCATCAGTCGCAATACCCGTCGAGCCGCCGCGAAAAAATCGCCGAAAATTTTCACGGAACCATTATCCGTGATGATTTCAGATGGCTCGAGGGTGACGCCAATGGCAACCCGACCCCGGAAACCGACAACTGGACAGACGCACAGAATTCGCTGACCAGAACGGTTCTCGATCGTCTGCCGGGCCGTGCTGCTCTAAGAGAGCGTCTAAGACCGTTGCTCGAAACCGATTCGTGCTGGCTGCCAGTTTTTGCCGGCCCGCGTCTCTTCTGGTTCAAACGCCCCGGTAACCTCAATCAGCCGATTGTCTGCATGTCTGAAGTTGCTGGCGGGCCTGAGCGGGTGTTGCTCGACACCAACCGGTCTGATGCGACCGGTTTGAGCAGCATCGGCTGGTTCGAGCCTTCGCCTGATGGCACTCTGTTGGCTTACGGAATCTGCAGCAGCGGTGATGAGAACCATGAACTGCGAATTCTCAGGGTTTCAGATCTCACTCTTCTCGAAGACCGTATAACGAACAAGGTTGGCGGCGTTTTCTGGCAGCCTGATGGCAGAAGCTTTATCTATTCACGACTTTCTGACCCGGCCAACCCTTATTCCCGCGAAATTCGCCTGCACCAGCTTGGCGAGCCAACCGGCAACGACCGGCTGATTTTTGCCCAATATACTGAGGGGCCGCTTGCAACAACCTGGGGGCCCTCGGCCAGGCTGTCAGAAGACGGTCGCTGGCTGGTGCTCAGCTATCATACCAGCACCCGTTCAAACGATCTGTGGCTGGTCGATTTATCTGAATGGCTCAAAACCGGCAATCTGGTGCGCCGCGATATTATCGTTGGCCGAGAAAGCTGCAGTTGTGCCTGTGTTGTCGATAACCGCCTGTTTATTCTCACCAACGAAGGGGCGAAGAACAGTCAGATATTCGTCGCCAATCCTGACAACCCTGGTTTGAACGGCTGGCAGAAGTTTGTCTGTGAAAAAACTGACGCGGTAATTGAAGACTGGGGCTTCACCAGCAGTGCTCTGCTGGTCGAATACAAGTGCGAAGCGGCTTCGCGTCTGGTCTCTTTCGATCTTCAGAATGGCAGTGAGACGGTGGTTCAGCTGCCGGGCATCGGCACCGCTTCCTTTTCGTGCTCGATTAAGCGCCCTGACTTTTTTGTCGATTACACCTCGTTCAACTGTCCGAACCGCATTCTTCTCTACGACAGCCCGTCTTCAACCCCGACACCATGGTGGGAAAGGCCGGTCGCGGCCGATCTGTCTGCCATGCAGGTAAGCCGGCACTGGTTCACCTCGAAAGACGGCACCCGCGTCAGCATGTTTCTGATCAAGCGCGCCGGGGTCGAAAAGACCGGTTACAATCCGACCGTAATCTATGGCTACGGCGGCTTTGGCCTGAGCATGACCCCGGCTTACAACGGAACCGTGATTCCCTGGATCGAAGATGGCGGTATTTACGCAGTCGTCAACCTGCGTGGCGGCGGTGAATATGGTGATGACTGGCATAAAATGGGTACGCTCGGCAACAAGGAAAAGGTGTTTGAAGATCTCGAAGCCGCTGCCGAGTGGCTGATTGCCGAAGGCTACACTTGTCGTGAAAAGCTTGGTGTCAGCGGCCGCTCGAATGGCGGTCTGCTCGTCGGCGCGGCGATAACCCGCCGCCCTGAGCTTTATCGGGCCGCCATCTGCGGTGTGCCGCTGCTCGATATGCTTCGTTATCAGCGCTTTCTCATGGCCCGCTTCTGGGTGCCCGAATACGGCACCGCCGAGAACCCTGAAGATTTTGTCTGGCTGCGGCGCTACTCGCCTTATCACAATATTGTCGAAGGCCGCGAATACCCGGCTATCTTCATTTTCACCGCCGAAAAAGACACAAGAGTTCACCCGATGCATGCCCGCAAAATGACCGCTGCCCTGCAGAGCGCCACTGCCAGTTTATCTGAGAAGCCGGTGCTGCTCTGGGTCGAACGCCAGGCCGGCCACGGCGTTGGCAAGCCCCTGACCCAGATTCTCGAAGAACAGACCGACCAGTGGTCATTCATGCGCTGGCAGCTCGGCCTCGACCGGTAACCGGTAAAATCGATGAGGCCTGAAAGGCAGCCCTGGGCGCAGACTGGTTGCAGATTCATGGACTGCGTCATTTCTGAATTGCGCCACCAGAAATTCGCCCGTATTTTGCCAGATTGTACAAGATTTTAGATTTTAAAATCTGTTGACCCTTACGTAACGTCATGCATTAAGCTTGTTTTATGAAAAAATGCAGGCAAAAATGTAACGAAAAATGTGAGTCCGATGCAGAAGAAGTCTGGCAGGTAGGGAAGTTGGCCAGAGTGGCCGGTGTCAGCATTCGCACCCTGCATCATTACGATGCTGTCGGTCTGCTTAAGCCGTCTGCACGCAGCGAAGGCGATTATCGCCTTTATAACCGCAGGGACCTGCTGAGACTGCAGCAGATACTGTTTTATCGCGAACTCGATCTGCCGCTGAACGAAATCCGGGCGATTCTCGATTCACCCGGGTTTGATCTGGCGACTTCTCTGAATGACCATCGAAAAAATCTTGAAACGCGTCAGCAGCGCACGTCGCAATTGATTGCAACCATTGACCGGACTCTCGCGAGTCTGAACGAAAAGGAGATTACCATGCAGGACCACGAATACTATAAGGGCTTTATTGACCGCGAAACCGCCGAAAAATACGACCGTGAGGCACGCGAACGCTACGGCAGCGCCAAAGTCGATGAGTCATGGCAGAACATTCGCAAAATGGGCAAAGACGGCTTTCAGAAGCACCTTGAAGATGGCGAAGCTATCAACCGCAAACTCGCCTCTTTGATGCATCTTTCACCTGAAACGCCTGAAGTTCAGGCGGTAATCGCCGAACACCACGCTTTCATCGGCGGCTTCTATGAAGTGACCCCTGAAATTTACTCCGGGCTTGCCGAAATGTATGTTTCTGATGCCAGGTTCAAGTCATATTACGAAAAGGTCGCACCCGGCCTGGCTGAGTTCTTGAGCGCCGGCATGCGCGCCTTTCTGAAACAGAATGAAAAATGAATAGCATTGTAAAATCTGCGGTGTCAGCCCCCGAATTTCAGTCAGCATGGCTGAAGCTGACCAGAAACATAACCTTTTTATGAACGAGTTTTAGATTCACTTCGTTCAAGTCAGAGAAAAGGCCGACAGAGGCGGCAAAAGCATTATTTGAAGTTTACTTATAGATCATGCGGCGTATTTAAATATATTTATATGAATACGGCGTGAGATTGAAACTTGGTTAATGACTATAGCTGCTTGCTGATGCTGCAATCATGAAAGTGCGAGGCGAACAATATGAAAAGACGTGTTAGCCATTGTCATGCAGGCCTGAACCTTTCTTTTAAGGCGTTGCTGTTATGCGCCTTGCTGATTTGCTGTAACCTGGCGATGGGTGAAGAAAAGCCGGCACCGGGTATCAAAGAGCAGTTCGAGCAGAAAATTTCAGAACTGCTTGGCGTGCCGGTTGCAGTCAAGGATTACAAATTAAGCTATGCAACTGTTATCCTGACCGGTGTCAAAATAGGAGCCCAGGCGCAGTCTGAATTGCCTTCTGCAGAAATAAAAGAGCTTTCTGCCACCTGCGACATGATGAGCCTGCTTGGCGGCAATCTGGTGATGAAAGAGATCAAGGTAAAATCAATGAAAGCTGCTATCACTCTCGATTCCAATGGCAAGCCCATATTGGGAGCTATTTCCAGGCCGCCATCGCCTGGCCCTGCATTGAGCATCGAGAATCTGCCATTTGACAAGCTTTCTGTCAGTAAACTCGAGTTGCGTATAATCGCAAAGAAAAGTGGCAAAACGGTGCTTATGCAGATGCCTTCTGCAACTGTCGCACGGTCTGAATCTGGCAGTCCGCTGAACATTGACTTTGCCGGCAGCCTGTCTCTGGCTGGTGCCAATAAAGCAGGAACAACGGCAGAACTGCCATTCAAGGCTGAGATAAAGATGCAGGCACTAAAGCCCCTGCAGGCATCTGGTGCGGCGGCAATCAAGCCTGCCTCTGTTGAAACTCTTGTTGCAGTAATCGGAGCGCTTGCACCGGGCCATATCGATGGTCTGAGCATGGCGGGCGGTCAGACCAGCGCCGAACTCAAGTTTGCCGGCGCAGCAGATAAACCAATGCAATTCTCGTTCAATGCTGACCTGAAGAATATCGACTCGCTTGTCTACAATGCCAGCCCAGAAATAAAGAAGTTTTCAGCACAACTGTCGATGATCGGAAAAGTGGCTGACGGTTCTATTTCTTCAGCAATTGGCATTTCCGACGCAGCTCTCGTAATACCCAGCCGCAAAATCGACATAAACAAAGCCTTGATAAAACTGCGAGTCGAAAGTGCGCCAGAAAATCTGTCCCTGACCGGGTCGGCATCGGTGCCGCGTTTCGATTTCGACCTGCCGGTTTCTTCAACGAATCGCAGTTCATATCTGTTTCCGTTCATCGATGTCAGCAGCAGTTTCAGCTATAGCGGCGATGTGTTTACAATAAGCAGTGCCCAGGCAAAGCTTTTTGGTGGTTCGCTCAGCGGCAGTGGCAAGGTTTTTACCGGCAAAACTCCGGTTCGGCTGCAGGTAAATGCAAAAGGCAGCGGTTTACGCGCCGAATCTTTTCTCGACAGCAATACTACACAGAAGCAGGTAATCACCGGACCTGCCGGCGGAACTTTCAACGCCGATGGCGATATCGAAACCCTCTCGTCCTGGAATGGTACCGGCAGTCTGCACATGCAGAACGGCAGATACAACACGCCGCCGGTCGTCACGCCTTTTCTGTCACTGGTAAATCTCAAAGAGTATTCTTCTGGCGATATCAGCGAAGCCAGTGCCACTTTCGTCATCAGACAGGGCATTATGACAACCGATGATATGATGTTTCTTAGTTCAGCCGGTCGGGCGAGTTATCGCGGTGATGTCGGTCTCGACACCAGCCTGAAAGGCAATCTCGAGATCAGATTCGCGCCGGTGGCCGTAGAGAAGAGTCGGGTTCTGCAGCAGATATCTCTCGACGGCAAAACAGCCAGCATTCCGAGCCGCGTCGAAGGCACTCTTCTGGCACCGGTATTTCCAGGTTTCAAACCCGAAAAACTTCTTGAGCTTGGCCTGAAACGCCAGGGTCAGAAACTTCTGCAGGATATTCTCAAGCCCCGCAGTAAAGAACCGGCCAGCGCCGAGCCGGCTCCCGCAGCTAAAAAGACCGACCCGGCCAAAGATCTGCTCAAAGATCTCGGCAACATCTTCAAGCGGCGTCGCAAATAGACTTCAGATAATGAATCTGTCTTGCCTGCTGATATTATTTAAAGGTAGTGGCGACATTTTCGAGTTCGCGCATTATCGGGATATGCTGCGGGCAATGAGTTTCGCAGCGGCCGCATTTTACACATTTTGCGGCCCTTGCAGACTCAGCGATCTGCGCGAAATACATTGATCTGATTGAGGCGTTGGACTTTTCGCCCATCATGTGAAAGCTGTTATACATCGAAAAGTTCTTCGGAATCTCAACCCCGGCCGGGCAGGGCATGCAGTAGCCGCAGGTAGTGCATGGCACTTTCATTCTCTGTCTGAAAATCGTCTGCACCCGGTTCATCACTTCACGCTCTTCAGGCGTCATTGAACCGGCACCGGCTGTCGCCGAAATTCGCAGGTTTTCGGTAACATGTTCCATGGCGCTCATGCCGCTCAGAACCACCGAAATGCGCGGGTCATCGTAAAGCCATTTCAGAGCCCATTCAGCCGGCGAATATTTGAGACCCGATTCGGCAAAAACATTGGTTATAGCTTCAGGCAGACCGTTTGTCAGGGCGCCACCGCGTAAGGGTTCCATGATCACGATGCCAAGACCGCGTTCGGCGGCGTATTCGAGCCCGGCACGCCCGGCCTGGTAGTCTTCGTCGACGTAATTATACTGAATCTGGCAGAATGACCAGCTGTAGGCGTCAACAACCGTCTTGAACAGCTGCAGATCGTCATGAAATGAAAAACCGGCATGGCGTATGCGCCCGTCGGCCAGCGCCCGGTCAAGAAACCTGAATAAATCATGAGCGGTGAGATTTTTCCAGAAGCCTTTATTGATCGCATGTGCCAGATAAAAGTCGATATGATCGGTTTCGAGCCTTGCAAGCTGCTCGTTGAGATATTTATCCATGTCGGCATGGCAGCTGATCAACCAGCTTGGCAGTTTGGTCGCCAGCTGCACTTTCTGTCGATAACCGTCACGCAAAGCCCTGCCGACAAAAGGTTCGCTTTCGCCGCCCCGGTCAAAGCCATAACCATGATATGGAAAAGCGGTATCTACATAATTGACGCCGTTGTCGATCGCATGCCGCAACATCTGAGTTGCAAGCGGTTCATTGATCTGGTGGGTAATCCCATTGATCACCGGCAGGCGCATGCAGCCAAAACCCAGCTGTGAAACTTCAACCCCGGTTTTGCCAATTTTTCTGTAGATCATGAAGGTCTCCTTTGTTTTGCTGAAGCCTGGAGGCCAGGCCAGCAGCACGCTGCATCTCTGCCCGCCCGAGAAAAAAAACGCCGGCCCGTTTCCCATAAATCTTGCCCCATATCGCGTCTCACTGTCAATGTTACATACCAAAATCACCGGTTTCGCCGGCAGGTTTGTTTGTTTAGTTTTGCCGGTGTTGTTTTATGTTGCTTGAAATGGCGACAGGCATGCACTATATTGCCCTTCTTATGAGTAATGAACTTGATCTGCACGGATATACCCAGGTTGAAGCAATCGAAGCCCTGGTGCGCTTTTACAACGCCCGGGTCAGGAAGGGTAACCGCAGCCGCTTTGATGTGATTCATGGCTATGGTTCGTCTGGCACCGGTGGCACCCTGCGTCAGCGCGTGCGCAGCTTTCTTTCGCGTTTTGCCGATTGCCTGCGCTTTGAGCCGGGCGAAAACTATTCCCCTGCCAACCCCGGCAAGACGATGGTTATTCCGCTGCGCGAACTGCCGGATACACTCGATATGCTTGCCGAAGAAATTCTTGAATACTGTGCCATCGCAAGAACCATGAGCAAAATCAGCGGCAAATTCCGCCGTCATGGCGATGTTAA
>DAOQWI010000165.1:0-7688 GCA_035342015.1 Candidatus Ozemibacteraceae bacterium | reverse complement strand
CTTGATATCAACACCCCGAAGTTCATCGTCGAATCAGATGCAACTATCGTTGCGCCGCTGATTTTCGCATGGATTCTCGGCTGGTAAATCGCTCTCTTTCAGACTGAAACCATAGAGAAGCAGGCATCCGGCCTGCTTCTCTTATTTTTCACGCATTTCCAGAAGTTCATAGAGCGGGAATGTGCGTGAACGGCCCTTGATCTCAGTGCGCTCGATAAAACGCAGGCGGGCCAGCCCGCGCAGCATTCTTATCGTGTTCGGGCATACGATAATGCCTGTTTCAAGAGCTTTACCGGCTTGAGTTTTAAGTCTGGCCGCAAGGTTAACCGGGTTGCCGATAACCGTGTAATCGAGTTTGCCGCTGCGAGAACCGATTTTGCCAGAAACTGCCGGGCCCGCGGCTATGCCGGCCAGCAGTCTGAATCGGCCTTCTTTGCCAAAAGCTTTGCTAAGCGCCAGAGCGGTGCGGCAGGCCGATTCGACATGACTGCCGTCGGAGCCTCGCTGCCTGAAGACCAGCATCAGTGTGTCTTCGACCATTTTGTCTATGTTGCCGTTATATCTTGCGGCTATTTCAGCCGCCTGATCGATCAGGTTGCCGATTGCTTCTGTAACAGCTTCTGGTTCGTGCTGCTGCCGGAATGCCTTGAAGTCGGCCATGGCGACGAACAGCACTGCCACTTCAAGTCGCTCGCCACCAGGCTGCAGGTTTGTGCCGTTGCCTGACGAGATTTCCTGAATAACTTCTTCTGAAACATAGCTTGCCAGGCGTTCTTTCTGCAGAAGATCGGCCGACATGCGGTTAAAGCTGTTGGTCAGGGTTTCAAACTCATCGCCGGAATGATATACGACCGGTTGAGAAAAGTCGCCGGCCGCAACTCTTGCGGCGCCGGCCTGAAGCAGATGAATCGGCTCAACGAGGGATTTTCGCAGAAAATTGACCAGCGTGCCTACCAGCATGACAAAAAACAGCAGCGCGAGCAGGCCTGTCTGGAACATGCTGGTGTCAATCTGCTGCACTGGCATAGCCCTGATTACCAGAATGCAGCCAAGGTGATGCAAATACATTGCGACATTGCTGGTTTCACCATCGGTCCAGGCACTTGCAGAAAGGCTCTGTGAAATTTTTTCGACAATCGGCCGCACCTTGTCGAACGGAAACCCGGCGTTGCAGAGAATGTCCTTTGCCGGGGGCAGTTCATTTGGAAGGCTGAGTGGTATGAAGCATTTCTGAACGGTGTAATTGCCATGTTGCTCTGTCTGTAAAAGCTCCGGCTTCAGCCTTGTCAGCTGTTTAAGCAGGTCGAAAGTGTCGAATTTTATCAGGGCGATTGCTTTTGGTGCAGAAAAACCGCTGTCATCGGCAAACACCGGGAAAGTGGCATAAACCGAGTTCAGTTTGTAGGCAGAAAACTTGTGCAGTTTGCCGACATTGTCAAGAACGATGCTGAAGGCGCGCGCTTTGATTTTAACCATTCCGAGCAGGCTTTCATTACTGGTTTCAGAAAAATTTTCCGGCTCGAGCGATTTAAGCAGGGCCATAAGCCCCATCTGTTTCATTTCATTTTCAAAATCATCAAACTCAAGCCCATCACGCACTGTGATCATTTCTTCTCTATCAGTCTGATGGTAAAGTGCCATGCTTGCGGCATTCTGCCTCAGCCAGTCAGCAAGAAAAGCGACCGCGTCTTTGAAGTCTCTTCTGCTAAGCTCTTTTCTCAGGCTGACCACTTTCAGTTCAAGTGAGTTCAGGCTGGCGCTGATGTTTCTGCTTGCCTGGTCTGCCTGCAGCTGTATAAACTGCCTGATCTCAGCTCTGGCAAAATCTTCAATGAATTTCTGATGCCAGGCGGCAGCTGCAATAAAGGTTGAAAATGGCAGGATCGAGGCTGCAAAAACGCTCACAAAAAGGCGCGGGCCAAGCTTAAGATTACTTCCGAAGCCGAAAAAGTGAAGGCGAAGAATGATGATGGTGGCCAGCATCACCATTATCAGAACCGGAACTTTCAGGCGGTGCAATGTTGGCCTCAACGGGTGCATAAGGGTTTCTGGGGGTGCGGTAACTTTAAGAAGCGGCAGTTTTGCAACTGTTTCGTTGAATTTAAACGGGTAGAGAGTTCCTCTTGAGACCAGCCGCAGCAGCAATTCGGTTGAGGGCAGCGACAAAAGCGAAATTCCTTCGTGCGGATCGGTCAAAAATTTCATGTGATTCTGACTGAGTCGATAAATCGCATTCAGCCCCTCATTACTTGTGGTAATTCTTCGTCGAAAGCCTTTGTTTGATGACATGCCGGTTGCAAAGGCAACAAGAAGAGCTGGTTCTATGTCGCGTTCGCGAAAAATAAGAAAATGGCCGGTTTTGTTGTTTTCACCTTCGCCAGCCGGCTGAAAGAAAAGCAGCAGGCGGTTTAGAGACGGTTTGCCCGAAAGAACCGGCATGGCTCTGCTTCTTTTTATCCTCAGATCGCCGGTCGAACTGAGCACTTTGCGAAGATATTCGCGAAATCTCTGAACTCTGGCAGATTCTTTGAGGTTTTCGCCTTCTGGTCTTGAGAAGTCGGTCAGGAAGTTTTTCAGCATTGTATGCGAAATCAGCCCCAGGTCTTTTTTTACCTCGGGGGCAATGTGAAATGACAGGGCAGGCTGAGTTCCAGAGAGGCTGAATACTGCAGCCGGCATGAAACCGGCTTCTGCTTTGAAAACTTCGATAAAGTCGCTGGCAGAAAGAATCGGCAGTCTGGTTTTATGCTGTTTGGCAAAATCTGTCATTTTTTGTTCGACCATAAAGCTGAAACTGAGACAATCGCGGAAGTCCTGAACTTCCTGGGTCAGCTTCAGCTGGGCTTCCTGGGCAATCTGTTGCTCGCTTTCACTTAGAATCAGATCGGTTATGGCGGTCAGAATGCAGACAGGCAGAATGATCAGAAAAAGCCATATTGCGGCGAGCTTGCCTGGCCCGGCACGCAACGCGGCGTGACAAAGAATCGGGGTGTCAGCAACCATCGTCAACCTCCCTGAAGAAGGTCGGTTCATTCGATGCCAGTTCGGGACAAAAATCGATCACGTCGTTGCAGAGATCGTAGGTAGGCCGGTCGACGAAGATTCGGCTGCTGATTCCTGATTTTGTCATGCTTTCGAGCGTTTCAGCCCGCTGTATGACATCGCCGATCAGAAAGAATTCGCGGCGCCGGCCGGCCCTGCCGGCAAAGCCGAGAACCGCTTCGCCCGTAGCAAGGCCAATACCGGTATCGATAGTGAAGTTTCCATGATGATTTCGCATCGCATTGAAATCAGCCAGGCGCCGGCGCATCGCGACAGCGGCATGACAGGCTCTCACTGCGTGGTTGTCACCGGCACTGCCTTCATAAAATGCGGCGATGATTGCATCACCGACGATTTTTTCGATCGAGCCACCATGCATGGTAATGGCGTTTTCCATACAGGTAAAGTAATCGTTGAGCAGGTTGACGATTTCTTCCGGCGCATTTTGTTCTGAGATCGTTGTGAATCCCCTGATATCTGAACTCAGAATTGTCAGGTTCGCTTTACCACGGTCTCTCTCTGCGTCAGCGATTTCAAGGCTGGTAAAAAGCTTGTCAGAAACAAATCGGCGCATTTCTTCGCGCTGGCAGAGCCCGATCGACATCTGGTTGAAACTGCCCGCCAGCTCTCCCAGTTCGTCGTGGCTGGCAATTTCGGCTCTAACGTTCAATCTGCCGGCCTGAATATTTCTGACAAAGCCGGTAAGGGTGTGAACCGGCCCAAGCAGAGCGTCGGCAAGAGTCGAAGAAAGAAGACCCATTGCCAGCAGTGCGTAGGCAAGCATGCCCAGCGGCAGTAAAAGATAAATCGAGCCGTGTTGCGAAATTTCGGCAATCTGCGCCTGTGCCACAATTATTACCGGCACGTCATCAAAATAAAGCCAGCTGCTGATGCTTATTTTGCCCTGTTCCCGTGCAACTGCCGAACCCGATGTGCGCTTTTCGACGGCCCGGTCTGCCAGTTCCCGGAGCGGAATCCTGCCGGGGCCGCTGCGGGGAATCTGCATTTCGCGCAATTCTGTCGGGCCACGCAAAAACATCCCGTAATCTATCTGTTGTTCCCGTGAATAGTCGCTCAGCAGGTGTGCACTCTGGCGCCAGAGCTGCTTGAGCAATAACCGTGTGACCGGTGTGTCGCCAACCTCGTGAAAAAGCACCGCTTCAGGAATAAAAGGCGTCAGTGGGTGGGCCAGAATATGATTGCAGCCTCTTTTTAGAGCCGACATCGACATGAAGTTGCGTGTGAGCAGACTTTCGCGTGCCAGAACCGCAGAGTTGGCATAGACATTCCAGTATGAGTCTGAATATGAGCTCATAAAAAGATTCTTGCGCTGAAAATCCGCAATCTGGCGGTTTTCATCGTTTACTCCACCAAGCTCCATGAGGATCCTGAACAGGCCGATCATTTCTTTGTGGTGCCCCTGATAAAATTTTTGCCCGTAAAATTTCTGAATTCTCGCTTCGCGGTCGAAAAACAGGCTGTGATTAGAGAATTTAAGCTTTTTGTAAGCTTCTGTCAGGTCTGAAATAAGCTGTCTGTCAGGGTGTGGGCCGAAATAATCATCGGCATAGTATTTCTTGAATTCCTGCAGCATCATCACCAGTCGCGGGTCGTTCTCACTGACCAGTTTTTCGAGCAATTGCATGTGCTGCCTCATCCTGGTCTGGCAGTTATGAATGATCAGACGCTCACCGCTGCTTCTGATGAGCATGCTGATCACCAGAAAGCCGATGACAGGCACCGTAACAGCGGTTGCCACGGCAGTTCTGAGCTTGCCGCCAAGCTTGAGCTGCTGCAGCGCCGAAAAGCCAGAAATAGATTTGACCAGCACCGCCATGAGACTCATGAGCAGAAATCTGATAAGCCAGCCAGCCAGTTGCACCGCCCATCGATAGTCAGAGCGCAGAGCTTCTGCATCAATTGAGGTAACCAGACAATGCTGTTGCAGAAAATCGAGCATGAGCCTGCTGGTCTCCGGATTGGTGACGCCGAAATCTGCCGCCAGAGTATGAAAACTGCTCGGAAACCCTGCCAGATAAAACAGTCGCCCATTTTCTTCATGGAAAAACGGCTGCTCTACCACGCGCTTCAACAGATGTCGCCGGGCCTGACCGGTCTGGTTCTGCAGCGCCTTTTTCAGAACCACTGTTGGCGAAATGTCAGAGTTGTTGAAGCAGCAGTAGTAAAGGCCAAAAAGTTTCTCTTGTGGCGAAAACCCCTGACTCAACAGGTGAAAAATCTGAAAAGATCTCTGGTGCCCGAACCTTTTTGAATAGAACGTTCGGGCCTGGCCCTGATACAGTGCCGGGTTCGAAAATGCCGAAACATGCAGAACGAAATATCTGGCAAAAATCTGGTGGGCATTGTCGTCAATATGCCGGTTGCGCGCAATAAACTCTTTTTTTCGCTGGCTGAGGTTCTGGCTGTCGGGCAATACATTTATCGGGTCGGCATCGACGAATGCCAGCCCAAACACTGCGGCTTCGGCAAATCGGGCGCGTATTTTCGGATTGGGAAAAAATTCGCGGGTCGTCGAAAGCCAATGATTCTGAAGATCGCAGTCGGCTGCCAGAAAGAGAAAGGGTTGCATCTGATAATTCTGCTGCAGAAACTTGCGGGCTCTGTCTATAAACCTCGCGTCAATCAGTTTCGGGTTGATTCCGGGCTGAAAGGAAAGCTCCCTCTGCTGACTGCTGCTTTTTAATTTGAAGTGCCGGTTGAGATCGTCGAGAGCGCTTTCGATATATTTGTCCGGTGCCAGGGCTTCCTGAAAGTTTTCCATGTCGTTGAGCAGTTTTTCACGCGCAAGAATGCCGAGGTGAACTTCGTCTTTATCGACCAGATCGATCAGCAGCTGTTGCAGCAATAACAACGGCAGAATGAACAAAAGCCCGGCCAGAAAAAGGCCGGCAAGTTTGCCGGTTGTGTCTGCTGCTGCTTTCATGTTTCTGCACCTTCAGGTAGTCTGAGTCAACAATCTACCGGGACAATTTAGCACAAACCATGGAATCGGTCTGCGATTTTGTCTTTAAAGGCAGGGGGATGGGGAAGGGTCAGTTCTTTTTGCGCACGTACTTTTTCATGAAGCCGCTCAGATTGGAAAACATGCCCATGAGGATGTTCACTTCACGAAGAGTGGGTGCAGAACGGTGAAAAAAAGCCCGGATAACCTGAAAAAGTCCGTCGGGGTTAACCAACGGCAGGAATTCGCACATATTCAGAACTCTTTCCATGTGGGCATAAAGGCGGGCAATTTCATCGGTCGTGGCCGGTTGCTCGTAGGGGTCGTCAGCCTGGGCCTTAGGCATTGGCACCGGATTGCCGAATTTCTGGTAAAGCTCATAGGCGATCAGCATTACGGCCTGCGAAAGATTCAGTGAGGTGCAACCAACATCGGTGACGATGCGCATGGTGCCCATGGTGTACTGCAGGTCATCTTTTGTCAGCCCCCATTCTTCGCGGCCGAACAGAATCGAAACCGGGCCGCTTTTGAGCGCTTCGCCGATGCGTTCGAGACCTTCACGAACCGTATAATTGGGCTCGTGGTATTCACCTCTGCGGTTGGCTGTGCCAAGCACCAGGACGCTGCCCGAGATAGCCTCGGGAATTGTCTGCACGACTTTGGCGCTTTCAAGAATGTCGGTGGAATGCATGGCCATTTTTATGGCGTCGATATTCATTTCGCAGCCCGGCCGCACCACTGTAAGATCGCGCAGGCCAAAATTCTTCATGGCCCGGCAGGTGGCACCGACATTGAGGGCGCCCTGAGGCTCAACCAGAACAATTCTGATCTTATCGAGCAGGGTGCTGGTTTCAGACAAGCAAAATCTCCGAAAAATGGCAATAAAAAATAGGCCCGAGCGGACTTGAACCGCTGACCCCCACGATGTCAACGTGGTGCTCTAACCAAACTGAGCTACGAGCCTTTGCGTAAGGTTAATGTTACCATTCTCGACTGCCGAAGTCAACATTTTTTGATTTTTTTCAGGCCCATCGCACTAAAATAACTTAGATTTGCAATTGGACCGGATTCC
This sequence comes from Candidatus Ozemibacteraceae bacterium, assembly GCA_035342015.1. Classification (GTDB taxonomy): domain Bacteria; phylum Muiribacteriota; class Ozemobacteria; order Ozemobacterales; family Ozemobacteraceae; genus Rifleibacterium. The sequence goes on along the minus strand of DAOQWI010000165.1, from coordinate 612 downwards.
ATGCGCAGGCCCGAAATTCACAAGTTTAACCTTATTATCACGCAATTTTTTTTGACGCCGGCTTTATTTTTGAGAATACCTTTAAGTCATGACTTGCGGAAACCGGCGTTTACAGGTATGCTGGAACGGCCTGAAACCCGACCGGGTCTGTTTATGAATACTGCCAATCGCATAATCGTCGCTTTATTTATTCTGCTGCTGATTGCAGCAGTAGTGCTGCACGTCAGAGAAAGCCGCCGGCAGGCCTTTTACAGCGAAAGTCGTATGCTTATGGATACGGTCATCAGCATCAAATCATGGCCGGCCAATTCTGGCGAAGCGGTTGCCAAAGCATTCGACGAGTTTGCCACCGTCGAGAAGCAGGCATCTTTTCATATTCCAGAGTCAGATCTGTCGAACCTCAATAATACCGGAACTCTTGGTCTGCATGTTTCCGCCTCTGAACTCCTGCAGATCGGAGTTGATTTTTACCACCGCACTGAAGGTTATTTCGACCCTTCATTTGCGCTGTTACAGAAAGCTTACGGCTTCTATGATGAAAAGGGTCGCCTTCCGTCAGACGAAGAGGTAAGCCAGATGCTTGCCACCGGGTGTGGGCTCGACCGCGTGCTT
>DAOQWI010000164.1:0-7718 GCA_035342015.1 Candidatus Ozemibacteraceae bacterium | reverse complement strand
AGGCAGTCATCGCCGCTTTTGATGAAAACGCGCTGACCGACTTCGAGTTCTTCGGGTTTGACGTTCTTTGTCACGCCACCGATACACATATTGACGATACCCGGGTAAAGCGGCACGTCTTCATAGAGCTTGACCAGCTGAGTTACCAGTTCTTTAACCAGCATCGGGTCTTTTTCTTCTTCGACGATGCGCTTGAGATACTTGATCAGACCGGGAAAGTCAGTTTCTTTAAATGACATCAGGTTTCCTTTATTTTTTCAGATACTCGAGACCGAGCTTGTCGGCGCGGGCCTTCTGGGCGTCATCGAGTTTGCCGGCGGCAGCAAGGCGGTCATGCAGCTGCATTTCGCTGAGCACTTCGGTAACTCTGGTGAGAACGTCGCAGAAAGTGACCTTGTCGGTCTTGAAAGTGCATTCAGCCGCTTTCGGGTGACCGCCGCCGCTGATTTTGTCTTTGTAATCGGCATAGCGCTTCTGCATTGAATCCTGCAGCTCGCCGCAGAACTTGCCTGAATGAACGCGATCGCCTGAACCACGCACCGATACATGCGTGTAATCATTGCTGACCGAACTGACCATGATGATCTGAGCAAGCTTGTCGCCGGCTTTCTGTTTGAGTTCGAACAGTTTGATCGAACCGATCATCGGCAGCAGAGGCACTTTCGGGCCGACGAAAAGATAAATCGAGGTTTCGTCGAGCTTGAGAATGCGGGCCGATGAGTCGAGAATGCGGTTGGCGCTTTCCCAGTCCTGCAGGAAGTAGGCGAAAATCTTTTTGAGATTGCCCTGCTGCGGCTGCGGCAGAAGATTCACGAAATCATCGAGTGACGCGATTTTTTTGACTTCGTTCATCTTGTCGGCAATGCCTTCAAGAGCGGTGGCGATACATTCGGCGTGGTTGACGTTCTTGAGCGCCGGTTCGCGGTCATTGTAGAAATACGAGAACCCGCCGCCGCCGGTGGCATGCACATACTCGGTCACGCGCGAAAGCAGACAGGTGTGATCACGCTGTTCGGCGTCGAACATCGTCGGGCGTTCCTTTACCAGAGTCAGCAGATTCTTGAAATTCTGGCCGTATTCGACAAAGAAAGGCTTGGCAAAGTCAGCGAGAATGCCTTTGACCGGTTCAATAGCCCAGTCACCCTTGAGGCCCATCATGCACAGGAAATCGTCGAAATCTTCGCGTACACCGGCGAGAGCGGCGATACCGTGCGCGAGAATCGAGGTCGAGCACCAGGTATAAGCCGGCAGACTCGGGTTGAAATAGGTGCACTTTTCGGGGGCTGCCGGTGTCGGGTGATGATCGACAATGTAAACCGGCAGTTTATCGGCAAAATTGTTATAGGGAACCAGAGTGCCCTTGTCGAGCAGAAAGATCGCTTTGGCGCCGGTGGTTTCTTTCATCGCTGCTTCGAGTTGATCGGGCTGCAGCAGAAAGCCTTCGGGCATTTTCAGGTTAACTTTCCAGCCTTTTTTCTGCAACACTCGTTTAAAAATCAGGCCGCTGGTGATGCCATCCGGATCGTCGTGGCTGAAAACAAGGGCTGTGCCGGGTTTTTCGATTTCCTGCAGAATCTTCTGCAGGCCGGGGTTATTGGCCTTGAGTTTTTCCCATTGTGATTTGTAGCTCTCAACATCCTTGAATTCTGTCTGCAAAATGACCGCTTTTTCCATAATACATCCTTTCGGTTATTTAATTACCCGAAAAGTATAGTTTGGATTAAAGTCTCTGGTCAACTACAAATCTGTAATCTCTTGTATCTTTTCCGCCAATGAAAAGACGGATATTGCCGTGTCGATCGGTGCGATAGAGCTTGGTTCCGACCCTTTCATGATGGGAAATGGCGCGCGGTGACGGGTGCCTGAACGCATTGCTGCGACCAACGCTGATGATTCCAGTTTCTGCCTTGACCAGCTGCAGGAATGGCATATAATCGCTGGTGTCAGCGCCATGATGCGGCACCTTGAGAATCTGGCTGCGAATGCCCTCGCCGTATTTCATGATCTCACGTTCGGCATCCTCTTCGATATCGCCGGCAAGAAGCGTCTGAACCTTGCCGTAACGCAGCAACAGAGCAACCGACATATTGTTCACTTCTGAGTATTCTTTTGAACTGACCGGCTTTTCGGGGTTGATAACCTGCACAAACAGCTCGTTACCCCATTCCAGCACATCGCCGGCCTTAACACTTATGCGTTGAATCCGGTCTTTTTTGCAGATTTCGTCATAGGTCTGCCAGGCTTCGGTATTGAAAGTCGATGGGGTTTCATAGATTTTGTCGACCTCAAACAATCTGAGCACCGGAATAATGCCACCAAGATGATCATTGTGCCAGTGCGTTATCACCAGACCATCGAGTCGCGAAATCTTCTGGCTGCGAAGATAATTCTGAATCAGCTCACGACCCTCGCGTCTGGCATCGGCAACTGGCACATTGACACCGCCGTCGACGAGAAAAACCTTGCCTTTCGGCGTGCGTATCAGAACGGCATCACCCTGCCCGACGTTGACGAAGTCGATGCGCAGTTCGGGGTTCAGGCTGACGCTTACCAGGCCGCCGTGGTCAGGGCTCAAGACCAGCGCCCAGACAAAAATAACGACAATCAGCAGCATGAAGAAAACAAAATTGGTTTTCTTCGACTGAAACGATTTTTGTTCGTAACCGTATTTGCTCATGCCGCTATTTCACCTCGACGAGGTTGATGAACTGTTTAAGGGCCTTTTCCGTGACTCCGGGCACCTCTTTTAGGTCTTCGATCGAAAAGAAACCACCATTGCGATTGCGGAACTCGATGATTTTCTCTGCCATCTTTTTGCTGACGCCAGGCAGAGCATTGAGTTCTTCTTCGCTTGCAAAATTCAGGTTAAGCTTATCACCCCAGGCGGCATGCCCTGAATGTCCGCCAATGGCGGTCGCATAATTCTCAAGAATGCGAAGGCGCCGTTTAGTCATGCCTTGAACGTTCAGCAGTTCGTTCATGTCTTTGATCTCGCCTTTTTCTTTGATGTAGTCATGAACCCGCTTTGCCAGAGTCGGCGTCATTTCTGGCAGTGCTCTGATACTTTTCAGATCGGTGCGGTTAAGATTCAGTTTGCCGGCATTTTCGGTCTCGTTGAAGGCAGATCCCTTCACCAGAACCGTCTGATCAGTAAGCCCGGCAATGTGGTCAATCTGTTTCAGCAGCTGCTGATTCTGGTTTCTGACGGTAGTAACTCTGACGATCAGCATCATCACGCCCATCGCCAGCAAGGTGATGAGCAGAACGAATGCCAGTTTTTCGAGTCGGGTTAATACCATCACTGCTGGTCCTTGACAAAAATATTTGCCTGCACCCGGTTACGGCTCTGGTCAACCTGCACAGCGCCGCTTTCAGAAGTCATATATACCTTGACCGGCCACTGCCTGAACCTCTGCGGGTAGCTGCGGCTGCGCGAGGTAATGGTTGATGCCAGATGATAGTTTTCCATCAGCCACGACGACGGAAACCGGTAACCGACAGCCACGCCCTCGGGGTTTTGCGATTTGACAAACTTCTCGAACGCTTCGATCGGTGCCGGCAGGTCGGCGACAAAAATGAAGTCAGGCTTGAAATTGACAATCTCTTCAAGTTTATAGGCATTGCCTGGGAGAAACAGATAATTTCGTTCTTTGTGCGAAATTTTAAGTATCAGCCCGTCATAATACTGCTGGAAACTGCCATCTGCCGTTGTGGTCTGCGGTGCCAGCACTTCGATCTGGCCTGCCGCGTCAAGAATTTTGTCACCGGCTTTAACCCTCTGCACCGGAATCTTGTAACGATAGACATCTTCGATCAGCTGGTTGTATGAATCGAAAGCGAGTTCCCAGAAATAGGATGGCGGAACCCCTGCATTCATGCCGCTTTTGATGCGCTTTTCAAATTTGAGGTCGCCAAGAAGAAAGGTGCGGGCATAGTCTTCGAAACTTATTCTGCGGCCATCTTCAGGCAGCGGAAACGGAACGTAAATTTTATTGACCCGGTAATTGGCCATTACCGAACGCAGCCCGGAAATTCTCTCGGGCAGAGCCGAACTGAGAATTACCGCATTGACCTCGCGTGCCTGTTTGCCCGAAAGGGCGGGCTGCACAACCCTTTCGCCGCGGTCTGATCCGGCCAGCGGGTCATTGAGCCCCGCATCGATGAGGGCAACACGACCATCAGTCTCGATAAGCAGCGATGAGCCATAGCCGACATCAAGCATGGTCAGGCGCATTTCCGGGGTTCTCTCGATGCCACTGAGCATAAATACGCCACTGCCGACGAGCCCGATCATTATAAAAATGCCGAGAGCCGCCAGCGAATTGCGGTATTCGTCGTCTTCCCAGAGGTCAGAGACTGCGGCAGTTATTGCCAGCGCCCAGGTTTTGATGTCGCTGTAAAAATAGGCAAGGTGCAGAATAAGGTAATAAAACAGCAGGGCTCCGAAGCCCGGCTGCGATACTCTCGGAAACGGAATCAGAATCGCGAAAAACGATGCCATGCCGAGGAAAAATTTGACGCCCAGCCAGTTGGCAGCATTGAGCACCAGTGCCAGCGGCATGCCGACAACCGGTATAAAAGCTCCGATCAGGCCGGCAATCAGCCCGAGCTGGACGATAACACCAATCAGCGGAATCGCGATCAGATTGGCGATCGGTGAGGCCAGCGAAAACTGCCCGAAATAATAAGCCGAAAGCGGCCCCATCATTGCTACCAGAATGGCGACCTGTGCCGAGAGAAAAGACTGCAGCCAGCCAGGCAGCATTTCGAAAGCGAAACTCTGAAAGGTTGAGCGATCAGACAGTCGGCTTGCGAGCGACAGGGTAACGAAAAAATACAGCCCGGTCAGCGGAAAGAAATACGGATGCAGAACCAGAGATTTGCCGACGATGATGGCGAGATAGAAAAAGAAGGTGGCGGCAGCGGCAACCAGCAGGCCCGGCCCGCGCAGCATGCGTTTGAGAATTCCCTGTGAGGGCTCTGAAAACATTGCGAGCGCGTATATTGCCATGACCGAAAGGGTAAAACTCGGCTCGGTAAGCTGCAGCGGGCTCATAAACAGTATAAAGACACAGGCGACCGAAAGAGAAAACAGCACCGACATCTTGAAACCAAGACCGGCCAGGTAGGCCCGCGCCAGTATAAAAAGGCTGTTCATCAGGGCAGCACGCACCGCAGAGCTTGGCCAGCCGACAATCAGAGCAAAAGTAAATAGAGAAAACACTATGATTGGTGCAAAAACACGCAATGGCACTCTGAACATCGCGAAAATACCGTAAAGCAGGCCGGCAATGATGGTGACGTGCAGCCCGGAAACGGCCAGAACGTGCGAAACGCCGGTCATTCTGAATTCCTGGCCGATTTTAGCCGGCAGGCCCCCCTTCAGGCCGAGAAGAACCCCGCCAAGAAAGCTCGATTCAGGGTAAGGCATCGTCTGTTTGATGACTTTCAATATCTCTGTCTTAACGTGCAAAGCGAATCGATACCAGATCGAACCGCCTTCGACTTCTTCGATTACCCTTAAAGAAGCTTTGCGTGGCACAATCCGGATCGTGCGAAAGATACCGCGGTTGCGCAGATGACTTTTATAATCGAGCGAACCTGGGTTGCGGCGCTCAGATGCTTCTGAAAGCTGACCGTCAATTTCGATTACCTGATTGAATCTGACTTCTCTGAAGGCATCGGTATCTTCAAAAACCTGTGCAAGAATCAGGCCGCCGGTAACCGGTTCAGCTTCAGACTGATCGACAACGGTTTCATATTCGGGCTTTTTCTTGCGACTGCGCCCCTCTTCGCTGCCACCGTCGACTCTGACTCTTTTGCGGTCGACGCGACGAATCGTTTCGGGCTGCACAAGAACCTCGAGGTGATCATTTTTCAATACCGGTTCTTCAAGAATGCGGCCTCTGATTCGCCAGTTGGTGCTTTCGTCGTGCTTTTCACATATCGTTTGCAGATGACCACGATAGTCGTGTCGCAGCTCTGAAATATAGCGGAAAGCCCCGAAAGAGCCGGCAGTCAGCAGCAGAAAGACCAGCGTCAGAATCGGCAGGGCTTCTTCATCTTCTCTGATAGCAGCAAGATTGCCCGAAAGAAGATTCGAGCTGTGTCGATACCAGAACGGAATCGCGGCGCAGAGGCCGAATACGCCGGTAAGAAGCAGAAACAGACCGCTGGCCGTGGCGCCGCTGATAACGGCAAAAGCCATACCGGAAATGAAGGCAAGGGTAAGAAGAATAAAGGTCAGCAAATCAATCCGTTCCCTTTTCCTGTTTTATATGTGGGTAATATTCAAGGTTCGACAGCAGATTGTCTTTAACACGGTAATCAGATTTGACCACCAGCACCAGACCGCCGGCAATCAGCGAAATTACCACCAGAAGGATCAAAAATTTCGTGCCGTCTGCGCCCGGGTCGTTTTCAGGCTTTTTTTCTGACATCTGTCAGGGTCCTATTCCATGGCTGTCCAGGCGTTGGTTTTCTGTACCCAGTCACTGAAAAGGGTAAAGAATTTTTCAAAATCGAAACTGGTGATCTGTCTGAAGCAGGCTTCTGAATCCATGTCTTCAAGTGCGTACATCAGAGTTGAATATTTGGTGAAAAAACTGTCGCAGTAGATACCAAGCAGCAGCCTGACCATGTAGAAAGACTGAAAAAGCGCCAGTTGCCGACGATTGGCATCCGGAATCAGGTTGATATCTTTGATCATGATCTGCGGTTTGATCAGCTGATTTGCCTTCTGGGCTTCCTGGAGGCGGGTCCAGCCGGTCTGCAGCCATTCACGGCTGTCTTTGCGAATCTTGTAGGCTGCCTGCAGAGCAAAGCCTTCGCGCAGCCACGATGGCGTACGCCATTGTCTTATCTGCAGTTCACGCTCGTTGACGCGGTTGTTGAAAAACAGATGACCAAGTTCTCTGGCAGCAACTTCACCGATTGCCGTGTCAAGCTTTTCGGCAAGCAGAAAGATTGAGTTGCTCTGGTAGTCGAGGCGAATCGCTTCCCCGACTTTGGGCGTCTGACCTGTGGCTTTTTCGAATTCAGAATCATTTTTCATGATATAAAAAGCCCCGGAAGGGTCATCCTGGAAGTTGAAAACCTGTTTAAAAAGACTTGTTGAACGGTCAAGGCTGTCGAGAAGTTCTTCGGCTGCGAGACTTTCGCTGATATCAAAGAAAACAGAGTAGTTTCTCAGTTCAAACTTCTGGTTTAAAGATAATGCTGACGCTTGCATGACACTCTCCCGGTTCAGATTAGATACAGCATACAATCAACCGTTTGTTTTATCAAGTAGGATTGACTTCGAAACATCGCTGCGATTATACTTTTTCTGCGAGATTCTAAAACCTATAAGATAGGATCAATATGGAACTAGATAAAATTGAACTGTTCTCGTCACTGAGCCACGGAGAAATCACCCAGATCGCCGGCATTGCCCGCAGGGTTCATCTTGCCCGTGGAGAAGCCGTTTTTAATGAAGGCGATTACGAAAAGAACATCTACATAGTTGAGACCGGCCAGGTCGAAATTTATAAAAGAACACCACTTAACGGCGAACAAACGATCGCCACCATGAAAAATGGTGATTATTTCGGAGAAATGGCCTTTTTCGAAAAGGTCTCCACCCGTTCAGCCTCAGCCAGAACCCTGCAGACCACCTCGCTGATCGTCATCGAGGGGCCTGATTTCGAAAGGCTTATTCACAGTTATCCCTCTATCAG
>DAOQWI010000163.1:0-7742 GCA_035342015.1 Candidatus Ozemibacteraceae bacterium | reverse complement strand
ATATTCAAAAATACGAAAAAATGCCGGCAATTGAACACAGCGGCATAACAAGGCTGCCCGACCGGATCGTATTGACGGCGCCGGCCGATCAACGCTATATCAGGCATATTCTCCATGGCGGCGGTTATACTCTGCGAAATCCTGATGCGAACTGCATGTTTTTCAACGAGTATCATCTGCCCCTGTCAGCCATGCAGCACCCTTTTTCGGGAATCAGGCCATGGCTAAAGTTTCTGGCAGCGGCGATTCTCGGCGCTTCATGGCTTCTCTGCCTGCATTTCATGCTTTTCGGAATCAGTCTCGAAATAAGCTTCAAGCGCAGAATTCTGGTTTCTACAATGGTTGCCGCTGTTTTTCCGTTCGTTTCTTTCGCGGCAATTTTTTATCTGCATCAGGAATACGAGGTCTTTCTCAAAAAAATAAACATGCTGCAGCACGTTAATACGCGCCTTGCCACGGTCAACAATGAACTGGACCAGTATCTGACCTGGATAGAAGACAGCATTTCAATTCATTCACAGCAGATCAACGCAAAAAACATCAGCGATGAAGACGAAATCATAAGGATCTTCAAAACCATCGGGCAGCAGGTACCTGTTTCCAGAATGGCTTTGCAAAGCGGTTCCGGGCAGCTGGTACTCGATTTTCCGCAAAGAAGCTCTATTGAATCAGGAAACGACTCTTCAGAAGTCGTCGAAAAGTTTTTTCCACGCAAAGCTCTTGAACTGCTGCGGGAACGCCCGCCTTTGCAGCGCAGACGCCAGGATCAGATTGAACTGCCTGGGGCACTGCTGAAAATTTCGCTTATCGGTGATTCTCTGGTGGCAAACGGTTCCTTTTTCAACATAGATCAGTCAGGGTTCCCCGTCTGGATCTCTAATACAAGAGTGGTTGACGAGAATGCAGCAGATCAACCAACTCTTGGTCTTGTTTTCAGTCGCTGTGAGCCGGCACCGGTATTGCGCACCTACTTTAATCAGAGCGTTTTTGCCAAAGAAAACTTTTCTGAAGTTTTCGGCGGATACCTGATCCGTTATGCTTTTACGCCGGTTGAAAAAACCGGTCTGCCCTATATATGGCAGGGCAGCGGCTATGCCCGGCAGCCTCAAATCGTTATGGCAGCCGAAAACCAGAAATCAGAAACGAAAATTATCAAAAATCTGCAGGGAAACGAAGAAATACTGATAAACCGGCTCAATAATGGCATGCCCCACAATGCAATTGCGCTTGCCACTCCAATACGTGCCACAACTGCTTTCAGCAACACCTTTCTGGCAGCCATCGGAAGTATAATTTATCTGTTGACCGTTTTTTATCTGGTGAACCGGTTACTTGACCTGTTTTTTGTGCAGCCGGTCATGGCCATGGCCGGCTGCGCCGAACAGATCGCAAGGGGCAGTAACAACTGGTCTCTGCAGCTCAACACAGGCGATGAACTTACTGACCTCAATCTCAGTTTTTCACGCCTGGTTACCGGTTTGCAGCAGCGCGACATGTTAAAAGACTATTTATCTGATGACGCTTTTTCTGATATTGCCGACACAAGCAGCGAAAAACTTGCGCCAGGTGGTGAATATCGTGAAGCAACCATTATTTTTGCGGCCATCAGCGATTATCAGAAACTGACCGCGGGTTGCAGCGCTGCCGAAAGTATCAAGATACTGAATCAGTATATCGGCATCGGCGATCAGATAGTCAGAAAGCATGGTGGCAGTATCGACAAGATTCTCAACCACACTCTGATGCTGGTATTTAGAAGCTCACCGACAGACAGCATATCACATGCACTGCGTGCCTCACAGACAGCCATAGAGCTGGCAGAAGCAACTGCAAACTCTATGGGCACAGGCATTTATGCCGGCATTTCATCCGGCACCGTCATTTCGGGCAAAATCGGTTCGTATCAGGGAAAGCTGGACTACACAGTGATTGGCGACCCGGTTAACCTGGCTGCCCGCCTGAAAGTAGAAGCAGCCGACAGTAATACCGGAATAATCATTTCGGGCACTACCATGCGGCTGCTCAAAGGCAAGGGCCGGGTTAATTTTCTGCGGCGCTGCTCACTGAAGGGCAAAGCCCGCGAATATAACATCTACGAGCTTTGCGACCTGCGTTAGAAGCACTGCATTTCGATGGCGAAACCATCTTTATGCTCAGGGCAGCGGAAAATGTAGAGACAGCCTGCGTCACCCCACATCAGCCCAGCGCCAGATTCAGAATCTATCTGGGCAACAAATTCAGCCGGTTTGCCGCAGACCGGGCAGACCTGAGTGCCTTCACCCTGAATCCAGATCGGGTAGCCACCTATGCTGGTGAATGGTTCCATTTCACAGCCGATTTCCTGGCCGATTTCTTCGTAGATGCTGACCGGATCTTCGCCGTCGATTTCTTCGCAAAGGGCTGCCACTTCCGGGTAATTCGCTTCAAGCGACTCGTAATCAGGCAGATTTGCAACCTTTGTGAGAGAGCATGAGCAGGGTTTAAATTTCTTGTCAACGCCAATACCATCGACGAACTTTTCAGCCGCCGGGGTCTGCCAGGTTTTAATCAGCCACTGGCCCTTTTCTTCTGCGGGGCGGCCGATTGGCATGCAATTAAAACAGTAGAAAACGCAGTGCAGAGGCCCGTTCGCCTTTTTACCTGGTTGCGGCGGGCAAAATTGAAAAACGAAACTGAGCGGTTTGTTACAACCGGGGCAGATCGGGGCTTTTTCGCCGGCCTCTGCATAAGCCGGACCACCGAATCTGGTATCAACCGCCAGTTTTGCGTTAAAACCGGGTTTATCTGGAGAAACCCTCAGACATTCACGTTTGAGGCCGTTCAAAGCACGTTTCAACTTCTCACTCATGGTTTTCTCCTTGTAATTGAGAGACTACTTCGGCATCGGGCCAAAGTGCTCGTTAATTATCTGCCAGTTGCCATTTTCGCAAACCCAGACGACAGTTGCGCGGCCGGGATTGGTAAAACGCTTGCCCTGCAGGGTACCCGACCAGACATATTCGAATGTGCCTGAGGCAAAATTTTCGGTAATTATGTTCCATTTCAGGTTGGAAATATTGAAGCTTTCGTCTCTGATTATCGAAAAAGTCTTGCCGATGGCACCTGAAACCTGCTCTTTACCGTAATAGGTAGCCTCGGTAAAAATCACCGTGGCGCGCTGGTGAAAAAAAGGGGCGGCGGCTTCCCAGCTCTGGGTTGCCAGCGCGTCGATGTAATCATAAAAAATCTTTTCTAACTTATTCTGCATATATAAACCCTATCAATAAAGCATGCGGTGGTCAACCATGTTTGCCCGAAAGCGACTGGTTGTCACTGGTATCAAGATTTTGCGAACCGGCAGTCATGGCTTTCCAGAGAGCAAGGCCACCGACTATCCCGGACAGCCCCTGAATAGCATTGGGCAAAAGGGCAATAAAGGCCGCTCCGGGGTCAGTAATGTTGAACATCGGAATCTGCCGGCCGAGCAGCGGGTAAATAAAGGCCTCAAAAAGGTAATAGCCGGCTACCATGCAGAAACCGCCGACCAAAGCCGCCGTTACCGGTCGAACCAGGGAGTTTGAGGCGGAGTTTCGTGCAATGATTCCGGTGATCCAGCCTTCAAAGCCTTTAACAATAAAAGTCGCCGGAATATAGACTGGAAAACCTATTGCGTCAGCAATGGCTGAACCAAAGGCGCCGGCAATAAACCCGGCACGAGGACCAAGCCAGAGACCGGCGAGAATGATAAAAACATCACCAATATTGAAATAACCGTTGGTTGCCGGAATCGGAACTCGCACCAGCATTGTGGTTACGGCGGTCAATGCAGTAAGCGCCGCAATCACAGCGGTTTCTGCAAATTTAGACTTTATCCGGGGCATCTGAATCTCTACTTTCATCTATCTGTTCAATTTCATTAACCATAACAGGAATCGGCTCAAAAGTCAGAATTATGCAGGCAAAAATCCATTGCGAAATACTTCGAACAAACCACATTGGCCACTTTACAAGTGGTGAAATGCCATACCAGTCATCTCGACAGCGCGGCAGCAGCAGGTCGGGGTTTTCTTCGCGCCAGACGAGAAGCATCTTCGGAATGACTTCCCCAACATGCTGACAGATCCGCAGTGCCAGCGCAAGATGCAGACCGGCTTCCCTGAATCTTCCGCGTGTTCTGGTGAGTCTGTTCATCAGGTTACTGACCGAAAATGAGTTCAAAAAGGTCAGAGAATAAGGAAAGACAGCAAGAATATTGAAATAGACGCGCAACAGGCGAAAGTTGTCAGCAGTATCGGCAGGGAAAATAGCCGGCAGGGCCAGGCGAAGAACTGCGCCGCTGACAACTGTCGTAATGGCCATGGCATAAGCGGCAGCGAGATAATCGAGGAGTTTTGCCGTTCCGAGAGAGGGCAGACAGCAGGCCCAGACAAAGAAAGTTATCAATGGCCAGGCAAGCATTGGCCCGAGAGTTTCGGGTAGATGCTGCCCCATAGCAGCACCAATAAAGGCGGCCGGCCGATTTGAGAAAAGCGGATAGCCGATCAGCATGAGAACGGCAATTTTCAGCCACCATGGCCGCAAATGCTGAAGTTTGAGAAATGCCGGCAATTCAAAGGCGTTCATGGCTTATCTCGACCAGTTCAGGTTCGATCTGTTTCAACTTCAGATTACTCCTGGTAAAATCGTGCCATTCAGGCTGGTGCGATATGATTCCGACGCCGGTCCCGAGCTGGTGGGCAAGTCTGCATGTGTTAAAAACCAGTTTTCCGGCATCAAGCCGCGACAGCCCCCAACCGGGCTCATCGAGCAGGAGCAGAGCAGGTTTTTCGACAAGTCTGGCGGCTATCAAGCAGGCTTTGCCAGCCAGCAGAGAACTCCATACCCGAGTGTCATCTGAAGATTTCCCGGAACACACTGACTGCATGAGTTCGCGAAAAAGCCGGGTTACCTGTTCAAAAAGCTCTTTAGAGGCTGAAAACACTCTCATGAGATACTCGGATGGAGCCAGGGCAAACAGCTGGGTAATCGACTCCTGAAACAAAAGCCTGACCATGCTGTTGCCATCAGAGTTCACGATAAAGGCTCTACCGGAGCTGACCGGTAAAATGCCGGCAAGAAGGCGGGCAAAAATACTCTTGCCAACACCATTGTCACCGGTAAGTAAAAATGGCGAAAAAATCTCGCCAGGCTCGGAAGCCCATGAATACTGCAATCTGCTTGCCGCATGAAAAACCGGAAACTGGATTTCGGGAAAATCTATCAGAGGTCTGTTGATCTGCAGATTTAACGGCAATGGTGCAACTGGCTCGAATTTGTCACTGTGCGAATGAGCGTCAAGGTGGTCACCGCGCAGTATAAGCGCTTCAACTTTTTTATCTGAGGCTTCATAGTTTTCGCAAAGATTCAACCAGAATTTGTGGCGGGCGGGATTAAGCCAGAAAATCGGGTTACAAGCTGTAAGAACGCTGACGTGGCGGCATTGAGCCTCGGCTTTGGCAAAATTGAGCAGCAGCAGCTCCCCGCCGGAAAGCGTGCTTACTGGTTGAGTCAGCATTTTCGTGGTCAGTCCATATTTTTCAATCAGCGTGGCAGCATCAGTTTCGCCGGCACTTCTGCCGGACTGACTCAGGGCTGAAGTCAGTATCTGCATGGCGTTTGGCAGTGCCAGGCCCTGAGCCGGGTCAGGGGTAATAACTGCCTGGGGTCTGCTTTGCTTCAAGCCGCCAAGCCATTGTGAAAAACCTCTGAAAAATTCACCGCGACCGGCGGCCATTTTGGGAAAAAAGATGCCGGTTGATTGAACGAAATGATCAACCAGCCCTTCGTAAGTATCGAAGGCAGAGATGGTCATTTTTTTTTCGGCAGAATTCATATTGTCATAGCAACTCTGTGAAGTCAGAAAGCGCGGCGCCTGTATTATTATATTCTATTTTTTCAGCCAGCCATAGGTGCCGATCGAGGCCAGAATCAGGGTGCCCCCGGCACAGGCCATCAGTGACGGGGTTTCACCGGTAGCGAAGGCGACCCAGACAGGGTTGAGCACCGCTTCTGTCATCGCGAGAATAACCCCTTCAAGAGCCCCTACTTTTGAAATACCGAGCGTGAAAAGAGTATAAGGCAGGCCCAGCTGGAAAAGGCCCATAAACACCAGGATTTTCCAATAATATGGGGTGATTCCGGCAAGATCTGTCATCCAGGGCAGGCAAATGATTATGGTAAGCAGGTTTCCGAGAATCACGGCAGGAAAGGCAAGCGAAACATCGCGCGGCTGACCGGGTGCGAAGGCCCCCTTCCCCGGAATTTTCGAAAGCGAACGCATAAAAACCGCGTTCAGGGCGCAGGCAATACCGGAAAGAACGCCGAGAATATTGCCCCACCAGCCTTCAGTGGTCAGCTGTTCGCCAAAAAACATGAAAATGCCTATCAGACAGCCGAAAAGGGCGAGCCATTCTCTGGGGCGAACCGGTTCGCCGAGCAGCGGCACTGAAAGCAGAGCGACATACATCGGGGCCGCATACTGAAGAAGAATCGCATTGGCAGCGGTTGTATAGCGGGTGGCCGAGATAAAGAGAACCAGCATCATCGCGTAGCAGAAGGCCGAGCCCCAGGCCCGGCGAAAGCCAAAAGCCCGCCGCGCAGTGTGAGCCGCCTGCTTCAGGCTGCCACAGGCAAAAACGTAATAACCCGCCATGACGAAAAGGGTAAAGACGCTGCGATAACCGGTGATCAGCAGCGGGTTGACGCCGGGCATCGATTTTACACAGACGCCGGAAAAGCTCCATAAAAGGGCTGCTGACAGAACCAGTAGAACCCCAACCCCACGATCAGTGAATGCCATTTTTGCTGTAACCTTTGAGAATATCTGCAAAAGCGAGATTAATCAGAGAACAGATTATCCGGCATTTAGGATAAAAAATCGAGTCAAATTTTGAGACAGCCTTCAATGCGCAGCTGGGCGCAATCCGAGAATGTTCTCATAAAAAGATCAGAACTCACCAAAACCGCTTAAAGCGAAAGCAATATGGTTCAAGCCGCGTATTATAGACTCACTTTGTTAAAAAACCCGGGCTTTATAAGTCAAAACCAGGGCACGACACAAAAACGTCACGCCGTTTAAAACATGAATACCTTGGGTGAATAGAAGCCAAGATGCCTAAAAATGACCTGCCAGAAATAATTCTGCGCTGCGCTTCAGCTTGCCCCAGAAAAGCAATCCTGGCATTGACTTCGACAAGCATCGCGATTAGGCTGACCCTACAGCGCAAAAAAAAGGAATTGATGTGTTAAGAAACAAAAGGTTCGACGAAGCCAAGGGAATACTGATACTCCTGGTTGTTTTCGGGCATTTGATCGAGCCTCAAATTTCAAACTCTTTGCCGGTACGCCGGGTTTATGAGTTTATATACTTATTTCATATGCCAGCCTTTGTATTTATTTCTGGCTACCTCTTCAAGATTGAATCTGAAACTCGAACACATTGTGTGCGCATCATTCAGAACCTTGTGATGCCGCTTGTTATGTTTGAAGCGATTTATGAAGGTTACACGATTTTAACTACCGGACGTCCAAGCGTGTATTTTCTTGATTTCGCACCATATTGGACTCTGTGGTATTTGCTGAGCCTGATATTTTGGTCGATTGCCTTACCACTTGTGCAAACACTAAGAGCACTTATTTCTATTCCAATTTTCATTGCGTTAGCCTTGGTGAAGAAGAGTCGCCGGTCTGATATTTTGCAGTTTTTCCACCACCTGATCCACGCA
>DAOQWI010000162.1:0-7833 GCA_035342015.1 Candidatus Ozemibacteraceae bacterium | reverse complement strand
GCATAATGCCGTCCTGGCAACAACAAGCGTCGCTTATGCAATCGCCTGACCTGCCGAAACTAGCATTTAGAGATAATTAAGTAAGTGTTTGCTCTGCGAATAAAGACAAGGAAAAGACAGGTGGGCGGGGCTGGGGTATAATGTGTATGGCACAGGAGGGGGTATGCGGTGGTTTGATACTCATTGTCATCTTGATCGTCTGCCGGCAGATGTGGCGGTCGACATGGTGCTGCAGCGGGCGCTGGTGGCCGGGGTCAGAAAGATTCTGGTGCCGGGAGTGGCCGGTGCGGTGCGTCTGCCGTCAGCGGTTGCTGCCTGTGAAAATATAAAAATTGTCACGGCATGGGGTATACATCCTGATTTCGTTGCCGTTGCCGGTGCCGATGCTAAAATCGGAGTGATACCAGACTGGAAAGAAAGGTCGGTGCCGGTGGCAATTGGGGAATGCGGTCTTGATCGGCGGCTGGCGTTGCCGGTCAGTCGGCAGGAAGAAGTGTTCGACTGGCAGCTGCAGATTGCCCGCAGTTATGATCTGCCGGTGATCGTGCACCTGGTCGAGCATGGGCAGCGGGCGCTGAAAATGCTGCAGAAAGCGGCATTGCCCCGTGGTTTTATCATGCATTCCTATTCTGGTTCGCCGGAAATGGCGGTGGAATTCGTTGCGGCCGGCGGTTTTATTTCGCTGTCGGCGGCCAGTCTGCGCAATCGCGGGAAACTGCAGAAAATGCTGGCATTGTTGCCGCTTTCGGCGCTTCTGCTTGAGACTGATGCTCCAGACATGATGTTGCCGGGCTGGCACGGCAGATGTAACGAACCGGCTGCGGTTGCTGCGATTGGTGTACAGGTGGCGGAAATCTGTGGCCTGCCGGTTGAAAAACTCGCGGAAGTGGTGTACACAAATGCCTTGCGAATATTTGCCCTGAAAGATGAATGAATATGGACAACCGTTTTCAACGAACCGGTCTTTTGCTTGGTGATGAAGCTTTTGCGCGATTACAGAACAGTCATGTGGCAGTTTTCGGGCTGGGCGGCGTCGGTTCGTATGCGGCCGAAGGTATTGCCAGGGCTGGCGTCGGGCGTATGACAATTCTTGATTTCGACCGGGTCAACCCGACGAATATAAACCGTCAGAGCATTGCCTTCAGCGATACGGTTGGCCGGGACAAGGTCGAAGTAATGCGTGAGCGTATCGCTCAGATCAACCCTGAATGCGTTGTCAACGGCCACAACGAATTTTTCAGCGCCGAAAACAGTGGGCGTTTTTTGAACCAGGGCTTCGATGCGATCGTTGACGCAATTGACTCATTCGACTCAAAGATACATCTGCTGGTTGAATGCTGTCGCCTTGGTATACCTGTGTTTTCGGCGATGGGTGCCGGCGGCAAACTCGACCCGTCGCAGATACGGGTCGGTGATCTGTCTGAATCGACAATCTGTCCGCTGGCACGCCGGGTACGCAAAATTCTGCGCGGTCACGGCATTGAAAGCGGCTTTAAGGTGGTATATTCGCTCGAACCGCCGGTAACTGCCTTTTCACACACAATTATTCCGGCCGCTCAAAAGGAACTGCCGACCGCCAATGCCCGCGAACGCCGCATTCAGGGCACAATCAGCTACCTGCCCGCAATATTCGGGCTGACGCTCGCCGGCATGGTGGTGCAACATCTCACAGGTTTTTCTACCGCGCGTGAGACTCCCGCCGGCCGCGAAATGCTTAAAGACGAAAACAGCTAGTCCTCTGTCACATTTAAATTCAAGGGGCGTCATTTTGTGCGTCATCCCTGCGAAAGCAGGGATCTGGACAGTCTAAAACTAGATCCCTGCCTGCGCAGGGATGACGGCCCTTCGGCCCTTCGGCAAGCTCAGGGCAAGCAAGCTCAGGGGCCGAAACGGTTATCAGGATTCTGCGAGGGGGGCGAAGAGTTCGAGCATCTGGTCTGGTGAAATGTTCTCGGGGCGGGCTTTCTCATCGATTCCGAGGCGGGCGAAGCGTTCGTTCCAGTCGGGGCCGGCAAACTGACGGCGCAGCAGCGGCAGTGCCATCTTGCGGCGCTGCATGAACAGATACGATGCCGGCTTGAGAGCCCGAAAACGCCGTTCTCTTTCGTCGGCACTAAGTTCGAGGGGTTCAAGTATCAGAATCGAGCTGTTGATCTTTGGTGGCGGGGCAAAAGAGCCCGGGCCGTAGGTGCCGCCGACGCTGGCTCTGGCAAAAAAAGCGGTGTGAACCGACAGATAGCTGTATTCTTTATGATTGCAGGGAGCGGCAGCTTTTACGGCGACTTCCTGCTGCAGCAGAAATACCAGGCGCTCGGCATGCGGGCCTTTTTCGAGAAATCTTTTGATAATCGGGGTGCCGCAATAGTAGGGCAGATTGCCACAGACGAGCAGTGGCCGGTCGACGGCGGGCAGCTGTGCATCGGGAATTTCGAGAAAATCACCCCAGATAATGCTGGCTGCCGGAAATTCAGTTGTCAGCACCTCGCGCATGCGTTCGTCGATTTCGAATAACTGCATTCTCGCGCCGGTTTCTGTCAGTCGCCGGGTGAGCGCACCTTTGCCGGGGCCGATTTCCCATACCTGGTGTTCTGGCGTCGCTGCCAGGCGGTTGACGATTTCGTCGGGGATGCGGTCGTCGATGCAGAAGTTTTGCCCGAGCGATTTTTTGGCTTTGATAAAGTCAGGTTGAACGGGTCTGTGGTGATGTCTGGCTGGTTTATTCATCTGTTTCGTCCTGCCAGAAGTCTTCCATGTCTTCCGGGCGGCGTTCAACGTCGCGAATAACGCTGAAATATTCATTGCGAACTGCCTTTTTCAGCGAGTTGCCCTGAATCAGCTGCAGAACCTTGACGGTCATTTCGCGCCGGGCGAGCTTGATATCGATGATGTCGTTGACGGCGATTTCGCGGGTGGGCTTGGCCACGACCTGATTGACCTGAATCAGGCCGAGTTTGCAGGCTTCGTTGGCGAGGGCCCGGCGCTTGATCAGGCCGGTGACCTGCAGGTATTTATCGAGACGCATAATTTTTTCCTTTGCCGGCTTCCAGCAAAAACGGGGCTGCCTTCAGTTGAAGACAGCCCCGTTTTGCTTAACAATCAGAGAAGATTGAGGGTTTCGGGGTGGCGAACAACGTAGGCTTTGCTGCTCAGGCCTTTTACGAAGTATGACCAGAGTTCTTCCTGGTAGTCGCTGCGCAGTTTCTTTTTCAGCTGCGAAATGACTTCAGGAGTCATCGAGGCTTTAACGCCCGGGGTTTCGTTGTCTTCGAGCATGGCGATGACATAACCGTAAGGAGTCTGTATCGGGGCGGTGAACTGGCCCTTTTCGAGAGACCATACGGCTTTATCGAGGGCTTCAGACAGCTGACCGCGTTTTACCGGAGCGATCAGGCCGTTGCGGGTGGCTGAGCCGTCGATCGAATACTTGCCGGCGAGCAGAGCGAAGATTTCGCCCTGATTGAGGCGCTTGTGCAGATCCTGGGCAACTTTTTCTTCGGCAACGACAATCTGGCGGATCTTGCGGGTTGCCGGAACATCGAACTGGTCCTTGTTGGCTTCGAATTCTTTCTTGAGATCTTCATCAGAAGGTTCGAGGGTGACCATTCTTCTGATTTTGTCCTTGATGTCTTCGAATTTTTCGAAGCGGTTGCCTTCATAAGCGGTCACTTCAACAAAATGCCAGCCGAGATCGCTTTTGAACGGTCCGGCGACTTTGCCTTTCCAGTTGTTGTCTTTAACCAGAGTCATCAGTTCACGATGCACTTCGGGCAGGTAGGTGCGGCCGTTATCAGAGAACTGGCCGGCGCCGTCTGACAGCAGGTGGCTGGCGAAACCCGGGTTCTGGGAAATGGGCAGCGGGCCAAAGGCATTCTTTACTTCAGACTTTTCAGCCTTGACGACGGATTTTGCCAGATCGGCAACAGAAGCTGCCGGGTTTGCAGCTTTCAATTTTTCGGCTTCGGCCTGGGCGAGTTTATTCTGATTTTCTTTTTCAAGAATGTCACGGACAGTTTTCTTGAGGCTGGTGGTGAGGCCGAGCTGCATCGGTTCAAGCACTTTTTCGAGGCGGAACAGGTGGTAGCCGTTAGCGGTCTGAATGACTTCGCTCAGTTCGCCGGCTTCAAGGCTGAACAGGGCTGATTCGATTTCTCTGGCGATCGCGGCGCCGGTGGCGTCACCGATTTCGTCGCGCAGGATCTTCTGCTGTTCAGCAGAATAATCTTCGGTGATGTCGCCGCTGAAGAAAACGGGCAATTTGCCGTTGTCTTTGCGCGAAGCGCCAACCGAATACATTTTTGCCATGCTTTCGAAGGTTTCATTACCCTGAATGATCTTCTGTTTTGCGGTTTCGAGTGAAGAAGAGGCTTTGATTTCAGCCTGGGCGGCTTTGATTTCGCCGGTAAGTTCAGCTTTGACTTCTTCAAACGGTCTGGTTTTTTCGGGGATGCGGTTTTCTACCTTGATGATGTGCCAGCCGAACTGGCTGCGGACCGGTTCGGTCACCTTGCCGATGACGGCAGAGAAGGCTGCGTCTTCGAAAGGTTTGACCATGGCTCCGCGACCGAATTCGCCAAGATCGCCGCCCTTTTTGGCAGAGCCGGTGTCCTGAGAATGTTTTTCGGCCAGTTTGGCAAAGTCTTCGCCATTGTTGATGCTGGCAAGAATGCTGTCGATTTCGGTTTTTGCGGCAGCAAAGGCTTTTTCTTCATCGAAAGCGGCGGCAACATCGAACTGGAAGCTGGCAGCGCCGTCTTTTACGATAAGTCTGGAAGGCTGAGCGCCGGCATCGGCGAGAATTGCGATATGACCACTGACAGCAGCCTTGCTTCCGCCGGTAAGGGGCAGTTCAAGAGCGTTTTCGGCTTTGGTCATGCTGGTGGCATCGGGATGAAGTTCTTTGCCATCGGCGGTAACCAGGGTAAAGCTGTCGTGATTGAGGCTGGCTTCCGGTTTCAGGCCAGAGATGCCGGCGGTGAAGGTGAACAGGGTTTTGCCATCGGCTTCGCTGCTGGCGAAATTGCGCAGGTTGACCTTGAATGAGGTGAATTCATGGTCGAAGTTGTTGCGCGGTTTGATGAGAATGTGGCGGGCCTGAACCTTTTCTTCGGTGCGGAAACGGTCCATGTTTTCGTTATAGCGCTCGCGCAGGTCTTTTTCGCTGACCACGATCGCGTCGAGAAATTCCGGGGCATTGTGGCGAATGAAGATGTGAGAGACTTCGAGGCGTTTCGAGCTCATGAATTTGCTGCGATTGGCGTCGAAGTGATTTTTGATCTGTTCTTCAGTGATTTCAGACTTGCCGGCGAAATCAGCCGGAGAGATGAGGAGGTGGCTGAAGCTGATCTGGTCATCTTCTCTGAAGCGGTCTTTGTTGGTTTCGTAGTAATTTTTCAGGAAGTCTTCAGTGGCGCTGGCTGGCGGTACGGGAGCCATGACCTTCTGGGCAACCGACTGAAAGGTAATCTGGCGGAGCTTCTGGTTGCCGTATTCTTCGGCAGTCATGCCCTGCTGGCGGAGTCGGCGGTCGAATTCAACCGGCGAAATCTGCTGGCGATCACTTTCGACAAGAGCCTGGGCGGTTACGCCGGGCTGAATATTGCTGGCGCGGGCAAACAGGTCGAGAAGTGCCATTGACGTGAGGCTTTCGAGAGCCTTTTCCTTGAGCATGCCGCCGTAAAATTCTTTGATACCTTCCGGCATCTGCTGCAGCTGCTGGTATTCAGGAGTATCTTTGATCGAGCGCCAGACGGTTTTTACGTCGATAACGGTCGTCAGAGAAGCGCCGTTGGCGGGATAGGAAACATGCACGACCGGGAGGTTTTCCTTGTCGCGAAGATTCTGCGGCATTGAGTTGCGCAGCGATTCTGCTTTTGCTTCGGATTCGTCAGCGCGGCGTTTGCGTTCTTCCTGCTGCTTGATCGATCTGCTTGTGCCGTAGCCGATAATAAAAATCGACAACACAAACAGTGTGATGGTTGCCCAGATGATCTCCTTGATGTGTAATCTGAGCCATCGCATTGACATAAAACCTGGATTGGACATGCTGCCGTCACCTCTTCAGTCTGTCTTGATTAACTGCCGATGCACCTCTGAGAGAAACAGGGCGCCCGGGATGGTGGATTATATCACCCGTGTTATACCCCTGTCAAAAATAATCTGCCATTAATAAATATCCTGCTATTGTGAAAATTATCTTTAATTTGTGAATGCTTGACCGGCAGACAAAAAATTGTTAGCCTTAAAAAAGTTGAGTGCTCTCAATAAGCTAATAAGTTCAGGAGAATTGAGTATGAAGTTTTTTATCAGTCTTCTTGTTGTGTTCATGATGCTCGGTTTTGTGGCAACTCCCGCTATGGCCTGCGACCACGACTGTGGTAACTGCCCGAACAATGGCGACTGTGATCACAATCACGGTGACGACTGTGGCGAACGCGGCGACTGCAATGATGGCTGTGGCGATGGTCACGATCACGGTGATGACGATAACGGCAATGGTAACGGTGGTGGCTGTCAGGGTGGAAGCTGCCCCATCTGATAATTCAGAAATAAGCACAGGCCCGCATTTTGCGGGCCTGTTTATTTTTAGGAGTTTTTACAGTATTATCCTGCCATGAATATTGCCAGGGCGTTTTTTTCATTATCGGCGCTGACGGTGCTTTCGCGGGTAACCGGTTTTATCAAGGTTGCCGCCTTTGCCGCATTTTACGGGCGGTCGACCGAAGCCGACATGTTCATGGCGATAATGATCATACCCGATCTGATGTACAGGTTTATCAGTGAGGGGCTGGTTGCGAGCGCCTCGGTGCCGATGTTCGTCGATCTGCGTGAGCAGCCCGAAAAGCTGGGTCGTTCATTCTGGACCCAGTTCTGGCTACTGAGCATTATTGGCGGCACCATGGCGGTTCTGTTCTCACTTTTTTCGGGCCCGATATGCCATTCGCTCACCCCGGGCTTTGCCTTCGAAGATCTTGAGCGGATGCGCTTTATGTGGAGCATCGAAACCATCTGTATTATCAGTGGTCTGGCAGCCGGGGTTCTTACTTCGCTGCTCAATGCCAGGCAGCAGTTTGCGGTGCCGGCGATCGGGGCGCTGCTGTTCAATCTCGCGATCATTGCCGGAATATTTTTTGCCCGGGGCGGGCCGGTCGAAATCATCGCCTATGCAACGGTTTTTGGCTCGCTGCTGCCGGTTATATGGCAGTTCTGGCTGCTTTATCGCGAAAAGGTTTTTGAGGTCAGTCTGAGGGCGGCGCTGGTTTTTGATGCTGGCGTGGCGAAAGAGTTTCTGCGGGCTGTGACACCGGTCGCGATCTGGATATCGGTTCTGCCCTTCATTCCGGTTTATGAGCGTTATCTGCTGTCGATGCAGGCAACCGGTTCGGTGGCAACTCTCAACTATGCCGAAAAACTTTTCAATCTACCGCTTGGTATCATTTCGATCAGCCTTGCTCACGTCATTCTACCGAGTTTGAGCCTGTTGAGCGGGCACGGGCGGCTGCGCTTTCTTGGCAGAATGTTCGGTTTTGCAGCCCTGGCGATTCTGCCGGTTGTCGCCGTGATTCTGCTGTTCGCCGACGAAATTGTCAGCGTCGTCTATCAACGCGGTCGCTTTTCGACCGAAGATGCGGTGATTGCTGCAGCCCTGTTCAGAAGTTATTCGCTCGCTCTGTTGCCGGTTTCGCTGTGTATGGTTCTCAACCGCGGTTATTTTGCGGCGAGAAACTATCTGATTCCGTTTTTTGCGGGGCTTTCAGCGGCTGCGGTACAGTTTTATCTCGGGGCCAGGCTGGTAAATGCTTATGGTGTGCCCGGAATCGGCTACGCCGCCGCCGC
>DAOQWI010000161.1:3350-7883 GCA_035342015.1 Candidatus Ozemibacteraceae bacterium | reverse complement strand
CTGAACGGGCCCAAAGCCAAACAGGAAATCGACAAGAACTTCATCTGTCTGATGACCAAGGGCCCCTATTATCACGCAACAATGGTAGTAGACAGTGTGCCGCCGATCATCATCGAAGCGGTCGGCATCACCGCCAACAAATCAGACACGACCAGCGACAAGGTGCGTATGAGCACCTGGTATGAAGAAATGGGCGGCTGGTGCAACTATCGTCTTGTCAGGCCAACCCACGGGCTACCGGCGTCACAGGCCAATACCATCATCGAAAAGGCAATTGGCTACGCTGAAGCGCAGCTTGGCAAGCCTTACGATTACTCGTTTTCGAACAGCGATGGTGACCGCGCCTTTTACTGCAGCGAACTCGTCAGCAAAGCTTATTTTGACGGCGCCGGCTTCAAGGGTAACATCGCCCAGAAAGACCCTGAACGCGACAAGATCATCGTCGCCCTGCACTCGGTAATCGACGGTCTTGAACCCAAAAACAAATATCAGCTCGCTGACAAGGTGATGAACTTTGCGATTGCTTACAGCCACAGCCCAGATATCAACAAACTGCAGGAATTCATCATCAACGATCTGGTTCCTGACTGCAAAACTCTCGACCGGGCTTTTCCGGGCCCTGAAGGGCGCGCCAAGCTGAATAAGGTATTCAATAAAATCAAGAGCAATGAAGGTTTTAAAAGCTTTACCGCCGCCAACAAGTCATACGAAGACGACAAAAAAGCCGGAAAATTCAATGCCGGCTGGGGTATCGGCAAACTGCGCGAACTGAAAAGCAAGGCCAACGTCGGGCTCTCACTGCTGAAAGACATCGACAGGCTCGGCAAAGAAACCGGGGCCAGCCGCAAAGATCTGACCATGGTCGTCATGAAAATTTTCATACCCGTGTATCAGAACCTGGGCACTTTCGGTGAAGTTCTCGGCGGCATGGACAAAACCGATCAGGTCAACCTGCCAGAAGGCGTTAAAACCGTACTGAAAATCGTCGACTGGGGCGTCAGCAAACGCGAAAGCGTCAAGAACTGGCCGGTCATCGGCAGCACCCTCGCCAAACTCATGCCCGGTAACGGCGACGGCAAGATCTTTACCGATCTGACCAGCCCGAGCGACCTGGCCCAGGCCAGCCCCGGCTTTACCATCGACTACCCCTGAGATATCAGACGCAGATCAGATCCTCGCCGCCAGCAGCCGCGAAGTGCAGGCTTCGCGGGAATGACAGATTTCGCCACGACAAATAAGAACCCGGCAGTGCATCTGCCAGAATATTGTAAAAGCCCTTGACGACAACACCCCGCACTGATGCGGGGTGTTGTGTTTTGCGCAGCTGTTTTAACTTATTTGCGGCGGCCGATAAAAAGGCGTAACGGCAGGTGTATTCTTTGTTTCCATGAGGCTTCAGAATGGCTGCCACCCGTAAATTCGCGGTAAACAAGACCTTTAAAGGCCGGACATTTCTGTTTGACGGTTTCGGCGAGCTGGCGGCTGAAGCTTATCGCCTCTTCACCTTCACGGGTGCCCATGTCAGCCCAGATTTTGCCATGCCACGCTGCCAGATTGTTCTGCAGCAGCCATTCGATTATGCCGCCATTGGCCCACCAGATTGAAGGCGACATGGCGATGATCCCCGAAAATACTTCTGGCCGCGAAACTCCGATATAAAGTGATATCAGGCCACCAAGCGAAGAACCGCCGACGAAGGTATTGCGGCGATCTTTGAGGGTTCTGAAACTGCGGTCAACGAGCGGTTTAAGCTCTTCGACGAGAAAGCGCGCATACTTTTCCCCATTGCCGCCCTTGTGTTTCGGGTCGGGAAACGGTGTATATTCACTCATGCGATCAGCAGTGTTGCCGATACCGACAACGATAGCTTCATTGAGTTCGCCGCGGGCGATGCCTTCATCCATAGCCTCGTCAATGCCCCAGTCGACACCGCCAAAAGACGTGCCGGGGTCGAAAAGGTTACCGCCGTCGTGCATGTAGATAACGGGGTAACGACGGGCTGAACTGCCAGATTTGTCGTAGGAAGGCGGCAGCCAGACGATTACATCGCGCGCCGGTGCAAGAAATGCCGACTTCACCTGGCGAAGAATTTTATAGTTTCCGGTTATCTTTGGCGGCGGGTTTGCAGTGCCGCCTCCGGTCTGATCTGACCAGGCCTCTACCACAGCACGCTCGACCATTTTGTCGCCTTTGACCAGCAGACGGCGGTTCGGTCTTTCGAGGCCCTGCGCTGTCTTTTCGACCGTGTTGAAGCTGCCGCGGGTAAACTTGAATTCGAGCATCGTTCCATCAGGAATTTCGCCACGGAACTGGTGCAGCCCGGGGCCGGTTTCCTGCAGGGGTATACCGGCACCAGACCATTCGGAAAGAAGTTCGTGATTGCCGGTAATGCAGATCTTTTCGCCGTCGGGCGTAGCGACCGGAACATTGACCACAATAGCCAGTTCTGTTGCCGGAAGGGCCGAAGAAGACATGAACAGAACCGCAAGCGCCAGATTTTTAATCTTGTTTATCATAACGGGTTTCCTCACTCAAAAGTCACTGGGTTGCGTCAAGAATGAAGCTTTCAAGGCGTTTGAGCAGCTTCGCGGCGGTTTCGTCGCTGTCATGCACCACGCGATGTTTCAGCGCATCACGCAGCGGCTTGAGATTGCCTGAAACAGAGAGAATGAACGGGCGCCAGCGCTTCGAAAAGCTTTCGATTTTCGCAATGGCCATTTCAGCCCGCTGATATTCACCACCGCTGATTCCCTCGCAGACGATCTTCTGAACTTTATTTACCGCCATTCTGAAAATATTGGCCTGGTTTTTCTGCTGAGTTGAGTTCAGGCTGCCCTTCATGGCTTCGAGTGAATTGTGCAGCAATTCAGTATAATCGAGAAGACGGGTGAAATCTTCGATCTTTTCAGGGTTGAATACCCAGACAGTAGGATTATTGCGCAGAGTCACGAACCTGTCTGACCCGCCACGTTCTGACACCGAGACCAGAACGGCATATTTTCCGGCAATTTCGGGAGCAGGAATCTGGTTGAAGCGCAGCGACAAGCTTGATTTCGCTCCATTGCCCTGCAGACCGGCGGTTTCGAGAATGAAACCATTGCGGAAAAATCTGATCTTTTCGTCTTCAGTGGTATTGCGCTTACCACGCAATACCTCGACTGCTCCGCGTCCAAGCCCTTCAACCTTCCAGCGGGCCGGGTATTCGACCTTGATCTGGTCAATGTCACGACCATTGGCAAAAATGTGCATTTCGCCCATAGAGATTGGCTCGCCGGCAAAAGGCAGGTCGGCAATCTGCATGAATGCGGCCGCATCGCTGAATTTTCCGAAATATTCGGCGAATTCTTCACGAAACATGCCGGCAATTTTTTTCGAATGCAGCACCATGATGTTTTCATCATTGGCCCGGTTGCCGTTAGTAGAAGCATTCTCGGAGCCGAGAACCACACGCGGATCTTTGCCGCTGGAATCGACCACAAAAACCTTGTGATGGAACTTGCCTTCATCCGGATAGATTCTGACAGGAATTCCGACTTCGGTCAGGTGCGAAAATTCGCCAAACGGGCCGGTACTGCGGTAGAGCATGCGATCGAAGATACCCTTGACATCGCAGCCTGCTTTGAATTTTTTGATCAGCAGATCACGAAGGTCGTCAGCGGTAAAGGCGAACTGCATAAAGAACACTTCTTTTTCGGCTTCAGAAATAGCCTCGGCAATTCGGGCATTCGGGTTGTCCTCGGGCGCGAAAAACACTTCGATACTGGTATCGTCGACTTTAACTATCTGGCGTTCGGCGTGGCGGGGCGAACCTGGCCCAAATGAACGGTCGAAAAACATTTCTTTAAATTCGGCTGAATAAATGGCGGCGAGTTCTTTCGACCTGACCTGAATGGCGTTGTTCGGGTTTTTGTAGCTGCAGGTATCGGTGAGGTTGAAGCTGCCTGTCCAGACAGTTTCGTCATCGCGAATGCCGAATTTGTTGTGCATCAGGCTGGAGCGGTTGTTGTCATCTACAATTTCAATGCCGGCGGCCAGAAGTCTGGCAATAAAAGGGTTGAGTTCAGGCTGGGCCGGCTGAGCGCCATTGCGACGTGCCGGAGATTTTATCGGGTGTGGAGTCAGAGCATCGACATCATCCTCGGTGGCAGGGTCAGGCGGCAGAAAATAGTAGTTGTTGTCGACGACCAGCTTAACGTCAACGCCGCGCTTCTTCGCGCGAATAAAGGCATCGACAACCGAGTCGAGACGAATTTCGAAAAAGGCTCCATGCAGAGTTTTCCGGGCGCCGTCGACGAATTTGATAAATTCAGTATCCAGACCGGTTTCGCCCTGTTTTGAAGGACCAAAACCGATTCTGATATTTGGCGAAACCTGAGTCATCGGCCTGGCCAGAACATCAGAAGGCGCAAAGCAGCCTGCAATCGCCAGTGAAAGGGCAAGAAAATATCTGCGCATAAAAGCCTCCACCCAAGAATACTGCCTGAGCTATTAATTATACTGACAGAGGAAAATTGCGCAATCCGCTTCCGTCAT
>DAOQWI010000161.1:0-3250 GCA_035342015.1 Candidatus Ozemibacteraceae bacterium | reverse complement strand
GGAATTCTGACAGCTACCATCGTCAGGTCGTCGAAAAAAGGGCCCGGAACGACGAAGCGGCGGTAATCTTCAAGCAGCGACGCGACGAACTGTCGTGCGTCGCAAGCGGCAAGCCGTTCGACGCAGCGCATCAGTTCAACCTCGCCAAACGACTCCCTGGCAGCGTTGCGGCCATCCCAGAGGCCGTCAGAATAAAACAGAAAGACATCGCCGGGCGCAAAAGTCAGACAGCTCTGCTCAAATTGCCGGTTAAAAGGCAGACCCACCGGGCCGCCATTCCCCTTGACTTCGCGCCAGGTCTTTTCTGCGGCAGAATAGTAAAGAATCGGGGCGTGCCCGGCGTCGACGAAAGTCATCAGCTGCCGTGACATGTCAAAGCTGGCATACATCATGGTGATGAATTTCTGTACCTGATTCAACCCGTTTTCCATCGCATACCTGAAAGAGTTCATTATTTTTTCCGGCTCAAGGGCACGAGTTTCGTCACACAACGAAAGCTGCCAGAGCACCCGCGCCAGCTGATTGCGGGCCCCAGCCCCGACCATGGCCGCATGCAGCCCTTTGCCCATGACATCGCCAACCACCAGATCAAAGCGATTGGCATTGAACCTGAAAAAATCGATAAAGTCACCGTCCACATCTTTTGACGGCACGGTAACCGCTGCAATATCGAGCCCGTTAACTTCAGATGGCACTTTTTCCATCAGCAGCGTGTTTTGAATTTCGCCGGCAATAACGAGTTCCTGCTGATGCGCTTCTTTTTCGAGCTGCTGCAGGCGGTATTGCCGGTAGGCTTCGTGCAGCGAGCGATTGAGCTGTTCGAGCGGGCAGGGCTTGGTAATAAAACGAAAAATATTGCCTTCGTTCACTGCCTTGGTGGCAATATGAAAGTCACCTTCGCCAGTCAGCATCATGCGCACGCTTTCTGGCGACAATGTAATAGTTCTGGCCAGAAAAGCGATGCCATCCATGCGTGGCATATTGAAATCGGCAACGATAACGGGAAACGGGCCATGCTGATCGATAGCCTGCAGGGCTTCTTCGCCACTCAGAGCGGTTACCAGCTCCCAGTCTTTGCGTAAGCCGCGGCTGTAAGAGTGAATGATATTGGGTTCATCGTCAACAAAAAGAACTTTTGGTTTCATCAGGATGCTTCCCTGCTGCTTTCATGGTAGAGAACTCCGGCACGCTTTTTCCAGCTGTCGAAAAGTTTTTTGACGTTTTCGTAGCCGGCGATACCCGGGTCGATGGTCGCTGTTTCACCGGCAGCCATGCATAAAAAGGCATTGGCCAGGTGAGTAGCAACCAGCACGGTCGATTTTTCGAATTTCAGCTGGCCGGGCCTATGGTGACAGGCAACGGCTTCTACTACGGGGTCAGGCAGGCCCCAGAGGCCGAGAAGATAAGCACCGATCTCTGCGTGCGAAGTACCAAAAGTTTTATACTCGGCTTCTGAAAATTCTTTTTCGGAATTGCCTGAAAGCGGCTGCAGCACCCGGCTGAAATAACGCGGATGATCGAGCAGCAGCAGCTTGCCGACGTCGTGCAGCATGCCGGCAAGAAAGGCGTCTTCCTGAACGCTGGGCGGCGAATTAAGATTGGTGGCGATTTCGCGGCTCAATCGTGCTGTCAGAGAACTGTGCAGCCAGAGCTTATCGAGCGACAGGCCAGGCATGATGATGTCGGGTGCCGCAAAAAAGAGCTTCACATAGCAGACAAGCGATTTGATGACGTTGATGCCGAGAAGAACCACTGCCGTCTGCGGGTTTGAAACCTGGCGCGGCAAGCCAAAAAACGCCGAATTAACCAGATGCAGCACCCTGCCGGTCATCGACACGTCGCGGGCAATGATTTCGCCAATCTCGCTGAGTGAGATCAATGGTGACTCAACCGCCCTTACCAGCTCATGATAAAGTTGCGGCAGGCTTGGCAGGTAGGGAATACCACCTATAATTTCAAGAAGTTCGCGACTGTTGAGCAGACGCCGCAGACTGCCGGCCTTCTCGATCTGCTCGAGCAGCATCTCGCCTTTGCAGGGTTTGGCGAGAAAGCGATGGGCGGATTGTGTCGATCTGAGAATCACTTCGGATTCGCCATCTGGCTCGCTCGAAAGCACGATACGTATAACCTCGGGGTAAGCCATCTGCACGGCCTTGAGAAGATCTGAGCCGTCTTCAAGCTTCATGTTCAACTCTGAAACGACGACTTCAGGACGATACAGGGTAATCTTACCCATGGCTTCACGTGCTGAAACTGCAAAAAGTAAATTCCAGTCAGGCCTCAGAGCTCTGATCATGCGCCGATGCCCATCATGCACCTTCTGGTCAGGGTCGGCGAACAGAATACTGTATGCTTTCACGTTTCCTCCGCGGTTTTACAGATCTTTTTCATTGCGCCGGTGCGGCAGCAGAATGCTGAAAGTTACACCAAGCTGCGGCTTTGAAGCAACGCTGATCTGACCGCCGTGCGCCTCTTCAACAATCTTTCTGACAAGGCTCAGGCCAAGCCCGGTGCCTTCACCTGCGGGTTTAGTCGTAAAATTTGCTTCAAAGATTTTTGCAAGGTTTTCTGGCGGTATGCCGGGCCCGTCATCGGCAACCTCGATTGCGATACGATCACTGACCGCGCGGGTACTGATTTTGATGTTACCTCGACGGTAAGTGCCGGCGGCAATTTTCTCGCCAATAGCATGGGCAGAATTGACAACCAGGTTGAGCAGCATCTGATGCAGTTCGTCGCGTGATCCATAAATATATGGCAGGTCGCCGGCAAGGTCAAACTGCAGGTCTGCCAGGCGTTTCCATTCGTGTCGCGATATGGTACAGACCGTATCGATGCACTTATTTACATCGATCAGGGTAAATTCATGCAGCGAAGGGTGCGAAAAGTCTTTCAATGCCAGCACCAGCCGCGAGACCATGTCGATACCTTCGAGAGACTGTTTCAGGGCGTCGGCAAGTTCTGCCTGCAGATATTCTGGTTCGCTTTCGGATTCGATTTCGCCGAGTTCCTGCCAGTCGTGGGCAGAGGGCATAACCCCGGTTCTGACCGTTTCGAGCAGCTTTTTATAAATATTGTTCAGTCTGATCAGATCATTGAAAGAAGATTTCATGAAGGTCAGATTGTTTTCAAGATAATGCATCGGGGTGTTGATTTCGTGCGTAATGCCCGAAATCAGGGCCCCAAGCATCTCAAGCTTTTTCTCTTCTGCCCTGGCGTTAGTGTCAGAAACCGACGGTGCTGCCATCTG
>DAOQWI010000160.1:0-8140 GCA_035342015.1 Candidatus Ozemibacteraceae bacterium | reverse complement strand
AACAGGCAGGCTGAAATCTATCTGAAATCTGGAAATACCTGTGAAGTCTGAACTGACCGGAAAGAAAAAACTGCTGATTGTAGCCGGAGAAACCTCTGGCGACTTTTACGCAGCATCATTGATCGACGTATTGAAAAAATACGGCGATTTCGAAATTTTCGCCGTTGGCGGTATTCAGACGCAGCAGCGCGATGTCACCATGCTCTGCGACAGCACCAACTGGGCGGCGATCGGCCTTTTCGAGGCTATAAAACAGGCGCCGCGCCTCTGCCTCGTGCTTTACCGGCTGAAAAAATTTCTGATGAAGAACCGGCCGGATCTGCTGCTTCTCGTAGACTACCCTGGCTTTAACATGCGCCTGGTGCATGCCGCGAACAAGCTCGGTATTCCGACTCTCTATTATTTCCCGCCCAGCAAGTTTGCTACCGATCCGGCCAGTGTCACCGACGCCGCCGGCAGTATTACACGGGTTGCCGCCAATTTTGCATCGACTTACGAAATCTACAAGGCCGCCGGTGCCAATGTCGAGTTTGTCGGGCACCCGCTTCTCGATCACGCCAAACCGGTGATGACCGCCGAAGAAACCTGCCGCAAATACGGCCTCGACCCGGCCCGCCCGGTTATCGGCCTCTGCCCGGGCTCACGCCGCAGTGAACTTGGGCAGCTTCTGCCAATCATGCTGGCCGCCGGCAAAATTATTCATCAGCGCTACCCCGATTACCAGTTCATTGTGCCGGTTATTGCCACCGAAGGCCCCGAAGTGTTCGGAGTTCAGAAGTCTGATCTGCGCGAACAGCTTAAAGCCAGCGGCATTCCCGTTACCCTTGCCGAAGGCAAGATCTACGACGTCATGCGCCTCGCAAAAATTCTGCTGATCAGTTCTGGCACCGCGACCCTCGAAGCCACCTATGTCGGCACGCCGATGGTCATCTGCTACAAGGTCTCAGTTTTTACCGAGATACAGGCCAGACTTTTCTACCAGTTGCCCAAATTTATCGGGCTGCCAAACATAATTATTAACAGAATGGCTATTCCTGAACTGATTCAGCACGACCTGACGCCAGAAAATCTTGCTGCCAGAGCTTTTGAGCTGCTAGAATCGACCGAAAAATACGAGCAGCAGAAAAAAGATTTCGCCGATGTCATCGCTCACCTCGGTGAACCCGGGGCGCACGAAAGAGTCGCCGAGATGGTCGTCGATCTGTTGCGCAGCCCGGCACCCGGTAAATAACCATGTCTGCAGTGCAGATTCTCAGAAAATCTGTTTTACTTTTCTCGAACACTCTCTGCCACCTGCCGGAAAAGGCCGCCGCCTCGCTGGCTGCCGGCGCTGGTCTCGCAGCCTGGCTGGCCTGGGGTAAAGAACGGCGTCGCATCGAGAGCTGCATCGACAGGGTTTATTTTCGCCTGCATCGCCAGATTCCAGCTCCTGTCGAGCTGATTGTCAGAAATGCCTTCGTGCACTTCTCGCTGGCAGTTTGCGAACTGCTGCGTTTTCCGACCCTGACCGCAGAAAACCTGGCCGCCCGTGTCAACTTCAATGACCGTGAAAATGTCGATCAGGCCCTGGCAAAGGGCAGGGGTGTAATTCTCGCTCTGCCGCACATCGGCAACTGGGAAGTCCTCGGTGCCGCGATTGCCCATTCCGGCTATCGCATCAACTCTTTTTATCTCGCGCAGAAAGAAGACGAGCTCGGCGGACTGCTCGATCATTTCCGCCAGTATTCCGGCATCATTCTGCATGACCGTGATCGCGGCGGCGTCAAGGCTCTTAAAGCCCTGCGCGCCGGCGAAATGCTCGGTATGATTGCCGACCAGGATGGTGCCAACAACGGGGTTTATATGGATTTCCTCGGCCACTGGGTCAGCATGCCGGCCGGACCGGCCAACTGGAGCCTGAAGACCGGCGCCGCCCTGGTGCCGCTGTTTTCTCTGCGTCAGGGGCACAGCTTCAATTATCAGGCTGCTTTTCTGCCGACTATGGCAGAAGAAGAGCAGGGGAGCCACAGCGAAAAAGTGGTTGCCCGCACGGTCAGACTGGCTCGCTGGATGGAAGGCATCATTCTGGAAAATCCAGACCAGTATCTCTGGTTTTATGACCGTTTCAAACCCAGGCACGAAGCCTGGATAACCGCCGAGAAAAAACGTGATGGCCAGATGTGGCACGGAAACCCGCGTTATGGCTCTTAGCAGAAAAGCTTTTCTGGCTTTGCAGGCATACCGACTGCTGCATGGTTTTGCGGCGATGACCGGCGCTGCTGCCGCACCAATTCTCAGTCACTACAGTCGTCGTGTCAAAAACGGCTTTAAAGATTTTTTCGGTCAGGTTCAGACTGCGACCGGCCCGGTTCTCTGGGTTCACGGGGTTTCGATGGGCGAGTCGATGGTGGCCGCCGGCTTTGTGGCCGAGCTGCGCAAGAGGTTTCCGGCTTATCAGATTGCCTTTACCACAACCCACCCTGATGTTTATACGAATATCTGCAAACGCGGTATTGCTGATCTGACCGCCTTTTTTCCGCTCGATAACCTGGTTGCCATGCAGCGGGTCTTTGACCGCTGGCGGCCGCAGGCTGTGTTTGTTGCAGAAACCGACTTCTGGCCAGAATTTTCATGGCAGTGCCGCCGGCGAAATGTTCCTCTTATCTTGATCAACGGCCGCATCAGCGAAAAAATTGCCAGGTTCTACCAGCAGTTTCCTGCTTTCGCCGAGCTGGTTTTTTCGGCATTTTCACTGCTGGCGGTTCAGACTTCTGTCGACGCCGAGCGTCTATTCAGTCTTGGAGTGACCGCTGACCGGGTAAAAGTGCTTGGCAACATGAAAGCCGATTTAACACCGACCGCCTCTGCCTCGCTCGAACCTTTCAGAAACTGGCTGGGACAGAGGCGCTGTCTGGTGCTTGGCTCTGTGCACCCCTCTGAGTTTTCAGCTCTGAAGCCGGCGCTGCGGCATTTTGCCGAAAGCGGAACGGCAGTGATTCTGGCGCCAAGAAAACCCGATAACTGTGCCGTCTGGCTTGTCGAGCTTAAAAATGCCGGCTTGAGCGCTGGCTTGCGCAGCGAAATCAACAGTGCCGGGCCTTGTGATATTCTTCTTCTCGATTCGATGGGCGAACTGGCAGCTCTTTATCAACTTGCCACCGCGGCTTTTGTCGGCGGCTCGATCGATGCGGCCGTCGGCGGTCATAACCCGCTCGAAGTCATGCAGCAGCATGTTCCGCTGCTGATGGGGCCGAACTGCCGTAATTTTGCCGATATTGTCGAGCAGCTTAAAAACGCCGGCGGCATCGAGATCGTCACCGACGCCGAAAGTCTGCAGTGCGCGGTCGAACGGCTTTTTGCCGACAGACAGCTGACCGAAAACCGTGTTCAGGCCGCCGATTCTGTGTTGGAAGCCAGTCGCGGCTGCCTGCAGCGAACGCTTCAGTCTGTGACTTCTCTGGTCTCGCTGTAACAGCTGTCGGAGCTTTTTGACCTTTCGCTTTATCTGACTGAATTGCCTTGCCAGGCGCTCGACTGCATCACGAAAACTGCTTTCTTTCTGCAGTCGGACTGATAAAACGCACTCACATGCAGTTTCTCTTCTTTTTCTGCAGTTTAAAATCAACGACTATCTAAGATCCTGATGACAATTTGCCGAAACTGTATTATAATAAATTTGAACAAATGTTCAAAACGCTTGTTCAAAACAAATGTTCAAAATGTAAAACAGGTGAAACATGCAAAAAGCCGGATTGGAAACCCGTGAACTGATTCTGCAGGCGGCGCTCGAGGCTTTCGCCAGCCGTGGCTTCAAAGGCGCCACGGTACGGGAAATTTGTGCGGCTGCCGGTCAGTCGGTCGGTTCGGTGAACTATCACTTCCGCGACAAGGACGGGCTCTATGAAGCGGTTACTTCGAAGCTGATGGAAGAGATAATTCTGCGCCACGAGCCGGAACCACCTGATGCTGACCGGCTTTCTGCCCGCGAAAAACTGCGGATTTTTATCAGAACCTATCTCGCCAGGTTTGGCAGCATCTTCAGTGGCAAAGATAACGGAATCAGGGGAATGTTTCTCATGCGTGAGATAATGGACCCTTCCGAATGCTTTCGCAGAACTTTTTCGCAGCTGCAGAGCCGGCAGAAAGACTATCTGCTCAGCATCATTTCAGAACTGACCGGCCAGCCTGTGTCAAAGCCAGAAGTGATGCTGAGCGGCATTTCGGTAATCGGGCAATGTTTTCATTTTATTTTTGGCCGGCGGATATTTGGGCTGCTTGGGTTTGAAACCGGTCGACTGACTGACATCGAACAGTGCGTAAGCCATATTGAAGAGTTTTCTCTTGGGGGAATAATGGCTGTCACAGGAGAAAGAAAATGAAGCGGGTAAAAGCGGCGGCAGTTCTTGTATTTATCGGAATTCTCGCGTTTCTGGGCGTCAGAGGCGATGGTGGCCGGCCCGGCAGCATCATGATGTCGGGTAATTTTGAAATAGATGAAATCATGCTCTCATTCAGAGTGCCCGGGCAGATTGTCGAACGGCCTGTTAACGAAGGGCAGACCCTGGCTTCAGGAACTCTGATCGCCAGGCTCGACTCTGAAGAATTTTGCCTGGCGGTTGCCCGTGCCGCGGCGACTCTTGAATCAGACCGTGCCGCTCTTGCCGAACTCGAAAATGGCTCACGCGCCGAAGAAAAAGCTCAGGCGCTGGCACAGCTGCAACAGGCCTGCTTGATGCTGCAACAGCTTGAAAATGGCGCAAGACCTCAGGAAAAAGACTCTGCCCGGGCTGCAATGCGGCAGGCCGAAGCCGCACTGGCGAAACAGAAGGCGCTTCTCGAAGAAAGTGTCAGAGATGAAAAGCGCTTTTCTGCTCTTTTCGCTGAAAATGCGATCAGCGAAAAAGATTATCAGGCAGCAAGAACCAGAGCTGACTCAGCCAGAGCGGCATTGCGTGAGACGCAGGCACGACTCGAATCGGCGCGACAGGCTCTCAGTCTGACTGATGCCGGCCCCAGAAATGAAGAAATTGCCAGAGCCCGGGCTTCGGTTCAGGTGGCAAGTGCTGCCGCCGACCTGGTTCTGGCCGGCCCGCGATCTGAAAGAATCCTGCGCGAAAGATCTAGGGTCGCCGCTTCTGAGGCTGCTTTGAAACAGGCTGAGCTGGCCATGCAGTATACCAGCCTGCTTGCTCCTGCCGATGGCACGATTCTGACCGTGGCGGCTGAGCCGGGTGAATACATGCGCACCGGTCAGACAGTCGTAACCATGGGAAATCTCGACCGGGTTTTTCTCAGGGCTTATGTTAACGAAAAGCGTCTCGGGCAGATAAAACTCGGGCAGGCCGTCAAAGTGATGACCGACAGTTTTCCCGGTGAAACCTTTACCGGCCGCATCGTTTTTATCAGTGATGAGGCCGAATTCACGCCAAAGAGCGTGCAGACACACGAAGAACGCGTCAAACTCGTCTACCGCATAAAAATTGCCGTCGATAACCCCGATCGTAGATTCAAACCAGGAATGCCCGCCGACGCTTTGCTGGAGCTGTAAAATGGACTCTGTCGTCATTGCAAAAGATGTATATCGCAGTTTCGCCGGAAAAAATGCCGTGGCAGGCGTTTCTTTAACGGTGAAACCCGGCGAAATCTTTGGTCTGGTCGGGCCTGACGGTGCCGGCAAATCTACTTTGCTGCGGATGCTTGCTTCAATTCTTGATTCTGAGAGTGGAACAATAAGCGTTTGCGGGTATGACCCGGTCAAGGAGCCG
This sequence comes from Candidatus Ozemibacteraceae bacterium, assembly GCA_035342015.1. Taxonomy (GTDB): domain Bacteria; phylum Muiribacteriota; class Ozemobacteria; order Ozemobacterales; family Ozemobacteraceae; genus Rifleibacterium. The sequence goes on along the minus strand of DAOQWI010000160.1, from coordinate 2,396 downwards.
GTTGCCGTCAGAAACCGCATTGCTTACATGAGCCAGCGCTTTGCCCTGTATCCCGATCTGACGGTCGAAGAAAATATTAAATTCTACGCCGATATCTACAGCGTTCCTGAAGAAGGGCTGGCTGCAAGAATTGACGAGTTGCTGCATTTCAGCTACATGCATCCTTTCAGAAAGCGGCTTGCTGGTAATCTTTCCGGCGGCATGAAACAGAAGTTGCAGCTGGTCTGTGCAGTCGTTCATACCCCGCTGCTGCTGATTCTCGACGAGCCCACCAATGGCGTTGACCCGGTCAGCCGCCGCGATTTCTGGCGGATGCTGCAGAATCTTTCTGCCAGCGGCGTCGCCATGATCGTTTCGACTTCTTATCTTGACGAAGCCGAAAGATGCAGCAGCCTGGCTTTGATGCACGAAGGCCGGATTTTCGTTTCCGGCACCGTTCAGGAAATAATCGAGAGGTCCGGCTTCGAAATTGCCGTCTGGCGCGGAGAAAATACCGGGCTGCTTTATTCTGCCCTTAAAAAACACACGGGAGACCATGAAATCAGGCTTTTTGCCAACAGCATCAGAATCAGAAAAAATGCCGACTTCGCCGAAACCGGTCGCCTGGTAAGCGATACAGCCGCCGAACTGCAATGCCGGGGCAGCTGGGATGCCGTTGAAAAGCCAGGGCTTGAAGATATTTTCGTCAGCTATCTTGAGAGCAGTCAGACGCTGGATAATCAAGCAGCAGAAAGGTTTGCTGAACCGAAGACAGCCGCGGGTGATGGCTTTGCGGTCAGAATTTCGCAGCTTGGCCGCCATTTTGGTGATTTTTGTGCCGTCGATAAAATCAGTCTTGAAGTCAGACAGGGCGAAATCTTCGGGTTTCTTGGCCCGAACGGTGCCGGCAAAAGCACGACCATCAGAATGCTCTGCGGGCTTCTGCTTCCCAGTTCTGGTTCAGGCACCGTCAGTGGCCTCGATCTGCTTACTGATTCAGAAAAAATCAAGCAGAACATCGGTTATATGAGCCAGAAATTTTCGCTCTACACCGAACTCACGGTGGCAGAAAACATCAGGTTTTATGGCGGAATATACGGCCTTGGCGGTTCACAGATGACGGACCGCCTGAACTGGGCGCTGGAACTGGCTGGCTTGCAGGGCTATGCCGATGCCCGGGTCGGTCAGCTGAGCCTCGGGTTTCGGCAGCGACTGGCGCTTGCCTGTTCCCTGCTGCATGAGCCGGGTGTGGTGTTTCTCGATGAACCTACCAGCGGTGTTGACCCGCTTACCCGCCGGCGCTTCTGGGCGACCATACGCGAGATGGCACGGCACCGAATTACGGTTTTCGTGACCACTCACTATATGGAAGAAGCTGAATACTGCGATCGCATCGCCTTTATCAACCGCGGCCGCCTTATGGCATGCGACTCCCCGGCGGCAATAAAAAAGACTGCGGTTAAAAACCGGATTTTTCAGGTGAAGAAAACGCTGACATCTGAACAGATCGATGCTCTGAAGAAAGTTGCAGGAGTTCATGATGCTTATGTCTTCGGCGCTGGCGTGCATGTGGTTGCCGACAGTCCTGAGATTTTAACTGCCCGTAATGTGCTTCCTGGGCTTGAAATCATTGATCCCGAATTCCTGCGCGAGGTCGCGCCAGGCATGGAAGACGTTTTCGTGCAGCTTTCGGCTTCTCACTTCGCTGATGATCAGAAAGAAGGGTTCAAACAATGAACCTGCGACGTTTCAGGGCTGTTGCCGTAAAAGAATGTCTGCATGTTCTTCGCGACTGGCGCAGTCTCGGAATTTCTCTTGCAATACCGCTTCTGCTGCTGATTTTGTTTGGCTATGCTTTGAACATGGATCTGAACGATGTTCCTGTCATCGTCTTCGATCAGGCGAATAATCGCCAGAGCCGCGATTTTGTCGAGCTGTTCGATGGCTCGCCATATTTTGCCGTGGTCGCCAGAACCGACAATTACCGTGAAATTGAAAAAGCTCTTGGTTCCGGGCAGATCCTTGCCGCTCTCACCATTCCTGCCGATTTTGGCCGCAATTCTCTCAATGGTGCTCAGACTGCGGCTCAGATCATTGTTGACGGCAGTGATGCCAATACTGCCAATTTTGCCCTCAATTATGCCCGCGCTCTCGGGATTATTGCCGGTGCTGCGCTCGATACCCGAAAATTTGCCTCAGCTGCTCCAAACCGGCCCGTTAAGATAAATATCGCGAATCGGGTCTGGTATAACCAGGATCTGCGAAGTCGAAACGTCATTGTTCCCGGAGTGATCGCGATAGTCATGGTAATCATTGCTTCGATGCTGACTTCGGTAACCATCGCGAGAGAATGGGAAACCGGAACCATGGAACAGCTGATCAGCACACCGGTTACCAGTGCCGAAATTGTTTTTGGC
>DAOQWI010000159.1:0-8148 GCA_035342015.1 Candidatus Ozemibacteraceae bacterium | reverse complement strand
CTGACTGGCTGGTAACGGACGGTGCTGCCGTGGGTTTTTCTTCGACAGCTGCTGGTCTGGCTGGCCTGATTTCAAACACCAGTTTCAGCAGTTCGTGGCTGTCAGAAGCCTTCATGTTGTCGATAGCTTCTGCGACTTCTTTGAGCTGGCGTTTTTCCTGGAGCAGCAGAATCAGTTCACGGCGGGTCTCGGGGTCGGCGCCATCATAGGCATTGATGCAGCTCTGTACAAAATGGCGTGCCTTGATGCGTTTCGGATATTTTTTCAGGGTGGCGAGAAATTGATTGAAATCGGGGCAGATTTCGGCCATACGGATCATGGCGCAGCAGTTTTTCTGCAGTTCGAGAAGAAATTCGTGGTAAGACTGCGGCGTCTTTTCGATAATGTCACAGATGCGGAAGGGAATTTCGCGGTCCGGGTTAGACAAAATGATGGCGGCCGCAATTTTCTGTAGTCTTTCGTCTTTTTCGCGCCCGAGAAGCTCGATAATACTCGATTTGTTGAGGTTGAACGGCATGATCGACATGGCTCTGAGAGCCGCTAGCCTGGTGTAATAGTCGCCTTTTCTCAGAGATTCTGAGAGGAAAGTGGCGGCACTGGCCGGGTGTTTTCTTGCCAGACCACGAATAGCAGTCGCTCTGATGATCGGGTCGGCCGACATGACCAGGCGGTCGAAGTTCTTCTGCAATCGGTCAGGAAAGCGAGCGATGATCGCTTCGAGACAGGCAATCTGCAACACTGAAGAATTGTCGCTCAGCCCGGTTTCAAGAAAATCGGCCAGTTCTGCCGGCCAGAAAGCAGAGCATCTGCGGGTGACTTCAGCCTTGACAACCGGTTTGCAGGAAGCTTGCCAGAGAAATTTGATTGTTGCCACGCCGCCATCTTTTTTCAGAACCGCAGTCGGTGTTTTTCGCAGTGCTTCAAGCTGCTTTTCGGCAGTCATTTTTGCGAATGCCGCCGGGCTGATCTTTTCGGGAGCAGGTTTTGCCGGGGATTTTTTTCGACTCAGGCGCTCTTCGACAGAAGAAATGGCATGACGCAGCAGCATCAGACATTCTTCGTCATCTTCGAACTGCAGGCGTTCGCTGAGAGCTTTGAGAAGTCCTTCTGATTCACCGGAACGGATGGCCTTTTCCAGGGCGAAAACCCTGAAGGCCTTTACTGGCGCTGCAAGTTCGCTGATAAGGCTATTGAAGTCTTCCAAGTATTGTTTCCTGTTAGAAAAATCTTTCCAGTAATACATTTTGCCAGAGAGAAGCGAATCTTGCAACGCCTTAAAAAAAACAAAATATCTTTTGCGACCGAAAAAAAACAGCTGAGTATGCAGGTTACAAAAGAGCATCCTGTTAGATAGACGCATTTTTTAAAAAACTGGGGGTTGCGGAACATAAAAAAAGCTGTCATACTTCTATGTACAAACTTCGGTTTGAGTATTTATTGATGTTGTAATCGAGTAGCCCTGTATAAGTATGTGAGTATTCAAAAGGGGGTTGCCATGAGGCGCCACAACGTATTAAGTATCGCAATAACCGTTTTATTCTTCTTCGCTTTTTCTACCTGTGTCGATGCCGGCTCTAAACAGCGCCCGGCCAAATCACCCCAGGAACTCTATAAAGAAATACTGCTGCACCTCGACGAGATCGAGCAGCACAACCCCAAAGCTCAGATCAGCGTTTTCAAAACCAGAGACGCCCTGAATAAGCTTTATTCGCACATTTCCGGCGATCTTACCGACCCGTTCCATGCTGATGGCAATCTTGCCGTTCCCGACATGGAAAAAGGCGCCGACATGTATGGTCGCGCTGCTGGTCTGCGCGATGAAGCCCTTAAAAAAGAACTGTTCAACCTGGTTGACAACCATGTTTCAGTTGGTTACCAGAGAGCCCAGGATCTCGTTTTCAGCGATATCGACAACCGCTCTGGCTACGTTGAATGCGTTTACACCGGCCGCAAGCTGAAAACCAGCGGCGAACCCGATGCGACCAACATGAACATTGAACATACCTGGCCCCAGTCGAAGGGTGCCGTGGGTATCGCCAAGTGCGACCTGCACCACCTTTTCCCCGCCGATTCAAAAGCCAACGGTATCAGAGGCAACAACCCGTTTGGTGTCGTGAATGGCGCCAGCTGGGAACAGGGCGGCAGCAAGACTGACGGCGACGTGTTCGAAGTACGCAAACAGCAGCGTGGCGATACCGCCCGCGGTATGTTCTACTTCTCGATCCGCTACAACAAAGATATTTCTGATGCCGAAGAAGCGACTCTGCGCCGCTGGCACAAAGAAGACCCGGTCGATGAACTCGAAAAGAAACGCAATGACCGCGTTCAGAATTTCCAGAACAACCGCAACCCCTTCGTCGACAAACCAGAACTTGTAGATCAGATCTCTGATTTCTGATTAAACAGCAAATAAAAAAGCCTGCAGCAAGACTGCAGGCTTTTTTATTTCTGCCACATTTGAGTTTAAGAATAGATGATCATTACGTCATCCCTGCGCTTGTCACCGAAGGGGGAAAGCAGGGATCTAAGTTGTTTAAGACAAGATTCCCGCTTTCGCTTGAATGACGGTAAAACTACAGGTTCAACTTTGGCAAAGCACTTGAATAAGAAAAGCCCGGCGGTTGTTGTCTGCCGGGCCTGTTTTACTGCTGTAACTGCGCTTTTGTGACTCAGCTTTGGGGTTCTGGTTTCAGGTCAAGAATTCTTACGAGCTTTTCGGGGTCGAGGCGATATTCGCTGTCGATGCCGCCGCAGAAACCGTGAACGCTCATCAGACGCAGGGTGAGCCGGTTCCATTTGAGGGTTTCGCCGGTTTTGTTGTCAATCAGGTCGACGTCGCCCTTTTCAAAAAGACCATCACCCCATGGGCTCGGGATTTTGCCGCGGTCGTCTCTGACTTTGATGCGATAGCGGCTTTCGACAAGGATTTCCTCTTCCATGAGATCGGCGCCAAGGTCGGCAAGCTGCTGCAGTCTTTCGGCGGCCTGAAGCGGCGTGATGCCGAGTCGGGAAAAGCTCTGCTGATCAGCCACGAGAATGTCTGCAAGTTTGCGGTCATCTGAACCGAGAAACCCTTTGAGCGTTAACACTCCGGGCTGCATTTTGGACTGAACCAGGTCTAGTTCGGGAGTCTGTTTCACTTCGCTTTTCCTTTCTCAAGAAAACTTGTCGTAGAAAATCTGGGTTTTGGGCATGCCTTTTGAGGTAAGGACCTTTTCGCAGGCATCGATCATGCCGGGGCTGCCACAGAGGTAGGCTTCCATGTTTTTCAGGTCAGCGTAATTGCTGGCGACGACGTCGGTGATCAGACCTTTTGTGTATGGATGATCACTCTCATCGCGTGAAAGTGCCGGCACAAATCTGAACCATGGGTGGTTCTTTTCGATTTCCCTGAATTCTTCGACGTAATAGAGGTCTTTTTTGGTCACGGCACCGAAGAAGAATGTGGCTTTGCGATTGTTTATGCCGCGGTCAATCATGTCGAGAATGATGCTGCGGATTGGAGCGAGACCTGAGCCGCCGGCAATGCAGACGATTTCGCGGTCGGTATCGCGCAGAAAGAAGTCACCAAATGGGCCGATAAGTTTGACTTTATCGCCTTCCTTGAGGTGTTTGAAAACATAGGTGGTAACCATGCCGTTCGGCACATACCTGATGATCAGTTCGATCGCCTTGTTGTCTTTAGGGGCCGAGCTGATCGAATAGGCGCGTGAAGTTTCTTCGCGCACTTCATCGTAGGGTTTGCTGAACAGGTTGGCAAACTGGCCGGCTTTAAACTTGATCGTTTCACCTTCGGGCAGCTTGAAGCGGATACCCTTGATATCGTGGGTAAAATCGGTGATTTTTTCGATCACCGTTTCAAATTCCTTGATGCTGAGAAGCTCCTCAGGCACCTGGATTTTGATATCGTTTTTAACTTTTACCTGGCAGGCAAGGCGAACGCTGGTCTTTCGCTCTTCGTCATTCAGATAGGGAGTTTCGGTTGGCAGCAGTGGGCCACCGCCGTCGACAACCCGGCATTTACAGGTGCCACAGCTGCCGCGGCCACCGCAGCCTGATGGCAGAAAAAGCTTCTGACTGGCCAGAGTGGAAAGCAGGTTGGCGCCGCCTTTGACTTTAAGCGTCTTTTCGCCGGCGTTGACGTCAACGGTCACTTCGCCATAGTTGGCAAAGAAAAATTCGGCGATGAGCAGCAGAATCGTCAGGCCGCCGGTAAGGGCGCTGAGAACTACAATTGCGGTTATTATCGGTGACATGGTGCTTGTCCTGTCAGTTGATTTTTACAATGCCGGAAAAGCCAATGAAAGCCATGGCCATGATGCCGGTTATTACCAGTGCGATGCCCGGGCCTTCGAGTTCGGCAATTACCTTCGATTTCTTTTCCATGCGCGTTCTGATACCGGCGAGAGCGGCAATCGCGAGTGCCCAGCCGGTGCCAGCGCCGAGGCCATAGGCGATCGACTGCATGAATGTATACTGGCGGATAACCAGAAACAGCACGCAGCCAAAAATGGCGCAGTTTACTGTAATTAACGGCAGAAAGATGCCGAGTGTAAGATAGAGCAGGGTACTGACCCGTTCGATGATCATTTCGATAATTTGTACAAACGCGGCGATAACGATGATGAAGGCAATATATTGCAGGTATTCAAGGCCGTAAGGAACCAGTAGTTTGTGATAAACCAGCCAGTTCAGGGGCGCAGTGAAGGTCGAGACGAATATTACCGCGACGCCGAGACCGAGTGAACTTTTCAGGTCTTTGGAAACGGCCAGAAATGAACACATTCCGAGAAAGTTGGTCAGCAGAATGTTGTTGGTGGTGATGGCAGCGAAGAAGATTACCAGTGGGTGAATGCTTTGAATATCCATGCTGTTTTACCTCTTACCTTCGCCGGCCTTGAAAGCTCTGACGATCCAGATATAGGTTGCCAGAGCAAAGAAGCCGCTGGGGGCGATTACCATCATGTTCCATTTTGTCCAGTCGGGGGGGAGAAGCTGCATGCCGAAGAAAGTGCCGAGCCCGAGTGGCTCACGGATCATTGCTATCGGCAGCAATACCAGTGAATAACCGATGCCGGCGCCGATGCCGTCGAGAATTGCATCAACCGGTTTGTTGTTCATCGCATAGCCTTCGGTGCGCCCCATGACGATGCAGTTGGTGATGATCAGCCCGACATATGGCCCGAGTTCGTTGCTGATTTCGGGCAGATAAGCGTCGAGGATAATCTTGATAACAATTACGTAGGCAGCGATCACGAGCACCTGAATGATCATGCGCACCTGCCGCGGAATGACGTTGCGCAGCAGCGAAACGGTGAGGCATGACATCATCAGTGTGAAGATCAGGCCAAGGCACATTACCAGAGTGTTTTTGACGAGGTTGGTAACAGCCAGAGCCGAACAGATACCGAGAATCTGCCCGATTACCGGGTTTTCTTCCCAGAGCATACGTTTTAAAGCGGCAATACCTTTTACTGGTCCGGCGGCCATTACAGCTTACCTCCTTCGTTCAGCCTGATAAAACTGGTTATGGTGTTGTTGATGATCTTTTCGACCGCATTGGAGGTACCGGTGGCACCAGTGATGCCGTCGACCTCGTCTGGTTTGGTGGCAGAACCTTCGGCGACGATTTTCAGTCGCAGACCGTCACTTCTGATGCTGCCAATCGGCTTGTCTTTGAAACGGGCCTTGAATTCTGGCTCGCTGATACGGCCGCCGAGACCCGGGGTTTCGCCGTGCTGTGTGAATTCAAGTCCGCTGATTTTGCCCTGATCGAGGTCGAGGGCGATGAAGCCGGAGATGTTATCCCAGAAACCCTGCCCTGAAAAGGCCAGGACGAAGAATTTATCAGCCCCGACGCTGTGGCGGTAACATTCAAGTGCCGGTGCTTCGGGCAATGAGATTTTGGCAGTAGCAGAGGCAAACAACTGCGGAATTACTGAATCGGGCCACTTGTTGTCGGCCTGATAAAGCCCGAAAAGTTTGAGGATGACTTTCTGCCTTGCAACGGTGCGGTTGGCGACGATCTTATCGTTGAGCAGGGCGTTAACGCCACTTACCATGAAAACAAAAACAGCGGTTACGGCAACGGTGAAGATTACAGTTTTGATCTTTTCGTTCATGCTGCTTTTTCCTTCTGCATTTTCTCGAATTCGACGCAGCCGATTTCGATCAGCGGGCCGAAGGTGTTGCCGAGCAGAATGGCGAACATGAAGCCGGCATTGAATGCCGACAGGCTCCTGATAACCGCTGCCAGAAAACCGATCAGCATTGCGTATATCCAGCGCGCTTTATTGTTCATTGGCGCTGAAATCGGTTCGGTTACCATGAACACTGCGGCAAAAAGGGTGCCGCCGGCGAAGACGTTAACCAGATAACCCTGCACCAGTGGCAGAGTTTCGAGACCGGCGAAATGCAGCATCAGTTTGGCGAGCAGAATGCCGATGAATGGCCCAATCAGCAGCGGAACGAAGAGAATCTTCTGATAAAGCAGCCAGGCCATGCTGATCAGAATCAGAATCGAGCTGGTTTCGCCCATCGAGCCGTTAATATTGCCAACAATAAGACGACTGAGGGAAATTCCTTCGAAGGCTTTGAGAGCTTTTTCAGCTTCGTCGGTTTTATGTGCCGCGAGAGCTTCGCGCCTGTAGCCGTTAAGTCTTTTAACGGCGCTAAGGGTTGTGGCGCTCGTAACACTGTCGACGTTGAACATGCTGGCGTCGACCGCTGCAGCTTTCGTGGTTGAAGTGTAGGCGGCAAATCCGGCGGCACCGCCCTGAAACGGCACATACCAGGTGGCGGCAAGCGTTGCCGGAAAACTGATGTAAAGAAAACATCTCGCGACCATCGCCGGGTTGAAAATATTTTTACCGAAGCCGCCGAAAGCCATTTTCGCGAAGATTATACAGAAGAACCCACCGACCGCAATCTGCCAGAAGGGCACGTTGGGCGGGCAGATCAGGCCCAGCAGAGCTCCGGTGACCAGAGCGGCGGCAGAGGCAGGTTTCCCTTCACGGCGGGTGAAAAGATATTCTGCCAGCCAGCAGCAGAACATCGAGAAGAAGACGAACATGGCGGCGCGCCAGCCAAAGTTGTAAACCGCACCGAGGAGCGGCAGACAAAGCGCGATCAGCATGTTCACCTGGGGTTTCTGATACTGAACGTACTGTTTAAGAAATGTAGACATGGTTCCTCTGATGGTTGAATTACTGAAGCTGCAGAGCTTCTTTTATGATTTTGACGCAGTCTTCAGCATGTGAAAGCGGCAGGGCATGGCCGGCATCAGCTATTGATGATTGTTTTGCGGCAGGAATACATTCAGCGATGATCTTTTTTTGATTTTCGACCGAGCAGACAGCGTCTTTTTCGCCGAAAATAACGTAGACCGGGCATTTTACTTCCTTCATGCCCGCCAGAACATCAGACTGGGTGCGCAGCATGTTGTTTTTGTCAGTCATCATCGCCATCAGCGATTCAAAGCGGGTATAGCGAGGCAGCCAGGTTTCACGGAAATCGTCGGCCAGGGGGGCCGGCATGAAAACCTTTTCGAGGTGCTGTTGCATTTTTGTCTGCGAGACCAGCGGTAGCACCAGGCCAAGAGCGGTGCCAATGACTGCGCCTTTGGCGAGGTCAGGTATGGAAGTTGGCTTTTCTGACGGATTGTCGGGGGTGAGATACGGGGCAGTCATGATGATGCCCTTTACTTTGCCAGGGTGACGCATGGCGATGCGGGCAGCGATATGGCAGCCCATCGAATAACCGAACAGCCAGGCGCTGCCATTGCAGCGGCGGTCGATCAATTCGGCATAAACATCTGTATCGAGCCAGACATCGTTGTTCTCATTGATCAGTTCTTCGCTGCCGTTGTGCCCGGGGCGGTCAGGCATGATCAGGCGGCAGGCAAGACTGTCAGCGCGGGCCTGAATGCCGGCGAAATCCTTGCGGCTGCCAGGGTTGCCGTGCAGAAAAAGAACTGACTCACCCTTGCCGGTTTCAGAGAATGAAATGCGTGTCTCTTTTATTTCAATGGCCGTTGTCTGTTCAAGTGCCGTCATATTTAACCTCAGGATTTTTCTGCCATAATATCACAGAGAAATCACCATAGCTACAGTATTGCGCATGACTCAGAAGATAAACGGGAAAATCTTA
>DAOQWI010000158.1:0-8201 GCA_035342015.1 Candidatus Ozemibacteraceae bacterium | reverse complement strand
AGCAGGTCGGGGGCAGCTTCTGCTGCCTGGACTCCGAGCTGCCGGTGCAGCGACTCAGAAAGTTCGCCAAGTTCGCGCATGTCGCCGAGAACTGCGATTCGCGGCGAAGAACAGATTGCCAGATAACGCAGCGCTTCCTGCATTGAGCCAGGATTGGCGTTGTAACAGTCGAGCAATACAGTGAGTCCATCGATCTGCACGCGTTCCATGCGGGCACCAACTGGCGTAAAGGTTGCGATTCTGGCAATTGCACGGTCGAGGTCGCAGCCAAGCTGATGGCAGAGGGTCAGGGCGGCGGCGGCATTGAAAGCATTGTGGCGGCCGGCGAGGTTGAGATGACATTCTCTGGTTCCGGCCGGGGTCTGCAGTTTGAATACAACCGCATCGGCCAGCATGCGCAGATCAGTTAAGCGATAATCATTTTCGGGCTTTTCGCCAAAGGTGACGAGTTTACCACGCCCGGCCGCCCGGAAAATTTCGGTGAATTCGGTGTCACCCGGCACTACCGCAGTTTTTCCTGCTTCGAGTAATTCAAGAATCTCGGCTTTGGCGCGGGCAATGTTTTCAAGACTGCCGAGAATGCCTATGTGGGCCGGGCCGATGTTGCTGATCAGTGCAGCGTCTGGTCTGGCAATGCGGCAAAGATCGCGAATTTCGCCGCTGTGGTTCATACCCATCTCGAGAATGCTGTACTGGCTGTCTTCAGCGATTGCCATTATCGTCAGCGGCAGACCGATATGATTGTTGAGGTTGCCGGTGGTGGTGCTGCAGATATGGTCTTCAGACAGGATGTGGTGCACCATCGATCTGGTCGTGGTTTTGCCATTGCTGCCGGTTACCCCGATGAAAAAGGAACTCAGCTCATTACGTCTGGCGGCAGCAATTGCCTGCAGCGCTGAAAGGGTGTCTGCGACCTGAATAATGCCGGTTTCGGCCGGAACATCGGTTTCGGGAAGGCTCGAAACAAGAATCGCGGCAGCCCCGGCTTTTATGGCGGCCCCGACAAAGGCGTGACCGTCGTGTGTTTCGCCTTTAAGCGCAACATAGAGATTACCGGGCCTGAGAGTGCGGGTGTCGATGCTTATGCCGCTGACGTCTTTTGTGGCAGGCCTGACGACTCTGCCGCCACATTTTTCGGCAAGCCGGTTCAATTCAGTTTTCATCTTCGTTTTTCCTGAAAAAGCTGCGGGCGACTTCACGGTCGTCGAATGGAATCGTGCGGTCGGCAAAATACTGCCCGGTTTCGTGGCCCTTTCCGGCAATTACAACCGTATCGCCAGATTCGGCCATTTTAAGGGCCTTGAAGATAGCAGCCCGCCGGTCGAGCTCCTGCAGAACAGTTTTAGTGCTGTCAGGCACTTCAGCCTTTATGCCGGCCATGATTTCGTCAATTATGACTTCAGGCTCTTCTTTTCTTGGGTTGTCACTGGTAACAATTACGACATCGGAATGGCGCAGCGCCACTTTGCCCATAACCGGGCGTTTCTCGTGCGAGCGGTTGCCGCCGCAGCCAAAGACGGTGATGACCTTTTTGCGTGTCAGGGGCCTGACGGTTTTGAGAACATTTTCGAGGGCATCCGGGCTGTGGGCATAGTCGACAATGACGTTGACACCCTGCTCGTTCGCGATTGATTCAAGCCGGCCGGGCACGTTTTTGACCGAATGCAGCCCGGTACAGACAGAGTTCCAGTCGGCCCCGGTCGCCCGGGCCATTGCGGCTGCCATGAGTGCATTGAATACATTGTATTCACCAGGCAGGTGGGTGTTGCAGGGGTGCTTTTCGCTGCCATTACAGATGAAAAAATCACTGCTGGTGCCTGTCATTTTAAGGTTTTCGCAATAAAAATCGGCGCTGTGGTCATGAACCGAAACTGTCTTCACATCGAGGCCGACTGCGCGGCATTCAAGCGCCATCCGCTGTCCGTATTCATTGTCGATGCCAATTATGCAGATTTTGCCACTGCTGGCAATCTCTGTGAAGAAGCGCTTTTTGGCGCTGAAATAATCGTTCATGTCGGGGTGAAATTCTGTGTGTTCAAGCGAAAGATTGGTAAAACCGGCAACAACAAAATTAAGATGCTCGACCCGCCAGGTTTTGAGGGCATGCGAACTTACTTCGAGAACGCCGTGCTTGATGCCGTTGCGCAATGCCTGATCGATCAGCGATTGCAGAACCTGTGACTCGGGAGTGGTGTTACTTGCAGGAATCTTTTCGTATTCCATATCGTATTCCACCGTACCGATTCTGAATGCGTGCCCGAAGGCCTTTTTGAGAATACTCTGAATCAGATAGGTAATTGTGGTTTTGCCTTTGGTTCCGGTGATTCCGAGCAGTTTGAGCTTTTCTGAAGGATTGTCGTAAAATTTTGCCGAAACCTCTGAAAGAGCCTGGCGTGCGTTGCTGACCTTGACTACCGGAACCTCGATATTCTTTCTTGTGCCCTCAATCATGATTGCAGCCGCACCGCGCTCGAGAGCGTCGAAGATAAAGGCGCAGCCGTCAATGTGCTGCCCGGGCAGAGCGACAAAGAGGTTGCCTTTACTAACTCTTCTTGAATCGAAGGCAATCCCGGTGATTTCTATATCGAGAACACCTGTGGTAGAGACAATATTGGTCGGCAAGATGCTGCGTAATGTTTTCATGTTTGTGGCTCCGGAGAGTCTTGATTTTTTTTCAGAGCATTGGATTTTATCAGGTTTTTCTGCTGATTTAAACAGGTTATTCAATAAAGTCAGGTGATAATTTAACTCTGAGAATTCTGCTGTTGGGAAGCGGGCGCCCCGGCGGCGGTTGCTGGGCAATTACTACTCCGTTACCCTCAAAAATTGCTTTCAGCTCACGACGATTAATTGTCTGAATAGCCGCTTTCAGAGATTTGCCGCGCAGATCAGGAACCAGTTCGCAGGTGTCTGATGCCGAAACTGACGAAGAAGCGACGCTGGCATGGGCCTGGGAAATCAGGTTGGGCAGCTTTATTATTTCCTGCTTAACAGTAATTTTATTGTTTTTTAACAGTTGCTCTTCACGTGCTTCGGGAGTAAGCGAACGGTCGGGCGGCACTTTGAGATGTTTGAGAACCCGGTCGGCGATTCTGGCAAAGGCCGGGGCGGTGACTTTGCCCCCGAAAAGAGTTCTTTCGTCGCCCTTCGGTTCGTTAACCGCGACCAGTAGCACTATTCTTGGGTCCATGGCCGGAATCATGCCCATAAACGAGACCACAACCTTATCGTTGAAATAACCACCGCGTGGGTTAGCCTTCTGGGCTGTGCTGGTTTTGCCGCCGGCCGTATAGTCTTCAAGCATTGCCATTTTACCGGTGCCGCCCTCAACGACTCCCATCAGCATGCGGCGCAGGCTTCTGGCAAGCTCTGGCGAAATGACGCGCCTGACTATTTCTGGCCCGAAATCTTCGCGAATCTCGTTGTCCGGCGAGGTAATGCGCTTTATCAGTCTGGGCCTGATCAGATTCCCCCCATTGGCTATGGCTGAATAGGCCTGAACCAGCTGCAGGCCGGTAACGGTCATTTCCTGGCCGATGCTGAGCGAAGAAGGGGAGAAAGCAGACCACTTTGAGGGTGCCCTGAAAATACCGTTGCTTTCGGCAACGACTTCGGCACCGGTCGGATCACCAAAGCCAAACTTCTTGTAGGTGCGATACAGCATCGAAGGTTCAATCATCTGTGAAATCTGCATCATTGCAGCATTGCAGGATTCAGCGATTGCCTTGTCTGTGTCAACGAGACCATGAGCGCCATGACAGCGAATGCGCCGGCCCGGCATTTCGCCGAAACCTCGGCAGTAAAAACGGGTGTTGCGATCGGCTTTGCCATTTTCGATGGCGCTTGCTACTGCCAGAATCTTTATGCACGAACCGGGTTCAAAAAAATCTGTTGCCGGCCGATTGCGTCGGGTATCAGGTTTGGCTTCGCCAAAATTGTTCAGATCGTAGTTTGGTAGACAGCCCATGCCGAGAATTTCTCCGGTGTGCGGGTCCATGACGATGGCAGTAGCATCGATGGGATCATATTGCTCTATCAGTTTGGCCAGCTCAGACTCTATGACGTGCTGAATGAAAGAGTCGATGGTGAGATTGATATTGCTGCCACCCATGGGTGGAGTTATCACACGCATTTGCGCCGGTCCGCTTTCGCTGAGACTTATGTCTTCCTGGACAGCCAGCCCCGGGTAACCTCGCAGGGTTTTGTCGAAAAGTTTTTCGAGGCCTTCGAGGCCCTGCTGCTCGGCTCCGGTGAAGCCAATCAGGTTTGAAGCGAGCGATTTCTGCGGGTAATAACGCCGATAATGACTTTCGAGATTAACTCCGGGAATATTGAGCTTCTGCAACTTCATCGCCAGGTTTGGTTCAAGTTCTTTATAAATCTGAATATAGCCTGAGCGGTCACCAACCTTGGCGATGATCTCTTCGCGGCTCATCGGCAGAACCGTTGCCAGTGCATTAGCCGCTTCAGACAGTGATTTTACCTCACGCGTATAGAGGAAAACCGTGTAGGTATCGACTGATATTGCCAGTTCATCGCCGCGCCGGTCATAGATGTTGCCGCGCTTCATGTCGAGAACGCGCTTGCTTACATGGTTTTTTGTGGATCTCTGCGCCCATTGGTTATATTGAAAAACCTGAAGCTGAACCAGTCTCATTATGAAAATGCCTGTCATCAGCGCTGACAGTGCCAGAAGAGCTACCGCCCGCATGGTTCTCGGCTGCATGGCCCTGACGCTCATTTTTCATTGCCTCCGGTACTGAGTTTCATGGCGGCTCGAAGTCTTGCTGATCGCGCCCTTGGGTTGGCGGCGGTTTCATTTTCGTCGGCAAAAACGGCTTTGCCGGTCAATAGTTTAAGTTGAGGCTTTTTGCCGCAGACACAGACGGGAAATCTGGGTGGACAGTCGCAGCCTTTCTGATATTTTTGCATAAAGGCCTTTACGAGCCTGTCTTCAAGAGAATGAAATGAAATAATCGTCAGATGTCCGCCGGGGTTCAGACAGGCAAGGGCGATGTCCAGAAATCTCTCAATTTCTTCAAGTTCATGGTTCACTGCAATACGTAACGCCTGGAAAACACGGGTTGCCGGGTGAATCTGACTCTGGTGGCGGCTGGCTGCCGGCATGGCTTCAGTTATGGTCTTTGCCAGCTGGTCGGTAGTAATGAAAGGCGTTGCAGCTCTTTGTTTGACAATTGCATCGGCAATTCTGCGGCTGAATTTTTCTTCGCCATATTGAAAAAAGATCCGGGTCAGTTCATCGCGCTCGAGCTGATTGACAAGATCGGCGGCGGTAACGCCCTCTGCATTGTTCATGCGCATGTCGAGAGGGCCCGGGCGTGTGAAAGAAAACCCGCGGTCAGCGTTGTCGAGCTGCCATGAAGAAACTCCGAGATCGAGCAGGATACCATCGACACCTTTGAGGTCACATCTGGCAAGTATCTCTGGCAGATCGGAAGCACTGGCCTGGAAACGGCTGATGCGCTGGTCGTCAAGAGTTTTGCATGAATGCTCGAGAATTTCAGCGTCGCGGTCGATGCCGATAACTCTGGTAATTGTGGGATAACTGGCAAGAACTGCACGGGTATGCCCACCGAGGCCAAATGTTCCGTCGACAAAGACGTGTCCATCTTCGGGCATGGCATATCTGACCACTGCATCGACGAGAACAGACTGATGAAACGGGGTCTGATTACTCATTCTTTTTCAACCACTTTTCTGGCATGGTAATATAGATGATGCGACGGGGAACCACCATTCCGAGCTCATTTTTGGCGACGGTTTCGATGCGTGTCAGGGATTGAAGTTTTGAAATTTCGGCACGCTGGTCGGCATTGGCATTTTCAAGGTTGTTGATATCTTTTTCGATAGTTTTGATGCGCAGTTTTACTTCGACCATTTTGGTCGACTGCCAGATGTATACGGTCAGCATGGCACTGAGCAACAGGATTGCTGTGATGTAAAGCCTGATGATCTGCCGGCGCCGCGATACGGTTTCCGGAGAATCGTCTTCTCTGGCAGTTGTGCGTGTGACAGGCTCAAGCGGGCCCTGTGTAAGAAGAATTTTGGCGTTATTCACTGATTTAAACCTGTGACCGCAAAAGTACATAACAAAGGGAGAAACCCGGTTGAGATTTCTCCCTGTAGGAATGGGCTGCGGTTATCTCTGGTTCAGAGTACCATGCTGTGCGTCAAATTCCAAGAGTGATTGCACATTTTTTTCAAGATTCTGCACGGCCTTGCGTTGACCGGCCGGCAGGCGCTGAATTTCGTCGAGCAGGCGGGTGCGGGTCTGCGGGTTCTTGTTGAACTCTTCTTTGATCTGCTTGATCAGCCTGGCTTCAACGCTCGAAAGCAGGTCGGCCCTTTCGAGGACAACACGTTCGGAAGTTGCCTGCGGGTTAACGCGTCGGGTGGCGGCTCGGGCAAGGTTTCTGACTTCGGCTTCCGCAGCCGGCTGCATGAAGTCGGCGATCTGCCGCATCATCTCGTTGCGCTGGCTGGCGTTGTTGATAGCTTCGATGCCGAAGGTAAACAGAATCAGGCGGTAGCCATCGGTAACTTTTATTCCGGCGGCGCCGGATGAAGTTATGCCGCGAGTAAGCGAACCCGGCTTGTGGTCGGGGCCGTTCATTTCACGGTCGTCAGCCTTGTCGCGGGCGCCTTCTTCGTATTTGATTATGACATCGGCACCCGGCAGGGCGTCGATTTCGTCAGGCCACTTCTGGTTGTTGGCGCCGTCGCCACCGAATATCTGCACGCTGCGGTTACCAAGAAAGCCGTTTGCGCCCGAAACAACGTGCACGTTGACGTCGTCCTGAACGAATTTGGCTTTGCAGCGGGTGCGCAGAAAGTCGCTGTCACGCAATGAGAAGGCCAGGTCCTGGCCGTTGAGAACCAGGCGGCCGCCGGCTTTGAGAAACTGGTCGAGAGAATCGATTTCTTCTTCGGTCAGCGACTGCTCGGGGGTTGAATCCTGAACTGCGATGAATACCCAGCCTTCGAGGTAGCGCTTCATGACTTCGGGGCGCAGGGCGCCGTCGAGCATGCGGTCCCAGGTGTCGAATTTGACGCCGGCATTCTGCATCATCTGCTGCAGAACCGGGCTGGCCGGTGAGAAATTATCGGTTAGAACCAGCAGGGCGTGGCCGGTTGACGAGAAGGGTTCTTTGATGTAAAAGGTTGATTTGATGGTTGAGACCGGGAGTTTTTCACCGGCAAGACTGAGCTTGAGACTGATTTCAGAATGAACTGGCGCATCTTCACTTACCTTAACTGTGAAAGCGTGGATCAGTTCGGTTTTGCCCGGCCCCGGCAATTTTGTGAGCTCGGCAGAGTATTTATCGTTGTCGAGCAGTTTGCTGTCGGTAACGCAGCTTATGCCGGCCTGATCAAGGGTTTTGCGACCAAGGTTGCGCAGCGAGACAAAAACTTTGACCTCTTCGCCGGCGGCGATGCGGCCGTCTTTGTTCTTGTCTTCAAGCACCACGTCTTCGAGTTTGAGATAGGGCATGTTGGGGTTGGCAACTTCGCTGAGAAAGTTGAACCATTCGGTATCCTGGGCAATTGCATGCTCACGGTAGCGGGCTTTGTAAGTTTTGAACCCCTGACGGGTCGGGAAGAATATGGAAAGCCCTCTGGTGTCTTTGAATTTTTCGCCGTTGGCGGCAGTTTTTGCGACATAGCCGCCGCTTTTTCTTTCGCCGACAATGGTTGAAAGGAGTTGTGACGCGGCAGAGCGGGTTTCAGCCTTGACGCTTGATTTGATCAGCAGGCTGAGAAAGTGCCCAAGATCGATGTAGTCCCCGTATGAATATTTTAGAGCCGCATCTCTGGCTGTTTCGTATTTATCGATGTCATAGATATTCTGGCGCGCAACATTGCAGAAATGGTTGAGGTCGTCTCTGAATTTTTCAGATTTGGCCAGGTCGATGACCGAGAGAACGACTGCGGTGTTACCCTGGGCGCCGCTCATATACGACTTGTTGTAGACCTGTGCGATGTGTTTGCCAAGAAGCAGGGCATCCATTTCCGGTTTTTTGATGAGTTCTGAGGCGATCATATCGTATGGCCAGCCTCTTTCGGGTTCCATGTCGGGAGATCCGACCTGGCAGAGAACGTAAGGAGCGGCGGTCCAGGAAACCTCGACCATCTGCATCAGGCAGGCGTCAAACCCAAGCAGATCGAGAGGTTGGCCGAGC
>DAOQWI010000157.1:0-8226 GCA_035342015.1 Candidatus Ozemibacteraceae bacterium | reverse complement strand
ATGGCTAGATATACTGGTTCAGTTTGTAGAATTTGCCGCCGTGAAGGCGATCAACTTTTCCTTAAGGGAGCCCGCTGTTTTACCGAGAAATGCGCTTTCAAACGCCGCGCATTCGTACCTGGTCAGCACGGTTCCGAACAGATGAGAAAGAAAGCTACCGGCTATGAAGTTCAGCTTCGCGCCAAGCAGAAACTCAGAAAAACCTACGGAATCCTGGAACGCCAGTTCCGCAAATATTATGAAGCCGCCAGCCGCAAGTCTGGTAACTCTGGTGTCAACCTGCTGCACCAGCTCGAAACCCGTCTTGACAACGTGGCTTTCCGCATGGGTTTTGGCCTTTCACGCGCCCAGACCCGCATGTGGATCACCCAGGGTCATTTCGACATCAACGGCCGCAAGTGCAATATTCCCAGCTACCAGCTGAGAGCCGGTGATGTTATCGCCATCCGCGAAAGCAGCAAGATTCGTCAGCAGATCAAAGACGCTCTCGAAATCAACTCAAGCCGCGAAGCCAGCTCATGGCTCGAAGTAGATCGCGAAAACCTCAAGGGTAAGTTTGTTGCGCTGCCCGAACGCGCACAGCTCGACCCGAAGATCCAGGAACATCTGATTATCGAATTCTACTCTCGCTAAGCTTAACAGGAGGCTAATTCGCGTGATTGAAATCAACCGACCCAAAATCAAATATATCGAAGGCGAACACTCGAACCACGGCATCATCGAAGTCGAACCTCTTGAAAGAGGCTATGGTCAGACCCTCGGAAATTCTTTCCGCAGAGTTCTGCTCGCTTCACTGCCCGGTTCAGCTGTAAGCAGCGTCAAGATTGACGGAGTTCTTCATGAATTCTGCAGTATCCCTGGCGTTGTTGAAGACGTTACCGCCATCATCCTTAACCTCAAGAAACTCGTAGTTAACGTAGAAGTCGATGAGCCCATCACTCTGCGCCTTGAAGTCAAGGGTCCGGCAGACGTTACCGCCGCTGATCTGCCTTCGCATCCTGATCTGCTCGTAATTGACGAAGACGTTCACATCGCTCAGGTAACCGGCGACATCACTCTTGGCATGGATATCACCTTCAAGCGTGGCCGCGGTTATGTTCTCGCCGAAGATCACAAGATGAACAATCAGCCGATTGGCACCATCCTGGTCGACAGCCAGTTCTCACCCGTAACCAGAGTAATGTATAACGTTTCTGATGCTCGCGTAGGCCAGAATATCGATTTCGACAAGCTTACCCTTCAGGTCTGGACCAACGGCAGCATGCAGCCCGCCGAGGCTGTTGAACTGTCAGCCAAGTTCCTGATGGCACATGTTGATCTCTTCAAGGCTCTTGAAGAAGAAATCGTCGAAGACAAAAAGGGCATTCCGACTCATAAAGAAGAACTCGTAATGGTTTCTTCCCAGAAACAGGAAGTCCCGCAGAAGGGTCATCACGATATCCTGATCAAGGATCTCGAATTTTCAGTCCGTTCGAGAAACTGCCTCAAGAAAGCTGGCATTCAGACTCTTGGTGAACTTGTTAACAAAAAAGTTTCCGAGCTGCTCGAAATCAAGAATTTTGGTAAAAAGTCGCTCAAAGAAGTCAGAGAAAAACTCAGTCAGTTCAACATGAGTCTTCCTGACGATGATGGTACCGCCGGAGGTAATGACGAATGAGACACAAGAAAATCGGACGCAAGTTTGGTCGCGAGTCACATCAGAGGATAGCTCTGCTGCGCTCACTGTGCACCTCACTTGTTAAATATGAAAAAATCGAAACCACTCTGCAGAAAGCCAAAGATCTGCGCCGCGAAATCGAAAAAGCCGTGACCATCGCCAAAAAGATGATGACTCTCAAAGGCGAAAATCAGGCTCAGACCGCTGGTCTTAAAGCCGCCAAAAGAACTCTTCTCGAAAAGTTCTTCCATGGCTGCAACGATCGCGAAATCCTTGGCCGTGACGAGATCAAGAGATACATCTCCAATCTCGACAAAGAAACACGCGAAGCTGCTGAAAAGTACATCGCCGACCCCGACAAGAATCCGAGACCGGAATTCATCGTTGACTACATTCCCGCCACCTGCAAACGCACTGTCGACCAGGACGGCAAGAGTGTAACCAAAGAAAGAAAGAACGCTCAGAGAATTCTCAGAGTCGAAGGCACTGTAACCAAACTTATCAACCGCATCGCCCCCCGCTTTGAAACGGTTCCCGGTGGCTACACCAGAATCTACAAGCTGGGCAATCGCCGCGGCGACAATGCCGAAATGGCAATCATCGAATTCACCAAATGAGGTGAATCCGTCGCAGGATGATAATTCTCGACAAAGTATCTTTCAGATATAACGAGAAATCAGAAACCTCCTTCAAACTGAAGGAGGTTTCTTTTTCCTGCTCGAAAGGCTCGATTACCGGAGTAATCGGCGGCAACGGCAGCGGGAAGTCTACTGTTGCCAGGCTGATTGCCGGCATGATCGAACCTCAGACCGGCATCGTGACTGTCGACGGTTTTGCGCCTTTCAATCACATCGGCCGCTGTGGCTTTCTAGCCGGTATCATTTTTCAGACGCCTGATAACCAGATTGTCGGTACAACCGTGGCAGAAGACCTTGCATTCGGTCTTGAGAATCTGAGTGTAAGTTATGATGAAATGCAGGTTCGGGTCAGGGAAACCGCTGCCCGCTTCGGGCTCGGCGATATGCTCTCGACCCCGGTTCATTACCTTTCTGGTGGTCAGAAGCAGTTACTGTGTATTGCATCGGTAATGATCATGCAGCCTTCCTGGATGATCTTTGACGAGCCAACTTCACACCTCGACCCCTGGGCGCGCGACAACTTCTGGCAGACTGTCAAAACTTTTGCCCGCGAACATGACATCGGAGTCATGGTTGTCTCGCAGCTTGCCGAAGATCTGCACCATTTCGAGCAGATTCTCGCGTTCAACGCCGGCAGTCTGGTATTTAACGGGCCAATTGCCGATCTGCGTGCCAGCGTCGAGCAGTTGCCATGGTTCAGAATTCCGGACGCCTGGAAACTTGAAAAAATCCTTGAGGCCAGATCATGAGCGCGCAGCTTGAACTGAAAAATCTTACTGTTTCCTATGGCGGTAAGCCGGTGGCTGAAAAAATCGATGGCAGCTTTGGCTGCGGGCGAATCAATCTGCTTGTTGGTCGTGCTGGCTCTGGTAAGAGCAGTCTTCTGCTTACTATCGCAGGTTTTCACAGTGAATTTTCGGGTCAGATTCTTTATGATGGTGCAGTTTTTCAGCCGGCGGGCAACTTTTCGCTGACCTTTCAGGACCCCGAATCACTTTTTTTCAACACCTCAGTTGGCGATGAAGTTGAATATTCATTGCGCATGCGTGAGTTAGCCGAAAACGAGATTACGCCACGGGCACAGCAATGGTTGCAGCGCTGGGGTCTAGAACCCGAAAAGTTCTACTCACGCCACCCGTTCGAACTTTCTGGCGGCGAAAAACGCCGGGTAGCTCTGGCCGCCTGCACTGTTGCCATGCCTCCGGTCATACTCCTCGACGAGCCTCTTGCCGGACTTGATGCAAATGGCCAGAAGGCTCTGGCTGAAATGCTCAATCAGCTTGCGCGCGAGCATATTGTGATCGTAGTTACTCACGAGCCCGAAGTTTTTCTGCATCCCGACAGCAATATTCTGTTCCTCAGAGAAGGGCAGGGGAGCTGGTTCTCTGGTGACGATTTTTTACGGCAGGCGGTGTGTAACCGCGATTTTTACCCGCTTCCCCGCTGGTATTGCCATGCTCTGGCCCCGTTTGCGACTGTGTCGTCGCTGCCACAGGTAAATGCCGAAGCTGTCGCCAGTTTTGTTGCCCGTGAGAAAAGCCATGCAGATAAGCTATAAACCAGGCAGCAGCTTTTTATACAGCCTGAACCCGCTTATTAAGGGCGGATTATGCTTTGTACTGATTATGTTCTTTTCTCTGAATGGGCTGCAACTGCCGGCCATGGCTGGCTCACTGGCGATGTTGCTTTTGTTTGCGGTCATGGGCAGGTTGCCCCTGGCTGACCTTCTGCTGTCGATAAAACGCATCTGGCTTCTTCTGGTTATTGTCGGCCTGGTGCAGGGTTTTCGCGGCGATAGTTTTGAACTGGTTCCGGCTCTTGAGGGCATGATCAGAATTCTGGGTGTTTTTATTGCTGCAGGCTGCTACCTGACAGTTTCGCCACAGTCTGAACTGATGTTTTTCTGGGAAACAATTTTCCGGCCGTTGCGCCTTTTCAGGCTGCCAGCGCGCGAACTAGCCCTCGTCATGGTCATTGCCGTGCGCTTTCTGCCTGTGATGCTTTCAGAAATCGACCGCATCCGCATGGCGCAGATTGCCCGAGGCGCCCGCCTTGGCAAAGGCGGTTTCTTTTCGTCGGCTGCCGCCTTGATGCCATTGATGATCCCGACCCTGGCACAGGCAATAATCAGAGGCGAAGAACTGGCAGAGGCAATGGAAGCACGTGGCTACCGGGTATCCGGCAATCGTACAAGATATCATCGCTTCGGCATCGGTTTTTTCGATGTTCCAGCTGGATTCGTCGCTTTGACAGTCGCCGCTCTCACCGTCTGGTCGAGATTTCTGTAAACTCAGAGGTCGCGTGCGGTGATGCCACAGTTGCTCTGCGGCAGAAGATGCTGCATCTCTTTCAGCTGGCTTTCGGCCGAACTGTTGAGCAGCGAAATTTCCTGCAGAATTTTATCGATACCGGCGATATTGGCATCGAGCAAATGCAGATTGACGGCCTGCTGCGATGGTTTGAGAACGAAACGGCCTGCCATGCGGTCAATAGCTTTGCTTATCAGCATATAGCCCGGTAGCGACGCGATAACAATCAGGGCGACAGCATGTACAAAAAAGTCGGTTGGCAGCCAGATGCCGCTTATCCAGCTGCCCGCAGCGCGGTAGAGGGCTGATAACAACACCAGTGATGGAAGAATGTTTCCGAGAATGATGTAAAAGCGCATCAGTGGCATCTCAGAGATGCGCTGGGCATTTTCGATAATCTGCATGAAGACTTCGCCGTTTCCGCTGTTTTTAACGACTGCGGGCAGATTATTCTCTGAGGTTGTCATCAGACTGCGGTCTTCAAGAAAGCGTCTTTCGTCGACCCGGCAGCCCGAAAACCGGAAATTTTCTGCCAGTGCCGCTTCAACTGCCTGGTCAGCGTATTCTGCCCTCACTCCTGGTGAAAACCAGCTGATTATGGCAAACCAGGGGTAAAGAAACAGCGAATTGTTACCGGCCAGTTCAAGGTAGATTGACGAACGCAGGGAATCATTGGCCAGACCGGTAATTGCCGGCGAGGTAACGACGAGGTGATGTTGCTCGTTGATCTGCGCACTCAGGGTCGCGCGGTAATCAATCAGTTCCTGCTGAAGTTTGAGAATACGTTCAGCTGTTTTTTCGGCATTCAGGGCATGTAGAATGCGTCTGAGTGCGGATTCCTCTCGAAGAATGCGGCTTTGAACGACGGTGCGCGGCGAATACACAAGATCGCGGAAACGTCTGAATTCATCAGAGTCTGGCTGTCTGGCGCTGAAAGCAAACAGAGCGCCGGGGTCGACTGCGAAACCGATATGCTGCAGACGGTCGGTAAGATCGGCCTTCAGGCGTTCAGTGCTGGCGTCAGGTGCGGTGTCGGTTTTGTTGATGACAAAGAACCAGCGTTTGCGCGAAGCCCACTCGACGATATTCTGGTGAATGGCAAAATTGGAACGCTTATCTGGAGTGGTGACGACGATAAGAATGTCTGAAACTCTTATCGTTTCGCGGGCGATGCGGGCGTTATTACTGTTGATGGTGTCGAGATCGGGAGTGTCGATCAGAATGGCTCCCGGCAGCAGACCGGGCAGATAATGCGCCTCTTCAGAAGAGAACGGCAATAGGCCGCGGTCTTCCGGGGCAGCTGACACGAAAAGCTCTTTTGTATAGCCACGCACAGACGAAGAAGATGGGCTGACTTCCGGAGTGGCGCAGAGACTGCTGAAAATGAAGGACTTGCCAACACCGGTGCCGCCAATTATCGTTACGACAAGCGGAGCAGGTGCGGTTGCGCTGCTTTGCTCAACAGCCTGACGCAGGTTTCGCTGGAGCATGAAGAACAGTTCATTGTCTTTCAAATCTTCGCAGCGGCGAGTGATGTTAATGACCCGCTCGTGCAGAAGTGCTGATTTGTCAGTGCTCATGGATTCTGCTGATTTCCTTTAATTTGGCGCATGCCTCACGGCAGCTGGTAATATTATCCGGCGCCAGACGCGTGGCTTTTTCTTCAAGCTGTTTGAGAAAAATCGGCCCGGCGAGCAGTTCGCGCAGATGTTTGCGATATGACTGGCAACGAAGTTTTTTCCAGTTCTGGTGTGCTTCCATGACCTCGCGACCGAGGCCCATGTTGTTGAACAGCGACATCAGAAAGCCGCCGGCGGCACTGCTGCCACCGACTGCAGCGACGACACCCATGGTACCGATTCCGCCGTCGATGAAAAAATCGGCAACGACGAGGCCGGTACCGAGAAGTATAAACAGGTCATCGATGATGTTCATCCATTTCCAGAGATCTTTGTTGCTGGCCTGCCATTTTTGCAGTGATTCATTGACCGAGGCTTCCCATTCGGCATCAACTGGCGGCAGTTCAGCGGTAAGAATGGCTCCTGTCGCTGCAGTGCAGCGTTCGGTGGTGATTTTTTCGAGTTCAGGCTTGCGGCGCCAGAAATCGACGAGCGCATTCACTTCGGCGTTGAGTCGGCTTCTTTCAAGGCTGTCACGTTGTTTAACCGAACTATTAAATTCACTGCCAGAAAGTCTTGAAACGGCAGCAGCAGCCGATGAAATCGCGGCCTTCAGGGTTGAGCCAAGCAGCATCAGTGGCTGGAATGCCCGGCGCAGAAAAGAAGGCCGGTTTGCCTCAAGCTGTTTGCGAATCAGTTCAAGAATGCGGAAAACCGGGAATTCTTCGCCGGTAATTGTTTGAGCAGCCTTGTCAATGATCTGATCGCAGGCGGTGATTTCGGCGAACAGTTTTTTGTAGAGGGTGTCGGCTTCATGACAGATGTTTTCGCAGCCCGCAACCCCGACCATGATGCTTTGCAGCTGACGTTTCAGGGCTACTTCAAGGCCATTCTGCCCGTAGATGTGCTGCGTAAAGGATCCGGTGCAGTTGGCCAAAGGCCTGATATCTTCGAGAGAGGGTTTTGAAGTGAATGGACTATAGAAAAAAGCTGAATCAGCAAGAAAATCGGCGAGCGTCAGACCGTCGGTGCGCTGATCAGAGAATTCCGGGTTAAGTCGAACGCTGGCGATCAGGTCGTCACGAATGGCGGCGGCACTGGTCGCGCAGTCCTGCGGGTCGAGTTTAGTCAGCAGCCAGGTGATGTTCCCAGCGACTTTGAGAACCTTCTTGAGAATATCGAAAGTTTTCTGGTCTTTATAGGCTTCGTGGTAGACGGTAAAAATGATCGATTCAGCACGCCTGATCATTTCTTCGGCTTTGTCCCAGTTCGCGATTTCGGTGGTGTTGAAGTCGGGGATATCGACAAGGCATGGCCACAGGTTCTGAGTGAGATGATCGCTGCTGAAAAACCTGAAAAACAGTCGGTTGCTGGCGGTGCCGGATTTTTTGAGGTCGGCGGGTTCGACCAGCTCAGATAATTCAAATTCAGGGAAAATTGCCTTTGGATCTATCTGCATCTTTATCGGCTCTGGAAAAGCCGCGAGCGAAGCGTGCGTCATCGGTCTGACGGCACCGCCGGCCGGCACACCCAGACCGGTGAGCATGTTGAATACGGTGCTTTTACCTGCACCGCTGGGGCCACAAAAAGCGACGGTAATAACCGGGCGATTGTCGATTTCGATTATGCTGTCTGGAATCTGCTCGATAATTTCGATGGTTTCGTGCTGGTCATTCTCTTTGGCGGGAGCAACACAGTTGATAAGATCCGGCATTTTCTGCATCAATGTCTGCAGATGCCTTCTGGTTTCCGAGAGAAGCTGATTTACATTTCCTGTCATTGATCCCATGCCGCGATTATAGCAAAATCGCCCGCTGATTGCATTAAAATAAGTCATCGTGGGGCTGGCTGATGCTTGTGTATTTTTTTTGAAAATAATTTTTAAAAACTTGTTGACACTTTAAAACGAATTTGATAAGATGAACTTCCTGCCACGGCAGGGCGGACGAAAAAAAGTCCGAAGCTCATTGAGAATAAGATCGAAAGACTTTAATTATGACGCC